>AP025685.1:1826524-2130945 GCA_022846635.1 Salmonella enterica subsp. enterica serovar Choleraesuis
ATCTACCGCATCATCGATAAGTTTCTGCTCGCTCACCGGTGGCTTACCGAGCACGAAGCCAACAACTTTATTTTTATCGCCAGGGTGGCCAATGCCAATACGCAACCGATAAAAGTTAGGGTTGTTGCCAAGCTTACTCATGATGTCTTTCAGACCGTTGTGCCCACCATGGCCGCCGCCCAATTTAAATTTTGCGACGCCAGGGGGCAGATCTAACTCATCATGAGCGACTAAAATTTCATCAGGAGCAATGCGATAGAAGCTGGCCATAGCCGCAACCGCTTTGCCGCTCAGGTTCATAAATGTGGTGGGCACTAACAGGCGTACATCGTCACCGGCCAGATTAATGCGTGCCGTGTAGCCAAAAAACTTAGCCTCTTCTTTCAGCGTCTGATTATGTCTTTGCGCGAGAAGGTCGAGGTACCAGGCTCCTGCATTGTGGCGGGTAGCCGCATATTCGGCACCGGGGTTAGCCAGCCCGACGATCAGTTTAATGGTCACGAGTTTTCCTGAATCACGAAAATTATGGCGCGTAGTTTACTGCCTGAGACGAAGGCTGGCAAAACCTGGCGCAGGAATGATTAGATTGAAAGTGAAATGATTAGAAAGTGAAGCGTTTTAGTTGCTTAAATGTAAAGTTTTGTTGTTATGGTGTTCGTAATTGTGACGAGTCTGACATATCGATTTGTTATCCAAAGCTATACTTTAACCCATAAGGAATAGGGTTATTCCTCGTTACCCAAAGATCCGGAGGTGATATATGAGACGTAAAAACGCTTCATTACTCGGTAATATTCTTATGGGCTGCGGGATGGTTATTATGGTGGGTGGCGTTGGTTACTCTATCATCAACCAGCTTCCACAGCTGAATCTGCCGCAGTTTATCGCCCATGGCGCGGTGTTTAGTATCTTTCTGGGAGCCGTTTTGTGGCTGGCAGGGGCGCGTATCGGCGGGAAAGAGAATGTCGCGGATCGCTACTGGTGGGTACGCCATTACGACAAACGCTGCTGCAATAAAAATGAACGTCGCCAAAACTAATTTGGCCACCTGCGCTTAAATATTTATAAACGGCCCGCATTTGCGGGCCGTTCTGTTTTTTAACTCAATGCTTCTTCAAGCGTAGAGAAAAAGCTCAACCGCCCAGGCAGAGGCTTAACGCCAGCGCGGGCCAGAGTGCGTAGTGGCTGAAATTGTAGCCCGGATATGCGTAGCTCCACGCCTTCCGGAAGCAGGGCAATAAAACTCTCCAGCGCCGCCAGACCGCCGGCATCCAGCAAACTCACACCGTCCCACTGCAAAATTATCCGCTCGCAACCTTCGGCATTGTGCTGAAGCTGAGTAAAAATCCGTTCGGCGGCAGCAAAAAATAGCGGCCCGGTAATTCGCCACGCGTCAGCATGACCCGCCAGCGGCTCAAGCTGTGTCAGCCGGGCAATACGGCGCATAAAGAGTAATGAAGCCAGCACTATCCCAACGCTAATGGCGATAACCATATCAGTTAGCACCGTCAGACCCATGCAGATAAGCAGTACGATAATGTCGTCTTTCGGTGCCCGGCGCAGCAGGTTCACCACCTTGTGCGCCTCACTCATATTCCACGCGACCACTAGCAGCAGCGCCGCCATGGCTGAGAGAGGTAGTTTCGATAATAAAGGCGCCAGTACCAATAGCGCCAGAATAACCAGTAAAGCATGGAGCACGGCCGCGATGGGTGAAGTGGCTCCGGCGCGGACGTTGGCCGCCGAACGGGCGATGGCCGCGGTTGCCGTGATCCCACCAAAAAATGGCACCACAATATTGCCGATCCCCTGGCCGAGCAGTTCGCTATTGGCGCTGTGACGGGTACCGGTCATACCATCGAGCACTACGGCGCATAGCAGTGACTCAATAGCGCCAAGCATTGCCATCGAAAACGCGGCGGGCAGCAGTGCTACTATCAGCTCACTATTAAGAGTGATTTCCTGGCCGGGCATACGCCACGGCAATGCGAAATGAGGCAATAGCGGAGGAATCCCGGCCCCCTGAGTTCCGTCGGCCAGGAGATAGTGAAAACGGCTGCCAATGGTAGCCACTTCACCACCTGCTACGTTGACCAATGCCATCACACCGCAGCCCAGCAGCAGCGCAGGCAGATGGCCGGGTACCGGCAAACGCAGGCGCGGCCAGAAAATGAGCGTTGCCAGCGTGGCGATGCCGATAAGGCCATCATAGATATTCATATCAGGCAATGCGGTGACAAGCACGGCGACTTTTTGCGGGAAATGAGCGGGCATATCGGCAATCGGCAACCCCAGAAAATCTTTAACCTGGAGAGTGGCGATAGTGATAGCAATACCGGAGGTAAATCCGAGCGTGACCGGCAATGGAATATATTCAATCAACCGGCCAACGCGAGCCAGGGCAAAGAGCACCAGAATAATGCCCGACATCAGCGTTGCAACCAGCAGGCCACTCAAACCATATTGCTGAGCCACCGGATAAAGAATAACGACAAAGGCGGCGGTAGGGCCGCTCACGCTATAGCGCGAACCCCCGGTGATTGCGATGATAATACCGGCAATGGCGGCGGTATACAGCCCATATTGCGGCGCAACGCCGCTGGCAATCGCCAGCGCCATAGCCAGTGGAATAGCGATAATGCCGACGGTAATACCGGCGACCAGGTCGCGGTTAAAGCGTTTAACGGTATATTTTTCACGCCAGCAAGCGTCAATTAGCGCGCGGAACGGGATAACCCGGGTAACGGAGGAGCGATTCATCATGTTCATTCGCCGGAACAGGCCGACAATCCTTATAGCATCCATGCATGGCATCAGGGGAAGATGCCTGCGGGTAAAATAAAAAAACCCGCCGGGGCGGGTTTTTCTTAACCGACTTTCTTAGTGCTCAAACATCGCAGAGATGGACTCTTCGTTGCTGATGCGGCGAATCGCCTCAGCCAGCATACCGGACAGAGTGAGCGTACGAACGTTAGGCAGCGCCTTAATCTCGTCAGACAGCGGGATGGTGTCGCAAACTACGACTTCATCAATCACCGAGTTTTGCAGGTTGGTGATGGCGTTGCCAGAGAAGATTGGGTGAGTTGCATAAGCGAATACGCGTTTAGCACCGCGCTCTTTCAGCGCTTCAGCGGCTTTGCACAGAGTGCCACCGGTGTCGATCATGTCATCAACCAGGATGCAGTCGCGGCCAGCTACGTCACCGATGATGTGCATCACCTGGGAAACGTTAGCGCGCGGACGGCGTTTGTCGATGATAGCCATGTCGGTATCGTTCAGCAGTTTAGCGATGGCGCGGGCGCGCACAACGCCGCCGATGTCCGGAGAAACCACGATAGGGTTATCCAGATTCTGCTGAAGCATGTCTTCCAGCAGGATTGGGCTACCAAATACGTTATCAACCGGAACATCGAAGAAGCCCTGAATCTGCTCAGCGTGCAGATCCACGGTCAGTACCCGGTCAACCCCAACGCTGGACAGAAAGTCAGCCACGACTTTCGCGGTGATAGGGACACGGGCGGAGCGAACGCGACGATCCTGACGCGCATAGCCGAAGTAAGGAATGACGGCGGTAATACGGCCTGCAGAAGCGCGGCGCAGGGCGTCAACCATGACAACCAGTTCCATGAGGTTATCGTTGGTGGGAGCACAAGTGGACTGGATGATGAAAATATCACCACCGCGTACGTTTTCGTTAATTTGTACGCTGACTTCTCCGTCGCTAAAACGGCCGACGGCGGCGTCGCCAAGGGAAGTGTACAGGCGGTTGGCAATACGTTGTGCTAGTTCCGGAGTAGCGTTACCAGCAAAAAGCTTCATATCAGGCACGAGAAGAACCTCAGGCATGCGTCCATTGATGGATGACAACCTCCCAGGGCAGCGGAGGGGGGAGTCATCCCGGCGGTGTATTTAATGAACACGGTGCAACGTCTGGAACAATGTGACGCTGTCACCAGTGTTCAGCTGACCCGGAAATGGCAGTCTGCAGCGGGGAAATATTGACACCACGCGCGACAAAACCCTGCAGCCATTCCGGGGCTTGCTCAAGCACCTGGCGGGCAGCGGATTCGGTCTCGAATTCTGCAAAGACACATGCTCCGGTGCCGGTCAGGCGCGACGGCGCATATTCTAACAGCCAGGAAAGCAGGGCATCAACCTCATGAAAACGTTTTCTTGCGATAACCTCGCAATCATTGCTGTAATCACTGTGCAATAGAGTTTCGAGGTTGCGTATTGGCGTATTTCGAGGTAAGTCAGGATCTTTAAAAATAACCGGGGTCGGTATACTGATGCCGGGGTGAGCCACCAGATACCATTTTTCCGCAGGCTGCGCCGGGGTTAAAATCTCGCCAACGCCTTCCGCCAGCGCCGCGTGGCCATGCACAAACACTGGCACATCGGCACCCAGCTTCAGTCCTAACTCCGCCAGCTGATGTTGGCTCAATCCCGCTTTCCATAAATGGTTCAGGGCTACCAGTGTGGTAGCGGCGTTTGATGAGCCGCCGCCCAGCCCACCGCCCATTGGCAGACGTTTGTCCACGCTAAGCGTAGCGCCATAGCTGGAATCAATCGTGCCAAGGCGCTGGGCTTCATCTTTAAGCAGCCGGGCGGCGCGGACGATAAGGTTATCCTCGTCGGCAACGCCGGGTATAGATTGCGCCAGTGCAATGATGCCATCCTGACGCAGCCCGATGGTCAGCGTGTCGCCATAATCCAGAAACTGAAACAGCGTCTGTAACAGATGATAGCCATCGGCTCGCTGGCCGGTGATATACAGAAACAGATTCAGTTTGGCCGGTGATGGCCAGCTTGTGACCATCATTTAACGATCCAGTTGTCCATTTTCAGTTTGATACGCAACTTGCCATCATTCAGTTCCATATTGGAAGGCAGGGCAGGCTCTTTATCGGTCTGATAATCGTTGTAGGTCACGGTCCAGTTGCGGCCATCGTGGGTGTAGTGAACTTCACTCAGGCGATAGTTATTATCGAGGCTATAGTCGGTGGCATCACCAGGAACCCCGAGGATCCATTCGCGCAGACTGTTGAGGGGGATAGGCATGCCGGTGAGGCGGCCAATCATCTCTTCGGCGTCTTTATCGACATAGCGCTTACCTTTGTTATCTACCAGGACCACCATGCCCGGCTGGGCGTTCAGTTCCAGTTCGGTGCTACCCAGTGGGTTGGTCAGCAGCAGGCGGTAATAATCTTTGCCGGTCTGTTGCCAGAAAAAGCGCGCATACACTTTCTGGTCGTCAGAAATAAATGCAAATGACCCGCGGGTTTGATACTGGTGCAGGGCTTCAACTTGCTGTACGTGTTGTTTCCACTGGGCAGAGTCCGGGCTTTGACCAGGGCCTTTTGGGGCGTGGCTGACACAGGCTGCAAGCACCAGGCTTGCCAGAGGCAGCAGGCGCAGCGGAGAGAAAGGCTTAAACATAGCGGTACAAATCCTTAGAACCGTGAGTGTAATAACATTTTATGCTAGCTTCCCGCAGCATGAGCGTCTATGGTCAAGTTGTCAGAAATCATAAAATTATCGTGCCGGACGAATCAGGGGCTTCTCTTTTATTGAGCTGGCGCATCCTGTATTATGCTCGGAGAAATCCTTATCAAGACCGGTATTAATCCGTTTCTATGACCCTGTTAGCACTAGGTATTAACCACAAAACAGCGCCGGTATCGCTGCGTGAACGCGTAACGTTCGCGCCCGACAGCCTCGATGAAGCGTTGTCGAGCCTGCAATCCTTGCCCATGGTGCAAGGCGGCGTGGTGCTGTCTACCTGCAACCGGACTGAACTCTATCTAAGCGTAGAAGAGCGGGATGACATTAACGAACGTATCGTGCGTTGGTTATGTGAATATCACGGTCTTGATGAAACCGAAGTGCGAAACAGCCTGTACTGGCACCAGGATAATGCCGCAGTCACCCATTTAATGCGGGTGGCCAGCGGCCTCGACTCCCTGATTCTGGGCGAACCGCAAATTCTCGGTCAGGTGAAAAAGGCGTTTGCCGATTCCCAGCGCGGTCGTTCTCTGTCGAGCGATTTGGAGCGGATGTTCCAGAAATCGTTCTCGGTCGCCAAACGGGTACGAACCGAAACGGAAATTGGCAGTAGCGCCGTGTCGGTGGCATTTGCTGCCTGTACCCTGGCCCGCCAGATTTTTGAATCCCTGTCTGATGTCACGGTGCTGTTAGTGGGAGCCGGTGAAACCATCGAACTGGCTGCCCGTCATCTGCGCGAACATCACGTTAAGAAAATGATAATCGCCAACCGCACTCAAGAACGCGCCCAGCTGCTGGCCGATGAGGTGGGTGCCGAAGTCATTGGCCTTGCTGATATCAATCAGCGTCTGGCCGAAGCCGATATCATTATTAGTTCCACCGCCAGCCCGTTGCCAATCGTTGGTAAAGGGATGGTAGAGCGTGCGCTTAAAGCCCGGCGTAATCAGCCCATGCTGCTGGTAGATATTGCGGTTCCGCGCGATGTGGAACCGGAAGTAGCAAAATTGCCGAATGCCTATTTGTATAGCGTCGACGATTTGCAGGCCATCATTCAGCACAATATGGCACAGCGTCAGGCTGCGGCTCTTCAGGCAGAAACTATTGTCGAGCAGGAGTGCAGCGAATTTATGTCCTGGGTTCGCGCTCAGGGCTTAAGCGAAACGCTGCGCGACTATCGCAGCCAGGCCGATACCATCCGTGATGAGCTGGCCGCTAAGGCAACTGCCGCTCTGGCTCAGGGGGCCGATCCACAGGAAGTGGTTCAGGAGCTGGCGCGCCGGCTGACAAACCGTTTGATTCACGCACCTACCAAATCCTTACAGCAGGCCGCCCGCGACGGGGATGAACAGCGCCTGCACATTTTGCGCGACAGCCTCGGGCTGGATTAGCACTCCATATCTCAAATTTTTTAAGGTGATTTAACACCCATGAAGCCTTCTATTGTTGCCAAACTGGAAGCTCTGAAGGAGCGCCACGAAGAAGTCCAGGCGCTGCTTGGAGACGCCAGCACCATCGCCGATCAAGAGCGTTTCAGGGCGCTGTCCCGCGAGTATGCGCAGTTAAGTGATGTGACCGGCTGTTTCCGCCAGTGGCAACAGGCCCAGGAAGATATTGAAACGGCACAAATGTTACTCGACGATCCTGAGATGCGTGATATGGCTCAGGACGAGATGCAAACCGCCCGCGAACATAGCGAGCAGCTCGAACAGCAGCTTCAGTTGTTATTACTGCCGAAAGATCCTGACGATGAGCGTAACGCTTTCGTTGAAGTGCGCGCCGGCACCGGCGGTGATGAAGCCGCGCTGTTTGCCGGAGATCTTTTCCGGATGTACAGCCGTTATGCGGAATCTAAGCGCTGGCGCGTTGAAGTCATGAGCGCCAACGAAGGTGAGCACGGCGGCTATAAAGAAGTGATAGCCAAAGTCAGTGGTGATGGCGTTTATGGGCAGCTCAAATTTGAATCTGGTGGTCACCGCGTTCAGCGGGTTCCAGCGACAGAATCCCAGGGACGTATCCATACTTCGGCCTGTACCGTAGCGGTTATGCCTGAGCTGCCGGAGGCCGAACTGCCTGATATTAACCCAGCTGATTTGCGCATTGATACTTTCCGTTCATCGGGCGCCGGTGGTCAGCACGTAAACACCACCGACTCCGCTATTCGTATTACCCATATTCCGACCGGGATCGTGGTGGAATGCCAGGACGAGCGTTCGCAGCATAAAAACAAAGCGAAAGCATTATCGGTACTGGGTTCACGTATTCGTGCGGCTGAAATAGCCCGTCGTCAGCAGGCGGAAGCGTCTGAGCGCCGCAACCTGCTAGGCAGCGGCGATCGCTCGGATCGTAACCGCACCTATAACTTCCCGCAGGGCCGCGTTACCGACCACCGTATTAACCTGACGCTGTATCGTCTGGATGAGGTGATGGAAGGGAAGCTTGATGCGCTTATCGAGCCGATTGTTCAGGAATACCAGGCTGACCAGCTGGCCGCGCTGTCCGATCAGGAATGATGACTTTTCGCGACTGGATCATTCAGGCAAAAGTGCGGCTGGCGCAGAGCGAAAGCCCGCGCCGTGACGCCGAAATCTTGCTGGAAAAAGTGACCGGTAAAGGCCGAAGCTGGATAATGGCCTTTGATGAAACCGAACTTAGCCCGGCGCAGTGTGAAGAGCTTGAAACTCTTCTGGCCCGACGCGAACGCGGCGAACCGGTGGCCTGGCTTACCGGAGAGCGCGAGTTTTGGTCGCTGCCACTGGAGGTATCGGAGGCCACCCTGATCCCAAGGCCGGATACCGAGTGCCTGGTAGAGCAAGCGTTAGCCGTGCTGCCTGCACAACCTTGCTGCGTGTTGGATCTCGGTACCGGGACCGGCGCGATTGCGCTGGCTCTGGCTTCAGAGCGTCCAGACTGTGAGTTTCAGGCGGTGGACCGCATTGCCGATGCGGTGGCTCTTGCACAGCGCAACGCCGGGCGTCTGGGGCTTGCGAATGTTAGCGTGATGCAAAGCGACTGGTTTAATGCCTTAGAGCCGCAGCACCAGTTTGCGGTTATCGTGAGTAATCCTCCCTATATTGATGAGCGCGACCCGCATCTGGACCAGGGCGATGTGCGTTTTGAACCGCGTAGCGCGTTGGTGGCTGACGATAACGGTCTGGCTGATTTACGAACCATCATCCAGCAGGCTGCGGGCTATCTGACTTCCGGTGGCTGGCTCTTGCTGGAGCATGGCTGGCAGCAGGCCGAAGCGCTGCGAGCCATTTTTACCGCTGCCGGATTTGAGCAGGTGGCCAGTTTTCAGGATTATGGCGGTAATGAACGGGTAACTGCCGGACGAACCGCAATTCTTAAGGAGTGAGAGTATGGTGGCGTACATTGCATTTAAACATCTGCATATTCTGACCGTAATTATTTCAGTCAGCCTGTTTATATTGCGTTACTGGTGGCAGTACCGTAATTCGCCAATGAGTCAGCGCCGCTGGGTGCGTGTGATACCGCACATCAATGATACGCTGCTGTTGCTAAGCGGTGTGGCATTGGTGATGATAACCCACTTCTATCCTTTCACCCCACAGGGTGCATGGCTGACTGAGAAGCTGTTTGGCGTTATTATCTACATCGTTTTAGGGTTTGTCGCGCTCGGGCGCAAAAGCCCGCGCAACCACCAGTTACGCTGGATTGCGTTTCTGCTGGGGTTGGTGGTGATTTATGTCATCGTAAAACTGGCCACCACCAAAGTACCGTTATTGGGGTTAGTATGAGGCCATTAGCCGATTTTGAATTTAATCAGGCCCCGCTGTGTGAAGGCATGATTCTGGTTTCTCAAACCATTCGTGAAGATTTTCCGGTTGACGAAGTGCATCAGCAGCTGCAGCAGTTGCTGGCGCTGGCGCGTGAAGAAATTGCACCTTCCTGGGATCCTGAGCGCCAGCTCGAACGCCTGCTGGAACTGTTTTACCATTCGTGGGGGTTCCGCGATAGCGACGGCGTTTACCGCTTATCCGATGCGTTATGGCTGGATAAAGTGCTACAGGTGCGGCGCGGTAGCGCGGTGTCATTAGGCGCTATTTTACTGTGGCTGGCCGCTGAACTGGAAATCCCATTGCAGCCGGTTATTTTCCCGACTCAGCTAATCCTGCGCGTTGACTGGCTGGATGGTGAGATGTGGCTAATTAATCCGTTCAATGGCGAAACGCTGGATGAGCACACTTTGGATGTGTGGCTCAAGGGGAATGTCAGCCCCTCTACCGAGCTTTTCGATGAGGATCTTGATGAGTCCGATAATGCGGAGGTTATCCACAAACTGCTGGAGACCTTGAAATCTGCATTGATGGAAGAGCGGCAGATGGAACTGGCGCTGCGTGCCAGTGAAGCGCTGCTGCAATTTAATCCGGAAGACCCATACGAAATACGCGATCGTGGTCTTATCTACGCACAGATGGACTGCGAGCACGTCGCTTTAAGCGACCTGACCTATTTTATTGAACACTGTCCGGAAGATCCGATTAGCGACATGATTAAAGCGCAGATAACCGCAATCTCGCAGAAATCCATTACGCTGCATTAATTTCCGACAACGATTTACACTCTATAAGGCGACGCTATGAAACAAAAAGTGGTTAGCATTGGCGATATTCAGGTAGCAAACGACCTGCCGTTCGTACTATTTGGCGGGATGAACGTCCTGGAGTCTCGCGATCTGGCGATGCGAATCTGTGAGCACTACGTCAAAGTGACCGATAAACTCGGCATTCCATACGTGTTTAAAGCTTCGTTTGATAAAGCCAACCGCTCTTCGATCAACTCTTATCGCGGACCGGGCCTTGAAGAGGGGATGAAGATTTTCCAGGAGCTGAAACAGGCTTTCGGCGTGAAAATCATCACTGATGTGCACGAAGCGAGCCAGGCTCAGCCTGTGGCCGATGTGGTTGATGTTATCCAGCTGCCTGCGTTTCTGGCGCGTCAGACCGACCTGGTTGAAGCCATGGCTAAAACCGGTGCGGTGATTAACATCAAAAAGCCTCAGTTTGTTAGCCCGGGCCAGGTTGGCAATATCGTGGATAAATTCCATGAAGGCGGCAACGACAAAGTTATCTTGTGCGACCGTGGCGCTAACTTCGGTTATGACAACCTGGTTGTCGATATGCTGGGCTTTGGCGTGATGAAAAAAGTCTCCAACAACGCGCCGGTTATCTTTGACGTGACCCACGCTCTGCAATGCCGCGACCCGTTTGGTGCCGCCTCCAGCGGTCGCCGCGCTCAGGTGAGCGAGCTGGCGCGCGCAGGTATGGCCGTCGGCCTGGCAGGTCTGTTTATTGAAGCGCATCCGGATCCGGATAACGCTCGCTGCGACGGCCCGTCCGCGCTGCCGCTGGATAAACTTGAGCCATTCCTGGTGCAGATGAAAGCTATTGACGACCTGGTTAAAAGCTTCCCGGAACTCGATACCAGCAAATAATCTGTGGTAAATAGCAGATAGCAAAAAGGCCAGTCATTAATGACTGGCCTTTTTTGTCTTTAGTTTCCAGATTCGGGTATACCGAATGGGCTCTTCCTGTGCGCCATGGAAACATTCCCGCGGCGGCAAACCGTCAGGCAAATATTGTCATCAGATAGGCTACAAACAGCGCCAGATGCGCGCTACCGTTCAGTACATTGGTGCGCCCGGTAGAGAACGATATCTGGCATAGCATCAGCGCCGACAGCATGACGACCATCTCTGGATAGCCCAGGCTAAATACCAGCTCGTTACCGGTCAGAATCGCGATAATGGTCACCGTTGGTACGGTGAGGGAAATGGTTGCCAGCACCGAACCAAAGAACAGATTCATCGCTCGCTGCACCTGATTATTCAACACCGCTTTCAGTGCGCCCAGGCCTTCCGGAGAGAGGATAAGCAGCGCGACCAGGAAGCCGGTGAAAGCGACAGGAGCATTCAGCTCGGTCAGCAGGCTTTCCAGTGGATTGGCGTTAAGCTTAGTTACCGCAATAACCGCGATCAGGTGGATTACCAGCCAGATCCCGTGCCACAGGCTGCTGTGGCTGGAAGGTTTACCGTGGTGCGGGTCGTCATCGTCGCCATCATCTTCATGCTCATAAACGAACAGGCTCTGGTGAGTCTTCGTCTGAATAAGCAGAAATACTCCGTACATCGCAGCAGAAATAGCCGCCGCCAGCAGTGCCTGCCCGGTGCTAAAATCGCCATCCGGCAGCGCCATTGGAAACACTAATACGATAACCGCCAGCGGGAAAATCGCCATCAGATACTGTTTGATGCCATACAAATTGACGTGCTGAGTGGCAAACTTACGTCCGCCCAGCAGCAGAGCGAAACCGACCAGACCCCCGGTCACTATCATGATTATGGAGTAGAGCGTGTCGCGCATCAGGGTTGGTGCGGCATCGCCGGTGGCCATCAGCGCAGAAATCAGGCTGACTTCCAGAATAACGACTGACAGGCTCAAAATGAGCGAGCCGTAGGGTTCTCCCAGCCGGTGGGCCAGTACGTCAGCGTGGCGTACAACGCTGAAGGCGCTGGCGAGAATACCGATAAGTGCCAGAATATTAATACCAACGATTGCCGGTAGCGCCGTAGTGCTGCCCCAAAATGTCAGCACTCCGAGCGCCAGTAACGGCAGGATAAGCGTAGTTTCCTTATGGCGGGTTTTAACCGCTTCCGGGTGGATTCCTGTCATAGGCTGTCTCCGTTTTGCCAGGTAGGTGAGGGCAGAATCAGAGCTGCCGCAATAGGGTTACCTTAACAGAAAGGTGAAATATTTAACTAATTTTTACCGTTTTTTACTGATTTTACGGTGAAGTAATGACTTATGCTGATAATGGATTAATATCTATTATTATTCATAGGGTTATATTTCTATTTTTAAAAAATATATCACTAAAATCAGCCAAATATAGCGTGTAAGAAAATGTATCGTTTAGGAAAAGGAGTGTGATATGCCATATTCATCGCGAGACGAACTTCCTGATTCTGTACAACATGTTTTGCCCAACCATGCTCAGGATATTTATAAAGAAGCCTTTAATAATGCCTGGCAAAAATATAAAGACCCCAACGATCGCCGTGGTGATGATAGCCGCGAAGAAACAGCACATAAGGTAGCCTGGGCGGCTGTCAAACAAGTCTACCGCAAAGGTGATGATGATAAATGGCATAAGAAAAAATAATCATTGCGGTGAAAATCGGACAGCGATGCTCGCTATTTTTAGCGGCGGCGTAAAGCCGCAGCCAATGCCCTTGCCAGTCACCGGTCAATTGCTTATTGTGCTCCACTGAGAGTGGGGTTGCGCCTGGACGCCAGCCTGTCAGATTACAACAGGACATGCGTTGGGAGCGGTCGAATGCTGACACGTGATTTTTTAATTTCCGCTGATTGCCATTCTGCACTTGGCGTTATTGAGGACAGACTTTACTGGACCGAAGAGCAGCGTGCCGCTTCTCTGGCTGCGACGCTGGCCCAGCGCCCGGCAGGAGAGGCGCTGTGGGTCTTTGGTTATGGTTCCCTGATGTGGAACCCGGCGATTGAATATGCCGAGCGGGCGACTGCTACGCTCGAGGGATGGCATCGGGCGTTTTGTCTGCATCTCACTGCCGGGCGCGGTACGCCGCGTAAACCTGGCCGCATGCTGGCGCTTTCTCAGGGTGGGGAAACCCAGGGCGTTGCCTATCGTCTTGACGAACAGACAATGAGCCATGAGCTCTGTTTGCTTTGGCGGCGGGAAATGATAACAGGGTGCTATATTCCCAGCTGGTGTGCGCTTACGTTAGAAGATGGCCGCCAGGTTCACGGGCTGGCCTTCGTGATGGACTCGCGCCACGCACTGTATAAGGCTGACTCCAGCCTGGATGTGGTCGCTCCGCTCATCGCCAGCGCCGGCGGCCCGCTCGGGTCCAATGCTGACTATCTCTATTCGCTGGAGAAAGAACTACGTAGCCTCGGTTTAGACGATCCTAATCTGCATGGCTTTAGCCAGCGGGTAAGAGAGCTACAGCAGCTCAATTGCGTCGAGAAATAAGCGCTATCAGCTGCGGCATTCAAGCGCGAATCTCTGCGGCATTTCCTGGCCGGTAACGTGGCGGGTGAGTCCCGTCACGTAGCCTCAGGTTTAAAAGGTTAAAACTTTGTCGGCCGCCAGCGTCCAACCTGCCAGTTCAACTAGCGTGCCGATCTCCACGCCGTCGATAAGCGGCAGGGCGGTTATCCCGCGGCCATCAGTACAGGTCTTACACAGTTTTACTTCAATATCCTGAGCGGTCAGGATCTCCAGCATTTGCTGGATGTTATAGCCCTCAGCAGGCTTTTGGCCGCGCAGGCCCGCAGTTACCGCATCCGACATCAAAAATAATTTTAAATCAATATTGCTGTCTTGCTCACGCAGGGCGATAGCCAGGCGCAGGCTGTTGAACAGGGATTCGCTGCCATAGGCGGCACCATTGGCGATGATTACGATTTTTTGCATGACTACTCCTTGTCCGGCAGTTCATACCGGGATATCGAAAATATCGGCATATCACCGACTTAAGATAGGAAACTATGCTACCGCGAAGGGAATACGGTAGCCAGACAGATAATAACCGTAAGTTCAGTTTCAACCACGGTAGCAAGAAGACTCTATTTAATGACCGAAACGACCAATGATGCTGGTGGCAGCCAGAGCATGTCCTTTCAGGCGTTTCAGCAGGGCATCCCTGTCCATTCCAGGCGGTAATTGCGTGGTTAAATCGGTCGCAATTAGCGTAAATATGTAGTGGTGTGCGCCCTGGCCGACCGGCGGGCAGGGGCCGTGATATACCATGGTTCCTGAGCTATTTTTACCGCCGGTAAAACCCTTGCCATCACGTAAAGCATTGGCGCTGAAACCGGTGATATCGCCGGGTATGTTATAAGCCACCAGATGGCTCACCCCTAAACCTTTAGCGCCCTCAGGATCGAACATGAGCAGGGCGAAGCTTTGCGTTTTTGCCGGCGCATTGCTCCAAATTAGGACAGGTGAATCGTTTGAGCCGACGCAATTGGGATTAGCCTCTGATTTTCCGGCGAATCTTACGTTCATGATCGAATTATCAGTGAAATCCGGTGACTGTAAGATAAAAATCTCGTTATCCTTAGCAATAGCCTGAGAAATCATAAGACTAAAAAACAGGCTAAAAAACCATTGGGTAGAATTCATTGCCATAACCTCGTCAGAAACATGAATGAAGTCTGGCACATTTCACCCGCCTGCGGGCTTGAATGTGCCGCTGGGAAATGGATGGAACAAGTCATATGTTATACTTGGAAAATTCAGGAAACCGGAGACACTTTTTTCATCGTAACAGGATGATATGTCGTTAACTGAAATAAAATTTTGTGCTGTTAGCTTGATTTTACTGGCTATAAATTTCCCAGCGCTCGCCGCGACTGATTTTATACAGCAGGCGAAAAATCCCTTCGATAGCAATGGCGACCAGCTACCGGATCTCGGCCTTGCCCCTGAGTCTGATGCCGGAGAGAAACGGCTGGCTGAAATGGCCAAGTCCTTTGGCGAAGCCAGCATGGTGGATAACGGCCTCGGTGCCAGCGATCAGTTCCGTCAGTTTGCCTTTTCCCATTTACGTGACTATTTCACCGGGCGTGTTACTAGCGAGGCGGAAGACCTGCTTTCTCCACTGGGCAACGCCGCGCTAGATTTAAAGGTAAACAATGAAGGGCATTTTATCGGCTCCAGCGGATCGTTATTGACTCCCTGGCATGACACGCAGCGGTTATTGACATATAGCGAGTTGGGTTTTGCCGTGAGCGATAGCGGTACGGTGGGTAACCTGGGGATAGGCCAGCGCTGGAATATGCCTCAGGGGTGGCTGCTGGGCTATAACACTTTCTATGACAATATGCTGGGCGATAGTCTCGACCGCATGGGCGTTGGAGCAGAGGCGTGGGGAGATTACCTGCGTTTTTCTGCTAATTATTACCAACCGCTGCGTAGCTGGCGGCCCGAAAATGCCCCGACTGAGCAGCGGCTGGCGCGCGGTTATGATGTCACGGCCCGCGCCTGGCTGCCGTTTTATCGCTATCTGAGTACCAGCGTCAGCGTTGAACAGTATTTTGGTGACCGGGTGGATTTATTCGATAACGGCACCGGTTATCGTGACCCGGTGTCGCTCAAACTGGGGCTAAACTACACGCCGGTTCCACTGGTCACGCTGACTGCACAGCATCGCCAGGGAGAAAATGGCCTGACCCAGGAAAACCTCGGCATGCAGATTAATTACCGCTTTGGTGTTCCGATTGAGAAACAGCTTTCGGCAGCTGAAGTCGCTAAGACCAGTTCACTGCGCGGCAGCCGCTACGACCGCCCAGAACGTAACCGGGTACCGGTGATGGAGTATCGCCAGCGTAAAACGCTCAGCGTCTACCTGGCGACGCCTCCGTGGGATTTAACGCCGGGAGAAACTGTCAGCCTTAAATTACAGGTAAGATCGCGCGTTGGAGTGCGTCATCTGGTTTGGCAGGGGGATACTCATATCCTAAGCCTGACGCCGCCGGGCGATCCGCAGAGTACCGACGGATGGTCAGTAATTATTCCGAGCTGGGACAGTTCGCCGGAGGCTGTTAATAGCTGGCGTATTTCGGTGACGGTAGAGGATAACAACGGGCAGAAGGTGACCTCAAACTGGATAACGCTTAAGGCGGTGGCCCCGCTAGATAACTGGGATCCCGAGACCGACCGCCTGGCGCCGCTTAGTGACGGAAGTTAAAACACGCGGTCCTGGTGTACCCAGACCGCCGCTTCGACCCGCGACTTCAGCTTCATCTTTTTGAGCAGATGTTTCACATGGACCTTAACCGTGCTTTCGGTAATATCGAGACGGCGGGCAATCATCTTGTTCGGCAGCCCCTGGGCGATGAGTTTTAAAATATCGCGCTCACGAGGGGTGAGCTGATTAACATCGCGGTCGGAGCCAGCGCGGTTGGCGCGCAGGCTGGCGGCCAAAACCGGGGTTAACGTTTCGGTCAGGACCATTTCACCGGCTGCTGCCTGGTGTAGGGCTTTCAGCAGATCTTCTGGCTCCATATCTTTCAGCAGATAACCATCTGCACCGCGTTTCAGAGCGCTAACGACATCTTCTTCATGATTGGAAACGCTAAATACTACGATACGTCCGGATAGCGCTTTTTCCCGAAGACGGTCGAGCGTTTCCAGGCCATTAATCCCAGGCATATTGAGATCCAACAGAATAAGGTCAGGATCCAGCTCTTCGGCCATGATAACCCCGGTCTCACCGTTTCCGGCCTCACCGACCACGGTAATATCCGGGGCCATACTGATGAGTTGCTTAACGCCGGTGCGCAGCATCGGATGATCATCTATCAGTAAGATCGTCGCCGCTTCTTGATGACTCATTGTTTTCTCCTGTAATACGACTCAGAGGCTGCTGGTCGGGAATGAAATTTATTATAACTTCGGTACCGCCTCCGGGGCGGGCGTTGATATTGAAGTCGCCGCGCAGACTTTGGGTGCGGTCACGCATAATCACTAACCCGTAGTGATTGTTGCGTTCTGCACCATCGAATCCACGGCCATTATCCCAGATACAGACTCTGATGTGCTGATTAATTTGTGACACTGTCACGCCAGCCTGGCTACAGGCTGCATGTTTGTAACTATTATTTAGGGCTTCGCGTACCACCTGCACCACGTGAATGGCCTGGTGGGAAGGTACCCGGCGCGGCGGCAAATGGTAATCGAGCAGTACCGGCACGCCCATTTTTTCACTGAACTCCTGACAACTGCTTTCCAGAGCAGGTCGCAGTCCTGGCTCAGTCAGTTTTAGGCGGAAAGTCGTCAGTAACTCGCGAAGCTGACGCCAGGAGGTATTAATCTGTTCGCGAATTTGACCGAGCAGCGCTTTGCTGGCTTCCGGCAGTCCGCTATCCTGCATTTGCAGGCAACTGACTTGCATTTTCATACATGACAATGATTGGGCGATGGAATCATGCAGCTCCCGGGCAATAGTGGCGCGTTCTTCCATTACCATTAACTGTTGCTGACGCTCGGTTTGGCGTTCCTGAACCAGTGTCGAGGTAATCTGCTCCATCAGGGTATCGACAACCTGTTGTTGGTCCTGGGTCAGGATGGCATCTGCTGGCATCAGCGCCAGCACCAGTCCGTATTGACGATCACCATCTACCAGCCGCCACTTCAAAGTTCGGTAGCCATTGTTGAGCGTAGACTCATCAGAGTCGCGACTGAGCGTCAGTTCCGGATAGCGCTCCTCGTCTTCGGTTTCATAAACACGCAGCGTCATGGCATGCAAGGCGGTGAACTGCTCCAGCTCATTGAATATGGGCGCAATACGTTCAGCGATAGGCAAGGTCAAATGCAGGCGGCGGCTGGCTTCGTAGAGAAAACGCAGCATTTCATTTTTTAATGCCAGGCGCGCCGTTTTCTCAGCCACATGCTGTTCCAGCACCGCATAACTCGTTGCCAGTTCCCCGGACATACTGTTAAACGCCTGGCTCAGGGTGGCCATTTCATCGTGTCCTCGCAGACAGACGCGCTGGCTAAAATCGCGCTGGCCAACCGCATGCGCCATTCCCAGTAACTGTCGCCAGGGATTCAGTAGCCGCCTGCGTAACCAGACGATGGTGAATATCAGTATCAAGACCATCAGTGTGGCGAGTACTTTTTGCAGCAATACCATACGCTGAATGCTGAGTTCCGTTGCGTGGTCGAAGGCACTGACCAGGCGGTCTATCTGCCCGACAAATAATCCTATCTCATTGCGAACCTGATCCTGATGCCTGGCATCCAGCAGGCTAGGGCGCAGCGACTGTTGCCAGTACATCCGCAGCTCATGCAGATCGTTGACTCGCTTATCCCGCTCTGCGGCCTTTAGCAGTTCATCGCTGGATAAGTTTTCTTCCATCGCTGCTATCAAAGAGTGATCCGCTTTGCTGAGCGGCACCTCAGCCAGCAGGCGATAGCTTTGCATTCGCAGCGATCCGGCGATATTAATAGCGTGAGCGCTGCCCTGAATGCCTTGCGCTAGCCATCCGGCCAGCCCCATCCCCGCAAGGCCAGACAGCGCCAGGAGCAGGACGATTAAAACCAGCTGATTAGCAAGCGTAAGCGGTGTGAGCAAGCGTCTGAACATAGCGGATGTAACTCCGGCCAATCGAATTAGAGGGTAAGTTATTTTCCGGTAAGCGGTGGAGTATACCCATACCAATAAAGTATTACCCCCAAATATCCACATGATAGGATTTGTTTAACTTTATCCCCATGAGGGCAGAATTCACCCTACTGCATAAGGGGGTAATGGGTAATGCAATCTACCCATCTATGAGTAAGCCGAAAATTTAATCAATTATCACGATGCATTGCCATTGATTTACATCAACTTACCTGCGGCTGGCTCCACACTAATGTGGCGTCATCCTTTTTTACATTTTGGGGTAGTTATGACTCAGTCTTCTGTACCAGCGCGCAAGCAGGAAGCGCTTATTACTGAATGGCATCCGGAAGATACGGCATTCTGGCAACAGAAAGGGCATCGCATTGCCAGCCGCAACCTCTGGATTTCCGTTCCTTGCCTGTTACTCGCCTTCTGCGTTTGGATGTTGTTCAGCGCGGTGGCGGTTAATTTAAATAAAGTTGGTTTTAACTTCTCCACCGATCAGCTGTTTATGCTGACAGCACTGCCCGCCGTTTCCGGGGCGCTGCTGCGGGTACCTTACTCATTTATGGTGCCAATTCTCGGCGGACGTCGCTGGACTGCACTGAGTACTGGTATTCTGATTATTCCTTGCCTGTGGCTGGGTTTTGCCGTTCAGGATCCGAAAACTCCATACAGTGTTTTCGTCATTATCTCTTTGCTGTGCGGCTTTGCTGGCGCTAACTTTGCCTCCAGCATGGCGAATATCAGCTTCTTCTTCCCGAAAGAGAAACAGGGCGGCGCGTTGGGCATCAACGGCGGTCTTGGCAACATGGGCGTAAGCGTAATGCAGCTGGTGGCGCCTTTTGCTGTCTCTGTTTCCATGTTCGCTATGTTTGGCGGCACCGGGTTCCAGCTCAGCGATGGCAGCATGCTGTTCCTTGAGAATGCGGCCTGGGTTTGGGTATTGCCACTGGCTATATTCACGCTGGCAGCGTGGTTCGGTATGAACGACCTTGCCACTTCAAAAGCCTCTTTGCGCGAGCAGTTGCCGGTGCTTAAACGCGGCCATCTGTGGATCCTTAGCCTGCTTTATCTGGCAACCTTTGGCTCTTTTATCGGTTTTTCCGCCGGGTTTGCCATGCTGTCGAAGACACAGTTCCCAGATATCAACGTCATGCACTTTGCGTTCTTTGGGCCGTTCGTCGGTGCGCTGGCGCGCTCGATTGGGGGGGCTATCTCTGACCGCCTGGGCGGTATTCGGGTAACGCTGGTGAACTTCATCCTGATGGCGGTATTTAGTGCGCTGCTGTTTATGACTCTGCCGGCGGCGGGTCAGAGTGGTAACTTCATTGCGTTCTTTGGCGTATTCCTGATGCTGTTCCTGACCGCAGGTCTCGGCAGTGGTTCTACTTTCCAGATGATTGCGGTGATTTTCCGTAAGCTCACCATGGATAAAGTGAAAGCCGCAGGCGGTAGTGATGAAGATGCAATGCGTGAAGCTGCCACCGATACCGCAGCTGCGCTGGGCTTTATTTCCGCTATCGGCGCTATTGGCGGCTTCTTTATCCCGAAAGCGTTTGGTACTTCACTGGAAATGACCGGCTCCCCGGCGGGTGCGATGAAGGTATTCCTGGTGTTCTACATCGTTTGTGTGGCGGTGACCTGGCTGGTATACGGACGTAAATCGTCTCGTTAATCCCCGCTAAAGGTGAAAATAGAGCGTGGCCAGTGGGTCACGCTTTTTTATTGCCTGAAATAGTTACAACATACTTTTAATGTTTTAACACTTTGAGCCCATGGATTTGACCAGATATTAGTAAGTTAGCCATTTGTAAAACCTTTATACTCCCAAAGAACTTAAGCCTGTCTCTTAGTGCGAAAAGTGGGCAGTGCATCTAAATAAAACATTGTAATTCAATATGTTAATCGCGAGATTATAATACCACCAAGGTGGTAGTTAATTAATGCAGCTATTTTCATAACCCAGAGCGGGTTGATCGTCATCAAATCTCCTGAACTTTCTGCACGTTACCGTCGGCCTAAATTCCAGTAGTCCAGCAATGTCGATTATACGAAGAGCCGCAGGCTCCACATCAGGAGAACCCGATGAGTAAATTTCTTGATAGGTTTCGCTACTTCAGGCAGAAGGGCGAAACCTTTGCTGATGGTCACGGACAGGTACTTACCACCAACCGCGACTGGGAAGACGGTTACCGTCAGCGTTGGCAGCACGATAAGATAGTACGCTCCACTCACGGGGTTAACTGCACCGGCTCCTGTAGCTGGCAGATCTTCGTAAAAAATGGCCTTGTGACCTGGGAAACCCAGCAGACCGACTATCCGCGCACCCGTCCGGATATGCCAAATCACGAACCACGCGGCTGCCCACGCGGTGCCAGCTACTCATGGTATCTATATAGTGCCAACCGCCTGAAATATCCTCAGATGCGTAAGCGCCTGATGAAACTGTGGCGTGAAGCTAAAGCCCAGCACTCCGACCCGGTTGAAGCCTGGGGCTCCATTATGGAAGACCAGGAAAAAGCGCGTAGTTACAAGCAGGCGCGCGGCCGCGGTGGTTTTGTCCGCTCTTCCTGGCAGGAAGTTAACGAGCTGATTGCGGCTTCCAACGTCTGGACTATCAAGAAATTTGGCCCTGACCGTATCGCTGGATTCTCACCAATCCCAGCGATGTCGATGATCTCTTATGCTTCCGGCGCCCGTTATATTTCATTGCTGGGCGGTAGCTGCCTGAGCTTCTATGACTGGTACTGCGACCTTCCTCCAGCCTCTCCAATGACCTGGGGTGAGCAGACCGACGTTCCGGAATCTGCCGACTGGTATAACTCTAGCTACATCCTGGTTTGGGGCTCGAATGTTCCGCAGACCCGTACCCCAGACGCCCACTTCCTGACCGAGGTGCGCTACAAAGGGACCAAGACCGTCGCGATCACTCCAGACTACGCAGAAATCGCCAAGCTATGCGATCTGTGGCTGGCGCCTAAGCAAGGTACCGATAGCGCCATGGCGCTGGCGATGGGCCACGTCATGCTGCGTGAGTTCCACCTCGATAACCCAAGCAAATACTTCACTGATTACGTTCGTCGTTATACCGACATGCCGATGCTGGTTATGCTGGAAGAACGCGATGGGTTGCATATTCCAGGCCGCATGCTGCGCGCCTCCGACCTGGTGGATGCATTAGGTCAGGAAAATAATCCAGAGTGGAAAACCGTGGCCTGCGATAATCAGTCAGGCGATCTGGTTGCTCCACAGGGTTCTATCGGCTTCCGCTGGGGAGATAAAGGCAAGTGGAACCTTGAACAGCGTGATGGTAAATCGGGCGAAGAGATTGAGCTGGCGTTGAGTCTGCTGGGCCGCCATGACGAAGTCGCCAACGTCGGTTTCCCATATTTTGGCGGTGCTGAAAGCGAAAACTTCAGCAGCGTAGAGCTGGAAGAAGTCATCAGCCACAAGCTGCCGGTCAAACGCCTGCAGCTGGCCAATGGCCGCGAAATCTGCGTAACCACCGTTTATGACCTGACTATGGCTAACTACGGCCTCGATCGTGGTCTGGACGATGCAAACTGCGCAAGCAGCTACGATGACGTTAAAGCTTACACCCCGGCGTGGGCTGAGAAGATTACCGGCGTACCGCGCAGCCAGATCATTCGCACCGCGCGCGAGTTTGCCGATAATGCTGATAAGACTCATGGCCGTTCAATGATTATCGTCGGTGCCGGTCTTAACCACTGGTTCCATCTGGATATGAACTACCGCGGCATTATCAATATGCTGATTTTCTGCGGTTGCGTAGGTCAGAGCGGCGGCGGCTGGGCACACTATGTGGGCCAGGAAAAACTGCGTCCGCAGACCGGTTGGTTGCCGCTGGCCTTTGGCCTCGACTGGCAGCGTCCGCCGCGCCACATGAACAGTACGTCCTACTTCTACAACCATACCAGCCAGTGGCGTTATGAATCCGTCACCGCACAGGATCTGCTGTCACCGCTGGCAGACAAATCCCGTTACAGCGGCCATCTGGTTGACTTTAACGTGCGCGCCGAGCGTATGGGCTGGCTGCCGTCTTCTCCACAGCTGAATACTAACCCATTGGGTATTAAAGCTGCGGCAGATGCTGCCGGGATGACGCCGCAGGACTACACCGTACAGTCTCTGAAAAATGGCACCATTGGTTTTGCATCTGAAAGCCCGGATGCCGGTAATAACCATCCGCGTAACCTGTTCGTATGGCGTTCTAACCTGCTGGGCTCCTCCGGTAAAGGTCATGAGTTCATGCTCAAATATCTGCTCGGTACCGAGCACGGTATCCAGGGCAAACAGCTGGGCCAGCAGGGCGATGTGATGCCTGAAGAGGTGGAATGGAAAGATAACGGGCTGGAAGGCAAGCTGGATTTGGTGGTCACTCTGGACTTCCGTCTGTCCAGTACCTGTCTCTATTCCGACATTATTCTGCCAACCGCTACCTGGTATGAAAAAGACGATCTGAATACTTCAGATATGCATCCGTTCATCCATCCGCTATCTGCGGCTGTGGATCCGGCCTGGGAATCCAAAAGCGATTGGGAAATCTACAAAGCCATCGCTAAGAAATTCTCTGAGGTTTGTGTCGGCCATCTGGGTAAAGAAACTGACCTGGTGACTCTGCCAATTCAGCATGACTCAGCGGCGGAACTGGCTCAGCCATTCGACGTGAAAGACTGGAAAAAAGGGGAATGTGACCTGATTCCGGGCAAAACCGCCCCGCATCTGATGGTGGTTGAGCGTGATTATCCTGCCACTTGGGAACGTTTCACCTCCCTTGGCCCAATGCTTGAAAAACTGGGTAACGGCGGTAAAGGTATCGGCTGGAAAACCGACGATGAAGTAGAGCTTTTGCGTCGCCTGAACCACACCAAAACCGAAGGCCCGGCCAAAGGTCAGCCGCTTATCGACACCGCGATTGATGCGGCTGAAACGGTATTGACTCTGGCTCCGGAAACTAACGGTCAGGTAGCGGTTAAAGCCTGGGCTGCGCTAAGTGAATTTACCGGCCGCGACCATACCCATCTGGCGCGTCATAAAGAAGATGAGAAGATTCGCTTCCGCGATATTCAGGCACAGCCGCGCAAAATTATCTCCAGCCCAACCTGGTCTGGTCTGGAAGATGAGCACGTCTCCTACAACGCCGGCTACACCAACGTTCATGAGCTGATCCCATGGCGCACGCTGTCTGGCCGTCAGCAGCTTTACCAAGATCATCAGTGGATGCGTGACTTCGGCGAAAGCCTGCTGGTATATCGTCCGCCAATTGATACTCGCTCCGTTAAAGCGGTAATGGGTACCAAGCCGAACGGTAATCCTGAGAAAGCGCTGAACTTCCTGACACCGCATCAGAAGTGGGGTATCCACTCCACCTATAGCGACAACCTGCTGATGCTGACTCTGGGGCGCGGTGGGCCAATCGTCTGGATGAGCGAAATCGACGCTAAAGAGCTCGGTATTGAAGATAACGACTGGATCGAAGTGTTCAACACCAACGGAGCACTGACCGCCCGTGCGGTAGTAAGCCAGCGCGTTCCGGCCGGAATGACCATGATGTACCACGCTCAGGAACGCATCGTGAACCTGCCGGGTTCTGAAATTACCGGTCAGCGCGGCGGTATCCATAACTCGGTAACCCGTATTACGCCGAAGCCAACCCATATGATTGGTGGCTATGCCCACCTGGCCTATGGCTTTAACTATTACGGCACCGTGGGTTCCAACCGTGATGAGTTTGTGGTGGTACGTAAGATGAAGAACATTAACTGGCTGGATGGGGAAGGCAACGACCAGCAACAGGAGAGCGTCAAATGAAAATTCGTTCACAAGTTGGCATGGTCCTGAATCTGGATAAGTGCATCGGTTGCCATACCTGTTCAGTTACCTGTAAGAATGTCTGGACCAGCCGCGAAGGCGTGGAATACGCCTGGTTTAACAACGTTGAAACTAAGCCTGGTATTGGCTTTCCTGACGACTGGGAGAACCAGGAGAAATGGAAAGGGGGCTGGATCCGTAAAATCAACGGTAAGCTTCAGCCGCGCATGGGTAATAAGGCCACTCTGCTGGGTAAGATCTTTGCCAACCCGCACCTGCCAGGGATTGACGATTACTACGAGCCGTTTGATTTTGATTATCAGCGCCTGCACAACGCGCCGGAAGGTAAGCACCAGCCGATTGCCCGTCCGCGCTCGCTGATTACCGGCAAGCGGATGAATAAAATTGAGAAGGGGCCGAACTGGGAAGACGACCTGGGCGGTAACTTTGAAAAACTGTCTCAAGATCAGAACTTCGCCAACCTGCAAAAGGCGATGTATGGCCAGTTTGAAAATACCTTCATGATGTATCTGCCGCGCCTGTGTGAGCACTGTCTCAATCCGGCGTGCGTGGCAACCTGCCCGAGCGGTGCCATCTATAAGCGTGACGAAGACGGTATTGTTCTGATTGACCAGGATAAGTGCCGCGGCTGGCGGATGTGTATCACCGGCTGCCCTTATAAGAAGATCTACTTCAACTGGAAAAGCGGTAAGTCTGAGAAGTGCATTTTCTGCTATCCACGTATCGAATCCGGTATGCCAACCGTCTGTTCCGAGACCTGCGTAGGGCGCATCCGCTATCTGGGCGTGCTGTTATACGATGCAGATGCTATCGAGCAGGCGGCAAGCACAGAGAACGAGAAAGATCTTTATCAGCGCCAGCTCGACATCTTCCTGGATCCTAACGATCCGGCGGTTATCGAGCAGGCTCAGAAAGATGGTATCCCTCTGAGCGTTATCGATGCCGCCCAGCGTTCGCCAGTTTGGAAGATGGCGATGGACTGGAAGCTGGCTCTGCCGTTGCATCCGGAATACCGCACTTTGCCAATGGTTTGGTACGTGCCGCCGTTGTCACCTATTCAGTCTGCGGCTGATGCCGGTGAACTGCCGCACACCGGCATTCTGCCAGACGTAGAAAGCCTGCGTATCCCGGTTGAATATCTGGCCAACCTGCTAACCGCAGGCGATACCGCACCGGTACTGCGCGCGCTCAAACGTATGATGGCAATGCGCCACTATAAACGTGCGGAAACCGTAGAGGGTGAAGTGGATACCCGGGCATTGCAGGAAGTGGGTTTAACTGAAGCCCAGGCTCAGGAGATGTATCGCTATTTGGCGATTGCTAACTACGAAGATCGCTTTGTGGTACCGAGCAGCCACCGTGAACTGGCGCGCGAAGCCTTCCCGGAAAGCAAAGGCTGCGGCTTTAGCTTCGGCGACGGCTGTCATAACAGCGACAGCCAGTTCAACCTGTTCAATAGCCGCCGCATCGATGCGGTAGACGTCTCAGTGAAAACGGAGCCGCACCCATGATTGAACTACTGGTTATTTCACGACTGCTGGAGTATCCCGATAGCGAACTGATGGCAAACCATCAGGAGCTCTGCGAAGTGGTAACCGGTTCAGACCTGCTTTCTGGTAATCAGAAGCAGGCCCTGAATCAGTTTATTACTACGCTGGCGGCCAAGGATTTACTGGATGCTCAGTCGGAGTATGGCGAACTGTTTGACCGTGGCCGCGCGACATCTCTGCTGTTATTTGAACATGTGCACGGCGAATCACGGGATCGCGGGCAGGCGATGGTTGACCTGCTGGCGCAATACGAACAGGCCGGGCTGGAGCTGACTCAGCGCGAGCTGCCGGACCATTTGCCGCTGTATCTGGAGTACCTGGCCCAGAGCCCGGAAAACCAGGCGCGTCAGGGGTTAACCGATATTGCGCCGATTCTGGCCCTGCTTAGCGCGCGTCTGCAACAGCGCGACTGTGCCTATGATGTGCTGTTTACTACGCTGTTGGCTCTGGCCGGCAGCGCCGTCGACCCGCAGAAAGTGGCACAACAGCTGGCCAACGAGGCCCGGGATGATACGCCGGACGCCCTTGATGCGGTATGGGAAGAAGAGCAGGTGAAATTCTTCGCCGACAAGGGGTGCGATGACTCACAGGTGACGGCTCACCAGCGGCGCTTTGCAGGCGCCGTTGCGCCTCAGTATCTCAATATTAGTCAGGGGGATCAGCAGTGATGCACTACCTCAATCTGTTCTTTTTCGATATCTATCCCTATATTGCCGGTGCGGTATTTTTGATTGGTAGCTGGCTGCGTTACGACTATGGCCAGTACAGCTGGCGTGCGTCATCGAGCCAGATGCTGGACCGAAAAGGGATGAACCTTGCGTCTAACCTGTTCCACTTCGGTATCCTTGGCGTATTTGCCGGGCATTTCCTGGGAATGCTGACGCCGCATTGGGTCTATGAGTCATTCCTGCCTATCGACGTGAAGCAGAAAATGGCAATGATCGGCGGCGGTCTGGCCGGCCTGATGACCCTGGTCGGTGGCCTGTTGCTTTTGAAGCGCCGTCTGTTTAGCCCACGTATTCGCGCAACCACGACTGGAGCCGATATTCTGGTTCTGACTCTGCTGGTGGTGCAGTGTGCGCTGGGTCTGCTGACTATTCCATTCTCGGCACAGCATATGGACGGCAGTGAGATGATGAAGCTGGTTGGCTGGGCGCAGTCTGTGGTGACTTTCCACGGCGGTGCGGCCGAACACCTGGACGGTGTTGCCGTGGTATATCGTATCCACCTGGTTCTGGGTATGACGCTGTTCCTGCTATTCCCATTCTCGCGTTTGGTACATATCTGGAGCGTTCCGGTTGAGTATCTTACCCGCCGTTATCAGCTGGTACGCGCTCGTCGCTAAAGGTAGTTTGAGAATAAGCAGGACATCTCCTGCATAAGCAAGATAAAAGCCGCAATGGAAACGTTGTGGCTTTTTTATTACCCAGGTTTTTTCGAGCCTGGGTTCTGATTTGTATCTCTGATTGCTGATACCTCGGCCCCTTAATCATAGTGTTCTGGCCCATTTGACTACACTTAGCTCAAAGGTGAGGGGAGATGATAATGAGCCGGGAACCGTTGGATGAGTGGCAAAGCAGGCATACACCGGTGCAAGAAAATATGCACTGGCAGCGACGTGAATGGTGTTTACAGCGTATAGGCTCTCTATTGTTATTTGCGGTAGTGATACTCGGCTGCTGTGGACTTTTTTCCAAAGGATTTTTAAGTAATCAGAAAAAAATCTCAAGCGATGGCAGGCTGGAGGTTGAGTATGAGCGCTTTGGCCTGCGGGATAGCAATATGTCTTTAACCATTCGCGAGCTCAAACCCTTTTCCGGGCCTTTTGTGGTAACTCTTAATAGTGAAGAGATGGATAACTTTCAAATCCAAACTTTGCAGCCACCGCCGTTACACGCCAGCAGCGATAATCATGGCATGACATTATTCTGGCCACGCGACAGTGTGAAAAATGGAGCCAGCGTTTGGATAGGTTTGCAGCCTCAAAATCCCGGACGATATCAGGTCACCGTGACTAATGACCACGGTTCGCAACTGCGATTCACTCAGTGGATTTATCCCTAGGAGCGTCAATGGAAACGGTACTGCGCGCGGCCAGTATGTATATAGTGCTGATGATAGTGTTAAAAATTGCCGGTAAGCGAACCCTGCTGGAGATGACTTCTTTTGACCTTATCCTCTTGCTAATTATAAGCGAGGCGACTCAACAGGCTTTGTTGGGTAATGACTTCTCGGTGACAGGGGCCGCTTTAACAATAGTGACGCTGATCGTCGTGGATATTCTGTTTGGCATGATGAAAGGCTGGTTTCCCCGGCTGGAGTTATTTATTGATGGCAGTCCGTTAATTTTAGTTGAACACGGGAAACTTCTGCCGATGCGGGCTAAACGCGCCGGAATAACCGAAGACGATGTGCTTAACTCCGCCCGTAGCAGCCAGGGGCTGGAACGGTTGGACCAAATCAAATTCGCCATCCTTGAGAAGAATGGCAAAATTTCGATTATTCCTGAGGAGCAGTCGTAATAGTCATTTACGCGACTTCTTTAGTTGTAAGCAGGATAAAGAATATCGCGAGCTGAATTATTTGAAGGTATGACATGAGAGTGATGGTGGTGGGGGAAGGATTATTCTCCGCTTCGCTGCGAACCCTTCGGGCCGCACTGCGTGCGTTCTCTCGCTTTCGCTCGAGTCGAACCTTAGTCGAAGTTTCTCATCCTTCCCCGGATGGGCAGGATAGGGAATCTCGTGAACTGGACTTTTTGAAGGTATGACATGGAAGAGATGGTGGTGGGGGAAGGATTATTCTCCGCTTCGCTGCGAACCCTTCGGGCCGCACTGCGTGCGTTCTCTCGCTTTCGCTCGAGTCGAACCTTAGTCGAAGTTTCTCATCCTTCCCCGGATGGGCAGGATATGAAATATCATGAGCTGAATTATTTGAAGGAATTACATGGAAGAGAGGGTGGTGGGGGAAGGATTATTCTCCGCTTCGCAGCGAACCCTTCGGGCCGCACTGCGTGCGTTCTCTCGCTTTCGCTCGAGTCGAACCTTGGTCGAAGCTTCTCATCCTTCCCCGGATGGGCAGGATAGGGAATCTCATGAGCTGAATTATTTGAAGGAATTACATGGAAGAGATGGTGGTGGGGGAAGGATTCGAACCTTCGAAGTCGATGACGGCAGATTTACAGTCTGCTCCCTTTGGCCGCTCGGGAACCCCACCAGGGTATTCAAATTGTAGAGCAAACTTCCGTTCGCTAATGGCAATTTACTTCGAATGAAGTATCTCACCTTTCTCCGAAACGCAGTCATGTAAGCACTGTCTTCGTGGGTTATCGCATCTCTGCAATAAATAATGGTGGTGGGGGAAGGATTCGAACCTTCGAAGTCGATGACGGCAGATTTACAGTCTGCTCCCTTTGGCCGCTCGGGAACCCCACCACTGGCCTGCTCTCGGTAAGAGCGGGGCGCATCATATCAAATGAAGCGCCGCTGTAAAGCCCTGAATCTAACAAAAAGAATTGTTTGCGTGTTTTTTGCCCGCAACGGGTTAAAGTTAAACCGCAGCAGCCGGTTTTACAAAATAATCGTGCGGTTTCCGTAGACGAAAACCCGCTGCGCCAGTACCTGGTACAGCGCCCGGCTGAGAACGTTTTTCTCCACGTCGCGGCCGGCTCGCATCATCTCTTCTGCGGTATAGCTGTGATCCACGTGAATAACATCCTGCATAATGATCGGGCCTTCATCCAGGTTATCGTTCACATAGTGAGCGGTAGCGCCAATGATTTTTACACCGCGCTCGTAAGCCTGATGGTAAGGCCGGGCGCCGATAAAAGCAGGCAAGAAAGAGTGGTGGATATTGATAATTTTATTGGCGAAGCGGGAAACAAACTCTGGCGTTAAAACGCGCATGTATTTCGCCAGCACCACATATTCCGGATCCCATGCCGCTACCGCGTCGGCCATCTGCGCATCGTGCTCGGCGCGGCTCAGGCCTTCGTGGCTGACTAGCTGGAAAGGCACGCCAAATTGTTCCACCAGGTTACGCAGCGTTTCGTGGTTACCGATAACCGCTGCAATTTCTACGTCCAGCCCGCCGTAATTCGCTTTCATTAACAGGTCGCCAAGGCAATGAGCCTCTTTCGTCACCATAATAACGATGCGTCGACGGCCGGCGCTATTAAGCTCGCGAACGGATCCTTCCGGCAAGGCACCATCGAGGTCTGCCAGGAAAGTCGCATCGTTGAAGATCCCTTCAAGCTCAGTACGCATAAAAAAACGCCCGGTGCGATGATCGACAAACTCATTATTTTGCACAATGTTCAGTTCGTGCTTGTAACAGATATTGGTAATGCGCGCGATAAGCCCTTTCTGGTCAGGGCAGATGGTGCGCAGGACTTTGCGTTGAAGTGTTTGCATTGGTGATGTTCACCTTAATATTTATTGTGTGTTGGAATTATATTCAGCGCCCGCAGCATTTTTTGAATTTTTTGCCGCTACCGCATGGGCATATATCATTGCGGCCAAACTGTGGCCTCACGCCGTCTACATAGTACCAGCGGTCGTTCTGACGCAGAAAGCGTGAACGCTCAATAATGGCACCCGGCGAACCAGACTCTTCAAATCGAGCGACAAAACTGACAAAGCCCTCATTGGCCTCGCGACCTTCGGCCTGCTCATAAACCGTTAAACCCAGCCACCGGGTGGCGGCGAAGCTCTTTTCCAGTTCGGCACGCATACCGGGACTGACACATTCCGGGTGCCAGGTCTTAATCAGGTAATCCGCGTTGTTGGTGACGAAAGCGCTATAGCGCGAACGCATCAGCAGGGCAGGGGTTGCTGCAACCCTCTCATGGTTTAGATATGGCTGGCAACATAGGCTATACTCCAAGCCGCTGCCACAGGGGCATAGTTGTGACACTGCATCTCCTTTAGTGGTAATCGGTTTACGCAGGCCCGCGCTAACGCGGTGCTCTGGTTTTCTTATGGTATCTGAGAGCAGACTCAGGTGCCACGCGTCCGTATTACCAGGATGAGATAAGGTCAATGAGAGAGGTCAAAATCGGACTGGCGCTGGGGTCTGGTGCCGCCAAGGGATGGGCCCACATCGGAGTCATCAATGCGCTGGAGCGTATGGGGATCCGGGTGGATATTGTGGCTGGCTGTTCAGTTGGCTCTCTGGTGGGTGCGGCGTACGCCAGCGGTCGTTTACCGTTATTTGAGCGTTGGGTACGTAGTTTCGGCTACTGGGATGTTATCCGGTTAATGGACTTCTCCTGGCGTCGCGGCGGCTTATTGCGGGGGCGACGCGTATTTGAGCAGGCGCGTAAAATTATTCCCGATGCCAATATTGAAGAGTGCGCTCTGCGGTTTGGCGCCGTGACTTGTAACCTTAGTACGGGGCGTGAACTATGGTTTACCAAAGGCGATCTGCACCATGCTATCCGCGCCTCTTGTAGCATTCCCGGCCTGCTGTCGCCTGTTAGCCATAATGGTTACTGGCTGGTGGATGGGGCGGTGGTTAATCCGGTTCCGGTTTCTATCACAAGGGCGATGGGCGCTGATATTGTTATTGCCGTTGACCTGCAGCATGACGCTCATCTGATGCAGCAGGATATGCTGTCTCTTTCTGATGCCGACAATGAGCAGCCCGCTGGCTGGCGCGGACGTTTGAGAAGTCGCTTTAGCCGGTTACATGCTCCTCCGGGAGCTATGGAAATTATGTCGACGTCAATTCAGGTACTGGAAAATCGCATAAAGCGTACCCGCATGGCCGGGGATCCTCCAGATATTGTACTGCAGCCGCTGTGCCCACAGATTTCGACTCTCGATTTCCATCGTGCCAGAGAGGCTATTGCAGCAGGAGTGGCTGCGGTAGAGAAAAAAACGGATGAATTACTGCCTCTGGTCCGCCCGGATGCTTAAAAGAGCAGCACTTGGCGGACAAGAGACAATTCTGACAGGCGGGCAGAGCGAGTTCGTGCCACTATGTAATTATTCACGGTATCAGGAGTGAGCATGAACTATCCGTTAGACGGAAAACAGATCTTGATTGTTGAGGACGAAGCCGTTTTCCGCTCGCTGCTGGATAACTATCTTTCGGCTCTGGGAGCCGAAACTCTCTTGGCATCAGATGGCCTTGAAGCCCTTGATATTCTGGGTACTGCCACCCCGTCATTAATAATCTGCGATCTCACCATGCCTAATCTTGATGGTCTGGGCCTGGTTGAGGAGTTGCGCCATCGAGGGATTGAGATCCCGGTTCTGGTTATCTCTGCAACTGAAAATATGGCTGACATTGCTAAAGCGCTGCGTCTTGGCGTGCAGGATGTTTTGCTAAAACCCATCAAAGACCTCAACCGCCTGCGTGAAACAGTGCTCTCCTGCCTCTATCCTGCCATGTTTAACTCCCGGGTAGAGGAAGAAGAGCGTCTGTTCCAGGGCTGGGACGCCCTGGTCAGCGACCCGCAAGCCGCCGCCCGTTTATTGCAGGAGCTTCAGCCACCGGTTCAGCAAACGGTCTCCCACTGCCGGGTCAACTATCGCCAGTTAATGTCTGCGGATAATCCCGGATTGGTGCTTGATATTGCTCCGTTGTCCGATGATGATTTGGCTTTCTATTGTCTGGACGTAACTCGAGCCGGAGATAACGGCGTGCTGGCGGCGTTGCTATTGAGAGCATTATTTAATGGCCTTTTGCAAGAGCAGATGGCGCGCCGTAGCCAGCGTCTTCCTGAACTCGGGCCATTGCTTAAACAGGTCAATCAATTATTGCGCCAGGCTAATTTAGATGGGCAGTTCCCGCTGTTGGTGGGCTATTATCATAGTGGCTTGAAAAATCTTATTCTGGTCTCAGCTGGACTCAACGCCATTCTGAATACTGGAGAGCATCAAATTCAGGTCAGTAGCGGTTTACCGCTCGGAACGCTGGGTAATGCTTATCTTAATCAGATAAGCCAGCGCTGCGATGCCTGGCAATGCCAGATTTGGGGCGCAGGCGGGCGTTTACGCCTTATGTTGTCTGCGGAATAAGCAGTTGGCCCAGGCCTCCATAATCCCGTATTTACTCCCGCGTGTGCGGTGCTACTATGCGTATCGGCATATGTAATGCTCCGAATTTTATATTTTGCGCGAGTTTTTTTTACACGGATTAGTTAGAGTATTTGTCAGATATATATCCGTTTATTTCGCCCCGGAACTATCACCGGAGGCAAAGGAGATTTTCAATGGTTGCCATTAATTCGAAAGTGAAAAAGGCGGTCATCCCAGTTGCCGGACTGGGCACCCGTATGTTGCCTGCAACAAAAGCCATCCCTAAAGAGATGCTGCCTTTAGTTGATAAGCCTTTAATTCAGTATGTGGTCAATGAATGTATCGCTGCTGGTATTACCGAGATTGTGCTGGTCACTCACTCTTCGAAAAACTCCATCGAAAACCACTTCGACACCAGCTTTGAGCTGGAAGCCATGCTGGAAAAACGCGTTAAGCGCCAGCTGCTCGAAGAGGTTCAGGCTATCTGCCCACCGCATGTAACCATCATGCAGGTACGTCAGGGACTGGCGAAAGGCCTGGGGCACGCCGTTATGTGTGCTCATCCGGTTGTTGGCGATGAGCCAGTTGCAGTCATTCTGCCGGATGTGATTCTGGATGAGTTTGAGTCCGATCTGTCCCGCGATAACCTGGCCGAAATGATGCAGCGTTTCAGCGAAACCGGTAATAGCCAGATCATGGTGGAACCGGTTGAAGATGTTACTGCGTACGGGGTTGTGGATTGCAAAGGTGTTGAGCTTAATGCCGGCGATAGCGTGCCAATGGTGGGTATTGTTGAGAAGCCAAAAGCCAGCGAAGCGCCTTCTAATCTGGCGGTTGTAGGTCGTTACGTGCTGAGCGCGGATATCTGGCCACTGCTGGCTAAAACGCCTCCAGGTGCTGGCGATGAAATTCAGCTAACAGACTCCATCGCGATGCTGATGGATAAAGAAACCGTTGAAGCCTATCACATGAAAGGCAAAAGCCATGACTGTGGTAACAAACTGGGATATATGCAGGCTTTCGTTGAATACGGTATCCGTCATAAAACTCTGGGCGAAGATTTCAAAGCCTGGCTGACCCAGACATTAGGTGATTAATTTTTATCCGTCCAGTCTGCCACATAGGCCTCGCATAATGCGGGGCTTTTTTATGCGCTAAACGCGCAGGTTTTATTGCAGAATCTTGATGTTTTCTCCAATTGTTAATATGTCATTCACCGCAGCATCATCCCTGAGGTGGTGCTGAGATGCATTTCCTCAGCAGTGAATATCCATAAAGCCGAATGCTCAGTGGTGGACTATCTGATGTCTTTTAGGCTGGTGATAGTAATAGCTCATGAGAAAATTAACAAAATCTTCAGATATGGTGATACTGGCATTTATCTGATAACTGCGGGCATTTGTCTCAGACATCAAAACGGACGTTATATGAGCAGCAACTGGTTCGTTTGATGAATAATTTTAATCAGTAATATTTCTTGAGGCCATTATATGCGTCATGGCGCATCCCATTTTCCGTGCAGCTTTGCGGGTTAAATAATGGTCTTAATGCTATAAGATAATCCTAATGATGGCATTAAAACTCTTAACGGAGCGGGGGAGTTGCGGTGGAGCTTTTGATGCTACAAAGCGAAGATGAGAGGGCTGTTTCAATAGGATTGATGTAAGAATAATCTGTCTCCAGCATATATTGGAAAAGAAAAAACTTCCCCGCTAAAAGGTACATAAGAGTATTTGATGCCATAAAAAAAGGAGCCAGTAGGCTCCTTTTAAACAATGCGTGGGGAATATTACTCGTTGATCAGGAAGTCTTCGAGTTTTTTACCCTGCTCGTCCATTGCTTTTTTGATGACAGCGGGAGTACGGCCCTGGCCAGTCCAGGTGCGCAATTCACCATTTTCATCGGTATAGCTGTATTTAGCTGGGCGCGCAGCACGCTTAGCTTTAGCGCTATTTTTAACGTTGCCCATAGCGTTCAGCAGTTCATTAGGATCGATACCGTCAGCAATCAGCATTTCACGATATTGCTGCAGTTTACGAGTACGTTCTTCAATTTCAGCAGCTGCGGCGCTTTCTTCTTCGCGACGTTCGTTAACGACAACTTCTAATTTTTCCAGCATCTCTTCCAGCGTTTCCAGAGAGCATTCTCTAGCCTGGGCGCGAAGAGTACGGATGTTGTTCAAAATTTTAAGTGCTTCGCTCATTATAGTAATCTCAAACGTATATAGGGGTGGTTAGTTTTAATAATAATAGTGGGTTCATATCGAATCTGCAATAGCTCTGAATGTAAGGAATTAAAAATAACAAGATATTTTTATAGATTTCAGAGAAAGTTCGGTTTAATTCCGATTTGAACTGACTCACAAAAATAAGGAATAGATACTCTAGTTTAGTAACATCCCTGCAATCAACATGGACAGAAAATGGGGGGCAGAGTCTCATTATGAGCATTAATCGTTAATAAATACGGTGGCTTATTCATGATAAAGCACAGAGCAGAAAGTAATGAGATATTAACCGGCACCTTGCATTTTTATAGGGCACCCAATAAACAGGCATTCGATTACTGGCATTAAACCCCCTGATAATGTGGCGTTTTTGTTAGTGAGCTGTACAGACTTTTCCCGTTTATGAGGCACCAGATATAATTACCTTAAATTTTACAGGCTCTCTGTGCACAGATGCAGTGCGCATCTTTGAGTATGTTACAATACCGCCAATCCCTCATTACTCTTTACCAGGGTTTATCAACCAATGGCCCAGCTATATTTTTACTATTCCGCGATGAATGCGGGTAAATCAACCGCCTTGCTTCAGTCTTCTTACAATTACCAGGAGCGGGGTATGAACACTCTGGTTTATACCGCAGAAATTGATGACAGATTTGGGGCAGGAAAAGTCAGCTCACGAATTGGCCTGTCATCGCCTGCGCGTCTGTTCAATCCTGAGACCTCACTATTTACCGATATAGAAGCAGCGCAGCGTCAGCAGCCCGTACATTGTGTTTTAATAGATGAAAGTCAGTTCCTCACGCGTCAGCAGGTTTACGAACTTTCAGAGGTTGTAGACCGGCTTGATATTCCTGTTCTGTGTTATGGCCTGCGCACCGATTTTCGCGGTGAGTTATTTATTGGTAGCCAATATTTACTGGCGTGGTCAGATAAGCTGGTGGAGTTGAAAACCGTCTGTTTCTGCGGTCGTAAGGCTAGTATGGTACTGCGCCTTGATAGCGAAGGTCGTCCATATAATGAAGGGGAGCAAGTCGTTATTGGTGGTAATGAGCGCTATGTTTCCGTGTGCCGCAAACATTATAAGGCGGCACTTGAGAATGGGACGCTAAAAACGATTCAGGACAATTAGTTATTCAACATCTCGCAGGCGGTGGCCAGTATATAGAATGGCCACCAACTACGGAGCCTCACGCCAACGTTGAAGTGTCATAGTTGCTACCCATTAGTTATCAATCAGATAATTCCATGCTGCAATTATTAAACTTATATGTTCAATGGTTGCGTTAGAAAACCTGCTGTTTTGATGTTCTGGAACGGCTGAAGCCAGCTATCAATAAAACCTACGGCTACCAGCAGCCAGGATTACAGGTTCACTTATTATTCCCCATGTATCCGACGCATGCTTTGCTATTAATAACTTGATTCAGAACAGAATTGTAATCGGAAACAGGCTAAGTTTAATTCCCTGAGAGTTAGCATGCGCCGCTCCGTATTCCCAAAACAATCTATCCAGTTCCCACGGTTAATGGGATTTTAATCTGTGAGTCTACAGGTAAAGATGGATAGATCTTTGCCCCAAAAACACTACTCAAGAGGTTAGGCCATCTTATTGAAGCCATCAGTATTTTGAGGTGCAGAAGAGGGCTCTAAGCCTGTGTGCTGCCTTGTGGCAATTAGGTGAGGCCGAGACATAGGTTGGCTAAATTAGCGTGGATAAAAGTCCGTTTAGGGATTTAGACACCGGGTGAGGGGGGCTTTGTGTTATGCAATATTAACGGCATTCTGCGGTAAGCAGTATACGGTGGAATCGTAGGAAGTGTTTACGGAACCGTATCCAATAAGATTCATTGAATGTGTCTTAGATTGCATTTTGCACATGGGGGCCGAGCGTAATTATCCCGTTTAAAAAGTCTCTGTAATGCCCTTGAAATTAAAGCTCGGGGCATCGCGGTGTTGTCATGAATTATATGGCTACAGCGACAGGTTCTGGCTTTCAGTGAGCAATAAAAAAACCCGCCTTCTGGCGGGTTTTAAATATGTCATCAGAGATGGTTACTTAGGCAGTTTTTTTGCCTTTTTTCTCTGCTTTTACCGGCGCTTCAGCTTTAGCGGCAGTTTCACCTTCATGGAAGTCGCGGCCATAGTAGGTATCCAGCAGAATCTGTTTCAGCTCGGAGATCAGTGGGTAGCGCGGGTTAGCGCCGGTGCACTGGTCATCAAATGCATCTTCAGACAGCTTATCTACATGTGCCAGGAAGTCTGCTTCCTGAACGCCCGCTTCGCGGATAGATTTAGGAATACCCAGTTCAGCTTTGATCTCTTCCAGCCAGCCCAGCAGTTTCTCAATCTTAGCCGCAGTACGGTCACCCGGTGCGCTCAGACCCAGATGGTCGGCGATTTCAGCGTAGCGACGACGTGCCTGAGGGCGGTCGTACTGACTGAAAGCTGTCTGCTTAGTCGGGTTATCGTTCGCGTTATAGCGAATAACGTTGCTGATAAGCAGGGCGTTCGCCAGACCGTGAGGAATGTGGAACTGGGAACCCAGTTTGTGAGCCATAGAGTGGCACACGCCCAGGAAGGCGTTAGCAAACGCGATACCGGCAATGGTAGCCGCACTGTGAACACGTTCACGCGCAACCGGGTTTTTAGCCCCTTCGTTGTAAGATGCTGGCAGGTTTTCTTTCAGCAGTTTCAATGCCTGCAGTGCCTGGCCATCGGAGAACTCAGAAGCCAGCACGGATACGTAAGCTTCCAGAGCGTGAGTAACCGCATCCAGACCACCGAAAGCACACAGGGACTTCGGCATATCCATAACCAGGTTAGCATCAACAATCGCCATATCCGGAGTCAGTGCATAGTCTGCCAGTGGATATTTCTGACCGGTTGCATCATCAGTTACAACCGCAAATGGGGTAACTTCAGAACCGGTACCGGAAGTGGTGGTCACGGCGATCATTTTCGCTTTCACGCCCATTTTCGGGAACTTGTAGATACGTTTACGGATATCCATAAAGCGCAGCGCCAGTTCTTCAAAGTGGGTTTCCGGATGTTCGTACATTACCCACATGATTTTCGCAGCATCCATTGGCGAGCCGCCGCCCAGGGCGATAATCACGTCAGGTTTGAAGGAGTTAGCAAGCTCCGCGCCTTTGCGAACGACGGTCAGAGTTGGGTCAGCTTCTACTTCAAAGAATACTTCAGTTTCAACGCCAGCCGCTTTAAGAACAGAGGTTATCTGGTCGGCATAGCCGTTGTTGAACAGGAAACGGTCGGTCACGATAAGCGCACGTTTGTGGCCATCGGTAATCACTTCATCCAGCGCGATTGGCAGAGAACCACGGCGGAAGTAGATAGATTTCGGAAGTTTGTGCCACAACATGTTTTCAGCTCGCTTAGCAACGGTTTTCTTGTTGATCAGGTGCTTAGGCCCAACGTTTTCAGAGATGGAGTTACCACCCCAGGAACCACAACCCAGAGTCAGGGAAGGCGCGAGTTTGAAGTTGTAAAGGTCACCGATACCACCCTGAGAAGCAGGGGTGTTGATGAGAATACGCGCGGTTTTCATTTTGTCGCCAAAATAGTTTACGCGTGCAGTCTGATTGTCCTGGTCGGTATACAGGCAAGATGTGTGGCCGATACCGCCCATCGCTACCAGTTTTTCCGCTTTCTCAACGGCATCTTCGAAGTCTTTAGCGCGGTACATTGCCAGCGTCGGAGACAGTTTTTCGTGAGCAAATGGTTCGCTCTCATCAACAACTTTTACTTCACCGATCAGAATTTTGGTATTTGCCGGGACGTTGATACCTGCCATTTCAGCAATTTTGGTTGCTGGCTGACCAACGATAGCAGCATTCAGGCCGCCATTTTTCAGGATAATATCCTGAACTGCTTTCAGCTCTTTACCCTGCAGCATATAGCCGCCGTGGGTAGCAAAACGCTCGCGCACTGCGTCGTACACGGAGTCAACAACCACGACGGACTGTTCAGAAGCACAGATAACGCCGTTATCGAAGGTTTTTGACATCAGGATAGATGCGACCGCACGTTTTACATCGGCAGTTTCATCAATAACAACTGGGGTGTTACCGGCACCAACACCGATAGCTGGTTTACCGGAGCTATAGGCCGCTTTAACCATGCCAGGACCGCCGGTTGCCAGAATCAGGTTGATATCTGGGTGATGCATCAGCGCGTTAGACAGCTCAACGCTTGGTTCATCGATCCAGCCGATGATGTCTTTTGGCGCACCGGCAGCGATGGCCGCCTGCAGTACGATATCAGCCGCTTTGTTAGTGGCATTTTTAGCACGTGGATGCGGGGAGAAGATGATCCCGTTACGAGTTTTCAGGCTAATCAGCGACTTAAAGATAGCAGTAGATGTCGGGTTAGTGGTTGGCACGATACCGCAAATAATGCCGGTAGGTTCGGCAATGGTGATAGTCCCGAAGGTATCATCCTGTTCCAGGATGCCGCAGGTCTTCTCATCTTTATAAGCGTTATAGATGTATTCGGAGGCGAAGTGGTTTTTGATCACTTTATCTTCAACGATACCCATGCCGGATTCTGCAACGGCCATTTTAGCCAGAGGAATACGGGCATCGGCAGCAGCGAGGGCAGCTGCGCGGAAGATCTTGTCTACTTGCTCTTGAGTGAAGTTGGCATATTCACGCTGGGCTTTTTTGACTCTCTCGACGAGGGCGTTCAGTTCAGCGACGTTATTAACAGCCATATAGCTCTCCTGATAATGTTTAAACTCTTTTAGTAAACCAGTGACAATAACGCCATCAGTATAGCCCCGTCTGACGGGAGCGGTGGGTGACTATAGTGCCGTCACGGCTTACTAAAAGAGCCTGCTATCAATACCTTACCCGGTAGCTTCAGAAGTTTTCATCTCTCCGGATAGTGCAAATTAGGTTACTTATTTCTGAGTAGATAAGATGTGATCGCTGTCAATATTCTTAAATGCTGACTCCTTTCAGCATGAATGGTCCATACCACGCAATTAGTTTTTTATCTGTTATTAACATAATGTTTTATAATGCATGGTACGTATATCATTGATAACAATTACATAATAAATTTAAGGTTATTTGGTGGTTTTGCGAGTTCAGTCACCCACCTTCACCATAGCGTTGGCAGGGGTTTTACATTAAAGTACGCGGGTTTTCGCTAAGTCCACTGACGGAGCATTAAGTGAGCCAATCACTCTTTGATTTGCCTACCTATTTTAAATTTTTTATCGGTCTGTTTGCCCTGGTAAACCCGGTTGGAATCATTCCGGTATTTATCAGTATGACCAGCTACCAGACGGCGGCTGCCAGAAATAAAACTAACCTTACGGCTAACCTCTCAGTCGCGATTATCCTCTGGACTTCACTGTTCCTCGGCGACGGCATTTTGCAGTTGTTTGGCATCTCTATTGATTCGTTTCGCATCGCTGGCGGTATCCTGGTGGTGACCATCGCGATGTCGATGATTAGCGGTCGGTTAGGGGAGGATAAGCAAAACAAGCAAGAGAAGTCGGAAACCGCTATTCGCGAAAATGTGGGCGTAGTGCCGCTGGCATTACCGCTAATGGCCGGTCCGGGGGCAATAAGCTCTACAATTGTTTGGGGTAGCCGTTACCATAACTGGATGCATTTGCTTGGCTTTACCGTCTCGATTGCGCTGTTTGCTTTATGCTGTTGGTTATTGTTCCGCGCCGCGCCGTGGTTATCTCGTTTGTTGGGGCAAACAGGTATCAACGTTATCACCCGTATTATGGGGTTACTGCTGATGGCGCTGGGGATAGAGTTTATCGTTACCGGTATTCGGGCGCTGTTTCCCGGACTGTTAACGTAAGTTATTCAGCATTATTCCGAGACAGGCGGGGTTACCCGCCTGTTGTTTTAAACCATTCGCAATCATCACCGATCAACTTTTACCTTTTATGGCTAATCAGCGTTAGTTATTCCCTCAATATCCTTAATTGTTCCGCCAGTAATCTTCCTATCACATCGCGCTATTCTTCAGCTTACCTTTAGCATGTGCCGTAAATCCGACATTCAATATCATTAAAATGAATGAATCGGTTTAACGGTCTGTAATGGTTAAAAAAACAACTTTTACGCCAGAATAATAAATAGGTGAAGATTGCCTGTTGATGGCGAAATCTTGTGATGATATTAGTTAATCGTTAAATAAAGCGGCGCTATATGCTAATAACGGCACGCTTGATAACCGTTTACCGGGCGAAATGTTAACCATATATCCAAGCTGATTATGCCAAAGGGTGCGGCATAACATCATGATATAAAACGATAATAATATAAAAATGTGTATTTATGTAACATATGATTAATGATTATCATGAGACTTCAGTAACAAATCTGCAAAATGTATTGGCGGCTGAAATCGGCATTTGATACTTTCCGCCAATTCCGGATGGAATATTTTGCCAGCGCCTGGTCGCAGGCAGCAAAAACAGGGTGAAAAATCGCTATCGGCGGGCAAGAAGCATAACGACGATAGCCGCAAGCTGCGAGGCAAGATAACCGGCTTAGCCAAAGCTCCAGGCAACCGGTGACTTCGCGGAATACAACAAGGCCAGAGGTATCTGGCGATAATAATGAACGGAGTAACAACACAATGACCATCATGACTAAAAAGCGGCTGGCCGCAGTGATAATCGGTGCGCTCATGACAGGAACCGCAGCGCATGCTGCTGAAGTGCCTGCTGACGTAAAACTGGCGGAACAACAAACATTGGTACGTAACAATGGGGCGGAGGTTCAATCGCTCGACCCTCATAAAATTGAGGGCGTTCCGGAGTCTAACGTCAGCCGCGATCTGTTTGAAGGCCTGATTATTAGTAATACCGAAGGCCATCCGATTCCTGGCGTTGCTGAGAAGTGGGAAAACCAAGATTTTAAAGTCTGGACTTTCCACCTGCGTAAAGACGCTAAATGGTCAAATGGTGAGCCGGTTACCGCTCAGGATTTCGTTTATAGCTGGCAGCGCCTGGCCGATCCTAATACCGCTTCACCTTATGAAAGCTATCTGCAATATGGTCACCTGGTTAATATTGACGATATTATCGCCAACAAAAAGCCGGCTTCCAGCCTGGGGGTGAAAGCGCTTGATGATCATACTCTGGAAGTTACCCTTAGCGAGCCGGTGCCCTATTTTTATAAGCTGTTGATTCACCCATCTATGTCGCCGGTACCAAAAGCGGCGATTGAAAAACATGGTGATGCCTGGACCCAGCCGGCCAATATTGTGACTAACGGCGCTTATAAACTTAAATCCTGGGTGGTTAATGAGCGTATGGTTCTGGAACGTAATCCTCAATATTGGGATAACGCCAAAACGGTTATTAACCAGGTGACTTATCTGCCAATTTCCTCCGAAGTTACTGACGTTAACCGTTTCCGCAGTGGCGAAGTGGATATGACCTATAATCAGCTGCCGATTGAGATGTTCGACAAGCTGAAAAAAGAGATCCCTCAACAGGTACATGTTGACCCGTATCTGTGTACCTATTACTACGAAATTAATAATCAGAAGGCACCGTTTAACGATCCTCGCGTACGTGCAGCGCTTAAGCTGGGGCTGGATCGCGATATTATCGTTAATAAAGTGAAGCGTCAGGGCGATCTGCCGGCATATAGCTATACGCCGCCTTACACCGATGGTATGCAGCTGGATAAACCGGAGTGGATGAACTGGACTCAGCAGAAGCGCAATGAAGAAGCCAAAAAACTGCTGGCCGAGGCGGGTTACACCAAAGATAAACCTCTGAGCTTCGATCTACTTTACAACACTTCCGATCTGCATAAAAAACTGGCGATTGCCGCATCTTCGCTGTGGCGTAATAACATTGGCGTGAACGTTAAGCTGCGTAATGAAGAGTGGAAAACCTTCCTTGATACCCGCCACCAGGGGAACTTCGACGTTGCTCGCGCCGGATGGTGTGCCGACTATAACGAGCCGACTTCATTCCTGAATACCATGCTGTCTGGAAGCTCAAATAATACTTCACATTATAAAAGCCCGGCGTTCGACAAAATAATGGCCGAAACGCTGAAAGTGAAGGATGAGGCGGCGCGCGCTGCGCTGTACAATAAGGCGGAACAGCAGTTGGATAAAGACTCGGTTATTGTTCCGGTTTATTACTATATCAGCGCCCGGCTAGTGAAGCCTTGGGTGGGGGGATACACCGGTAAAGATCCGCAGGACAATATCTACGTTAAAGATCTGTACATTATTAAACACTAATGGCATCAGGCGGGGCGCAAGGCGTCCCGCAGTGTCTGAATCTGTGATAGCAAGGCACCGGCCATGAAGGTACCGCAATGTTGAAATTTATTCTCCGGCGTTGTCTGGAAGCAATTCCCACACTTTTTATTCTAATAACTATCTCATTTTTTATGATGCGCCTTGCCCCCGGTAGCCCGTTTACCGGCGAGCGTAATTTACCGCCGGAAGTCATGGCGAATATTGAAGCTAAGTACCACCTTAATGACCCTATTCTGGTGCAATACGGCAACTACCTAAAGCAGTTGTTGCATGGTGATTTTGGCCCTTCCTTTAAATATAAGGATTACACGGTTAATGATCTGGTAGCTGCATCGTTCCCGGTGTCGGCAAAGCTTGGGGCCGCAGCCTTTATTATGGCGATGATATTCGGCATTGGTGCCGGAGTAATAGCCGCTTTAAAACAAAATACTCGTTGGGATTATACGGTGATGGGGCTGGCAATGACCGGGGTGGTTATCCCTAGTTTTGTGGTCGCACCTTTGCTGGTTTTAGTTTTCGCTATCACGCTGCAATGGCTGCCTGGCGGCGGCTGGAACGGCGGGGCACCGAAATTTATGATCCTGCCTATGGTGGCGCTGTCCCTCGCCTATATCGCCAGTATTGCGCGTATTACCCGTGGCTCAATGATAGAAGTGTTGCACTCTAACTTTGTACGTACCGCCAGGGCGAAAGGATTGCCGATGCGCCGCATTATTCTGCGGCATGCGCTCAAGCCTGCATTGCTCCCGGTACTTTCTTATATGGGACCGGCATTTGTAGGCATCATTACTGGCTCAATGGTTATTGAAACTATTTTTGGCCTGCCGGGTATTGGCCAGCTGTTTGTAAACGGAGCACTGAATCGCGACTATTCGCTAGTGCTTAGTTTGACCATTTTAGTTGGGGCATTAACCATTTTGTTTAATGCCATTGTCGATGTGCTGTATGCGCTGATCGACCCGAAAATCCGCTATTGAGCCGGGGTGAAATATGATGTTAAGCAAGCGCAATAGCGAATTGGTTGAGCAGTTTAGTGAACAGCTGGACGTTGAGGGGCGCAGTTTGTGGCAGGATGCGCGGCGTCGCTTTGTGCAAAACCGCGCCGCAGTGACCAGCCTGGTTATCCTGGCCCTGATAGCGCTGTTTGTGACGGTGGCTCCGTGGCTCTCTTCCTTTACTTATTTCGATACCGATTGGGGCATGATGTCCAGTGCTCCGGATATGGAGTCCGGACACTATTTTGGCACCGACTCTTCGGGGCGCGATCTGTTGGTACGGGTGGCTATCGGTGGGCGTATTTCTCTTATGGTCGGTATTGCCGCGGCGCTGGTGGCTGTTGTGGTCGGGACGCTTTATGGCTCACTGTCTGGATATTTAGGCGGGCGGGTTGATTCAGTGATGATGCGTCTGCTGGAGATACTCAACTCTTTTCCATTTATGTTCTTCGTTATTCTGCTGGTCACCTTCTTTGGTCAAAATATCCTGCTAATTTTCGTAGCAATCGGCATGGTGTCCTGGCTGGATATGGCGCGTATCGTGCGTGGACAGACGCTGAGCCTTAAGAGTAAAGAGTTCATTGAGGCCGCCCAGGTCGGTGGCGTTTCCACCAGAAAAATCATTACCCGCCATATTGTTCCCAATGTACTGGGCGTCGTGGTGGTGTATGCCTCGCTGCTGGTACCGAGCATGATTTTGTTTGAATCCTTCCTGAGTTTTCTTGGACTGGGTACCCAGGAGCCTTTAAGCAGTTGGGGGGCTCTGTTAAGCGATGGCGCTAATTCCATGGAGGTTTCTCCCTGGCTACTGCTGTTCCCGGCCGGTTTCCTGGTGGTAACCCTATTTTGTTTTAACTTTATCGGCGACGGCCTGCGCGATGCGCTTGACCCGAAAGATCGCTAAGGAGCCTCTGGATGACTATGCATAAAGCAAGCGCTCCTCTGGATATCAGCACCGGGCAACCGCTGCTGGATGTAAACGCGCTACGGGTAACGTTTAAAACACCAGACGGCGATGTGACCGCGGTGAACGATCTCAGTTTTAGCCTGCGTGCCGGTGAGACACTGGGGATTGTTGGGGAGTCCGGCTCAGGGAAGTCGCAGACTGCATTTGCGCTGATGGGGCTGCTGGCGCCCAATGGTCGGATTGATGGTTCTGCCATATTCAATGGTCAGCAGTTATTAAATCTGCCTGAGGCGGAATTAAATCGCCTGCGCGCTCAGAAAATATCGATGATTTTTCAGGACCCCATGACCTCGCTGAACCCTTATATGAAAGTAGGGGAGCAGCTAATGGAGGTGCTGACGCTGCATAAAAAAATGAGCCGCGCTCAGGCTTTTGATGCATCGTTGAAAATGCTGGATGCGGTAAAAATGCCCGAGGCGCGTAAGCGAATGTCTATGTATCCGCACGAGTTTTCTGGCGGTATGCGCCAAAGGGTTATGATTGCCATGGCGCTGTTGTGCCGTCCGGAACTGCTTATTGCCGATGAGCCAACCACCGCGCTGGATGTGACGGTTCAGGCTCAGATAATGACGCTGCTAAATGAGCTTAAGCGTGAATTCAACACCGCTATTATTATGATCACCCACGATTTAGGCGTAGTGGCCGGTATTTGCGATAAGGTCTTAGTGATGTATGCCGGGCGCACTATGGAATATGGCAGCGCCAGAGATGTGTTTTATCAACCTACTCATCCTTATTCTCAGGGGCTGCTTAACGCCGTTCCGCGCCTTGATAGTGAAGAGGATGCGTTGCAAACCATTCCAGGAAACCCACCTAACTTACTACGGCTCCCGCAAGGCTGTCCTTTCCAGCCGCGTTGCCCCCATGCCGCTGAACTCTGCGGCAGTACGCCGCCGTTGGAGACTTTTGGCACCGGCCGCCTGCGCGCCTGCTTCAAAACTCCGGAGGAACTGGTATGAGTGAACAAAATGTTCTGCTGGAGATTTCCGACCTTAAAGTGCACTTCAATATTAAGGACGGTAAGCATATGTTCTGGCAGGCACCGAAAACCCTAAAAGCGGTTGATGGTGTTACGCTGAGACTGTATCAGGGCGAAACGCTGGGAGTCGTTGGGGAGTCCGGGTGCGGGAAGTCGACCCTGGCGCGTGCGCTCATTGGGCTGGTGCCAGCCACCTCCGGGCGTGTCGCCTGGCTGGGGCGCGATCTTACCGGGCTTTCGGCCAACGAATGGCGCAGCGTTCGCAGCGATATACAGATGATATTCCAGGACCCGCTGGCTTCGCTCAACCCGCGTATGACCATTGGTGAGATTATTGCCGAGCCGCTGCGTACCTATCATCCAAAGATGAAACGTGCGGAGATTCAGGACAAAGTTAAGGCAATGATGCTGAAGGTCGGGCTGTTGCCGAATCTGATTAACCGCTATCCACACGAATTTTCTGGTGGTCAGTGTCAGCGTATTGGTATTGCACGAGCGCTGATTCTGGAGCCGAAGTTGGTAATCTGTGATGAGCCCGTATCGGCACTGGATGTTTCGATTCAGGCGCAGGTAGTGAATTTATTGCAGCAATTGCAGCGTGAAATGGGGCTGTCGCTGATTTTTATCGCCCACGATCTGGCGGTTGTGAAGCACATTTCTGACCGGGTGCTGGTGATGTATTTAGGCCATGCGGTTGAGCTTGGCACTTACGATGAGGTGTACCATAACCCGCTGCATCCCTACACCCGAGCGTTGATGTCGGCGGTGCCGGTACCTGACCCGGATAAAGAGCGCAATAAACAGATAGAGTTACTGGAGGGAGAGTTGCCGTCCCCCATCAATCCGCCTTCCGGTTGTGTATTTCGTACCCGATGCCCGCAGGCTGGCCCGGAGTGCGCGCAAACCAGGCCGCTGCTGGAAGGCAGTTTCCGCCATGCGGTTTCCTGCCTCAAGGCTGATCCACTATAAACTCTTAGTAATAAAAAACCGGTCATTAATGACCGGTTTTTTTTAAGCTACATGCTAGCCTTATTCGCGCCACAGAATATGGCACAGCTTGTGGCTTTTTTCACGACATAACAGAACCCGGGCGAAGACGTCATTGATTTCGCCACCGTCCTCATCCGCCAGGCCAATCACGACTTCGGCGAAGAAATCAGGGTTGATATCAAAATCAACGTGCTGTTCCCACTCTTCAGACGGATCGAATAGCTCTGCGCCACCGCGTTCTTCAAACTGCAAATTGAAAAGAATAATATCTGCCGGATCGAGATTGTCGCCCGCCAGTTCAAGGAAGATATCATAGGCCTGATCGAGCGTTTCATCTTCGGTCAGGCGATTATTTAAATCCATATCCATATAAGGTTTACCCTTCAGGTCAATGCATGGGGCACGTTTTACAGCAACGGACTAAAGAAGTAAAACAGTCGCTCGATAATGCGCTGCCAAAGCGGTCGTTTCAACCACAGGCGGGCTGAAACCAGCCGTGAGCGGGAGATATAGTCATCCTGCACGGCGGCCAGATCGCTGCCGAACCCATCGTCATCAATAACCAGCGTTATTTCAAAATTCAGCCACAGGCTGCGCATATCGAGATTCACGGTGCCGACCAGCGCCAGTTGCCCATCAACCAGCACGCTTTTGGTATGCAGCAGGCCACCTTCGAATTGATATATTTTTACTCCGGCTGCCAGTAGTTCGGTAAAAAAGGCGCGGCTGGCCCAGCCAACTAATAGCGAATCGTTTTTGCGCGGAATGATAATGCTGACATCCACGCCACGCTGAGCCGCGGTACAGATAGCATGCAGTAAGTCGTCGCTGGGTACGAAGTAGGGGGTGGTCATAACCAGACATTCGCGCGCGGCATAAACGGATGTCAGCAACGCCTGGTGAATTAAATCCTCCGGAAAACCCGGCCCCGAGGCGATAGTCTGAATGGTATGTCCGGTAGCCTGCTCAAAAGGCATCACTACACTGTCTGGAGCCGGGGGCAGTATGCGTTTTCCGGTCTCTATCTCCCAGTCGCAAGAGTAGATAACACCCATCGAGGTAGCGATTGGTCCTTCCATGCGCGCCATAACATCAACCCACTGGCCGACTCCTGCATCCTGCTTAAAAAAGCGCGGATCGACCATATTCATACTGCCGGTGTAGGCGATGTAATTGTCGATGAGCACCATTTTACGGTGCTGCCGTAAGTCCATGCGGCGGAAGAACACGCGCATCAGGTTTACTTTTAACGCTTCAACTACTTCAACGCCGGCATTGCGCATCATGCGCGCCCAGGGGCTGCGAAAGAACGCGACACTGCCGGCAGAATCCAGCAACAGGCGGCAGTGAATACCGCGCCGGGCAGCGGCCATGAGCGATTCTGCCACTTTGTCGGCCAAACCTCCTGGCTGCCAGATGTAAAACACCATTTCAATGTTACTGCGCGCCAGCTGGATATCGCGAATCAGTGCCTGCATAACGTCGTCGGAGGCGGTAAGTAATTGCAGTTGATTACCCTTAACCCCGGCGATTCCCTGGCGGCGTTCACATAGCTGAAATAGAGAGCTGGCGACTTCACTGGTCTCTGTCGCGAAAATATGACGGCTGGCGCGTAGGTTGGTGAGCCATTTGGCGGTCGACGGCCACATGGCCCGCGCCCGCTCGGCACGCCTTTTGCCCAGGTGTAGCTCCCCGAGAGACAGATAGGCGACGATACCAACCAGCGGCAGAATATAAATGATAAGCAACCATGCCATGGCCGATGGAACCGTCCTGCGTTTCATCAATACCCTGAGGGTGATACCGGCTATCAGCAGCCAGTACCCCAAAACAAGCATCCAACTCACCACGGTGTAGAAGGTTGTCATATAGAGTCAAAATCCCGTTGATTCCCTTGTCGTTATGAGTGTACGCATAACGAACAGGAGTGAAAACCCGCCAGAGGAGAAAAGCGCTGGTCTGAGGCCAGTTTAGGCATATAATGACTCGTCGGATTAGAAAACAGAGTAGTGACCATGAGACGTAGTAGAACGGAAGTCGGCCGCTGGAGGATGTTGCGCCAGAGCCAGCGTCGGAGAGCTCGCTGGTTAGAGGCTCAGTCTCGGCGCAATATGCGCATCCATTCCATTAGGAAAAGCCTGGTACATCGCCAGCGTCATGGATTGTTATTTGCGTTGCAGGAAGAGTTCTAATCAAAAACGGGCACCCCAGGGTGCCTGATTTTTTTTGTACGATGTTATTTCAAAGACAATGGACTTTTCCCGCTGAATATATTTTGAACGGCATGGCAATGTTGTGGCGAAATAATTTAATTAGGTTATTTTCTCCGCCGGTAGTTATTAAATAAGAAAGCCTAAACTCAATCTCTAATTATCAGACTTAGATATTTAGCAATTGATAATAACCGGCGTGATAATATCGAATTAAAAATGGCTGGGGTAGATGCTTGCGGCGACAGATTAATAAGTTATGGAGCAGGGCGTTGCGGCGACGATGCGCGCCGCAAGCGCTGTGAACCTGTAGCGGGCGTTACGCCTGCGTCTCAACGACGCGAGTCACCACGACTTCGGTAAGAGGTTTACCTGGCTGGTAAACGTAGGATGAGTTCTCGCGGGCAAACTGTAACGCTTCAACGCAGTTGGCGTCTAAAGTACCGTTAAACTCTTCTTCTACCGCGAGTTCCTGATCCTGAAATGAATAATAAATTCTGTACTTACGCAAAATGATTTCTCCCTTTACGACCAATATATTTCAAAAGACTTCAGGCTGTAGTAAATCATAGAACAAATACATTTACTGTGAGCGCTTTGGCATTAAGAAATTATGATGTTCAAAAATGTGTGTCTTGAGTTTTGATGCGGTTTTGACCGGCACCGATATTTATACTGATTTGCTTTGCTTCAGGGCAAAGCCGGGCGTTATTCATTTGAAAAGTGATAATTAACAGTTAATAAGCTGTTGCTGGCACAAAGACACCATCAGATTATCCAGGATAACTGCCGCCAGACGCGGGTCATCATAATTAAGACTTTCCTGCTCAGTCTCTTCGCTAAAGCCCACGCTGCCCGTCGTGCTTAAGGTAATGCTGCTGATAAGATTGTCGGCTTCATCGTCGAATCGTAGCAAAATCGCCGGCATCAGATGCTTATCAAAGGCAAACCTCTGGCTGCTGATAAGCTGCTTGCCCAGAAGCGGGAAGGTGATAACCAGGTCGTCATCATCAAATTTCACCTCAAGCAGGTGCGTATAAAGCGTATTTTTGCAGTGCTCATACAACCCATCTTTAATTTGTCCCAGCATCTGCTGAAGCAACGGATAATTTTCGTTCAACGCCCTGGCTATCTTCTGTGGGGTAGTTTCCATATCCATTCCTTATTTCGGACTTAAGATTAATTAATCTGATATTACCCAGCGCTAAAAATAAAAAATTTGACCGAAGTCACCGCGTGAAAAATTCAAAAATAGCAATTAGGCTAAATATTAGAGGGAAAGGTTAATTGTTTGGCTGCAATGAAAGTGAGAGGTTAAATTTAATGATAAAAAGACGGGCCGAGCCCGGCCCGACCTGAATGGCTGAATTATTAGAAAACTTGCTTATAAGGTTTAACGCTCACCTGCTGATAAACGCCAGCGGCGACGTAAGGATCGGCATCTGCCCAGGATTTTGCCTCATCCAGGCTGGCAAATTCGGCAATAACGGTGGAGCCGGTAAAGCCGGCGCTGCCCGGATCGGCACTATCCACCGCAGGCATTGGTCCGGCAGTCAGTAAACGACCCTCATCACGCAGCGCCTGAAGGCGTGCCAGGTGGGCCGGGCGTACCGACATTCTGTGCTCAAGGGAATTGGGTTTATCTTCAGCATAAATTACGTACAGCAAGGGAAAGCTCCTTAACCATAAAGGTGAGGGATTCAAAGTAAGGGAAAGGTGCGAGCGCTGCAATACTGAAGCTTAGAGATGGACACCTATACGCCTTCTTCTGGCCGAAAAAACGCCATCTGATGGCGTCAGGTCAACAAAATTCTTAGGTGTTGTTGAATATGATTGCTATTTGCATTTAAAATTGAAGCTCTTTTAAGTTACCGGCAGCATTATGACAGCAACCACTTTAGACCTTCCGCGCAAATTCCCGTGGCCAACGTTGCTTTCTGTCGCCATTCATGGCGCAGTGATAGCAGGTATTCTTTTTGTCTCCGCCCGACAGGTCATTCAGCTGCCAGCACCTTCGCAACCGATAAGCATCACGATGGTGGCTCCCGCCGATCTTGAACCCGCTCAGCCCAAGGTCGCAGCACCGCCGCCAGAGCCGGTAGTCGAGCCTGAGCCGGAACCCGTTCCAGAGCCAAAAGAGGCGCCGGTGGTTATTCACAAGCCAAAACCTAAGCCTAAGCCTAAGCCGGTACATAAAGTTGAGAAACCGGTGAAACGCGAAGTTCCGCGTGAAACTCGCCAGGAACGGACTGAAAACGCTCGTGATGATGTTGCACGCAGCGCAGTGGCAAATCCGAACCCGAACCCGGCTCCTGCTGCTCGCGCAGCGCCAAGCGTTCCCAGCGGCCCTAGCGCTGTGAGCCGCACCCAGCCGCAATACCCGTCGCGCGCTTATGCATTGCGCCTGGAAGGTAATGTTCGGGTTAAATTTGACGTAACTAGCGATGGGCGGGTTGAGAACGTTACCGTGCTGGCGGCTAATCCTGAAAATATGTTCGAGCGTGAAGTTAAGCAGGCTATGAAACGCTGGCGCTATCAGCCGGGACGTCCGGGACAAGGGCTGGTGGTGAATATCGTATTTAAAATTAACGGCGGGGCACAGGTACAGTAACGACGCTTACGCTGGAAGTCTTGCGAAAGAAACGGGCCCTGTGGCCCGTTTTTTTGTCACTAAATAGCGGTCGAGCCTGTTTTTAAAGGGCTAATTCAGCTCATCAGAATAGCGGCATGGGGGCGGTTGGCACGGATCGTTGATGATGGATTAGGCGAGGACTGCTGAGCCAAAAATGTGAGTAGCAAAGAAAAAATACGGTGGGAAGAGTAATAAAAAAGACGGCGCATGGGCCGTCTTTTAGAGGTATCAGTCGATTGAAGGAAGCTTTCTCGGGCGGCCATCTTCATCTACCGCAACGTAGATAAATAGCGCCTCGGTCGTTTTGTAACGCTGCCCCATCGGTGCAGTAGAAACCTTTTTCACCCAGACTTCGACGTTGATAGTGATCGAGGTATTCCCGCGCTTTACACAGCGTGCGTAGCAGCATACTACGTCACCGACGGCGACCGGCTTCAGGAACGTCATGCCATCAACGCGAACGGTAACGACCCGGCCATTCGCAATCTCTTTGGCGAGAATAGCGCCGCCCATATCCATTTGCGACATCAGCCAGCCGCCAAAGATATCACCGTTAGCATTGGTGTCCGCCGGCATCGCCAGAGTACGCAGTACCAGATCGCCTGGAATTGGTTGCTGGTCACTCACTTTTTATCCTCCTGATTCTCTGGCATATGACGGTACATATAGATACCGCTTATCAGAGTAAACAGCAGGGTCAGGCCGGTAAGCCCGAATACTTTAAAGTTTACCCATACGCTCTGTGGCAGCCAGAAGGCGATGTAGATATTGGCCACTCCGCACAGGATGAAAAACAGAGCCCAGGCGACATTAAGCTTGCCCCATACCGGGGATGGCAGGGTGATCTCTTTACCCAGCATGGTCTGGATAAGGTTCTTTTTCATCACCAGCTGGCTAACCAGCAGCGCCCCGGCAAACAGGCCATAAATGACCGTTACTTTCCATTTAATGAATTCGTCGTTGTGGAAAAAGATGGTCAGGCTGCCGAATACTGCAACCAGAATAAAGGTGATGAGCATCATCTTCTCTACTTTGCGGTATTTATACCAGCTGTAGAGCAATGCCAGACCGGTAGCAACAATAAGCGCTCCGGATGCCACGTAAATGTCGTACATCTTGTAGAACGCAAAGAACACAACGAGCGGTAAAAAATCTAAGAACTGCTTCATAAACTTTTCCATTCAGAGGCGTGAAGGATTCAGCCATCCACGCCCATAACTTGTGAATATTAGTGGCGTAACAGCATATAGAGACGGAACAAATAGATAAGCAGCAGCGCCGAAAACAGGTTACTCAGAGTATTAATAATAATAGTGGCGATATTAGGGTTTAGTGCCGCAAATGATGAGGCCATCAGCAGCAGCGCCAGCTTAGCCAGCAGCCAGCCCAGGACTGCGGGCGCAACCAGGCGCATATTCGCCCAGACCATTTTCATACTGTTGCGCATTGCGCTAAAAGCACCGGTATTTTCTTGCACGGCTAGCACCGGAGCCAGCGAGAACAGAATGGCGAGTATGACGCCGGGAACAACGACCAGCATCATGCCTAGCTGCACCACAAATGTAGTCAGGAAGATAACGGCCAGCAGGCGTGGTAAAAATGGAGCCGCACCGCCAATAGCGCGCAAAGCGCTGACGCGCTGGCCATTGGAGACAATGCGCATTAATACCAGCATGCCGCCTACCAGTAGCGTATTGGCTACCATCGCTGAGAAGGTGGCGGCCGCAGACGCGCGTAGCAGAACTTGCTGCTGATCTGGCGACATATTTTGCACTATTTCAAACAGCGTCTGGCCATCACCGGACGCGGCGTCGTTAAGAATGGATAACTGATCGGAATTTGGGGAAATAGCGTGCCCGACGACCAGCGCGATAAAAGCACAAAGCAGGGCCATCAGTAAAATGGTAATGAACTGATTACGAAAAAAATTCCCGGTGTCACGGTATACCGCATTCGCCGTGATAGACATGTACTCTCCTTGGGTGATGACCACATTTGTTCAGCGCGCAATTGTACCCTGAATGTCAGTGCTGTGGCACCACCGCAGCGCTATCGATTACCGATACCAGGAAAAATTTACGTTGTGAGGTCGGTCACTTTGATAATGGCCGTCAGCGGCGGTAATCCGAAGTGCGCTCTGGCCCGAATGCAGGCCTCGTTAACCTCGCCAGTTTCGGTATAGGGATTGAACTCCCGGCAGGTGGAGGGACGTCGGTCGTAGATAGTACAACTGGTATGTTCCCCCGGTGTGCCTTTTAAAGCGCAGCAACGCGGTTCGCCGTGATGGGTTCCACGCATGCAGCGCAGAAAAGGGGAAACCGGTTCGGTTAATGAGATGGGAACTGGTCCGGCGGCATCGTCACCCTCAGCCCAGTAAAAAGAAACGCGAAAAAAACTACAGCAGGCACCGCATGAAAGGCAGGGATTCAACGCGGACATGGTTCTCTCCGATAACAGACCGGGTCTGTTTATTTCCTTAAAGGTTTTCCAGCTTATCGCTCGCCGCAATGGCGGCCAATTTTCAAAAGGTAATGCATTGCAAAAAATGTTATCAGATCAATATTCATCTTTTAGTGATATGCGTAGAAATTAATCTAGATCATTGAATGTTAAAATACAGGGTGAAATGTGACAAAGGGGGATTTCAACCATACACCTTATAGGTATATTCCGTTCGCTATTACAAAAAGCACATCACAAGGAATGGGATATGAAGAAACTATCAGTGGCACTCCTGGCATTGGGCGCATTTTCCGCGTCAGTCCCGGCACACGAAGCAGGCGAGTTCTTTATGCGTGCCGGTACCGCAACTGTCAGACCAAGCGAAAGCTCCAAAAATGTTCTGGGTCTTGGCGAGTTTAAAGTCGATAACAATACCCAGATGGGGTTAACCTTTACCTACATGGCGACCGATAATATCGGTATCGAACTTTTAGCGGCGACGCCGTTCCATCATAAAGTTGGATTACCGGGTATTAACGGCAGTATAGCCTCCGTCAATCAGCTGCCGCCGACGCTGGTGGCCCAGTGGTATTTTGGTGATGCCAAAAGTACCTTCCGCCCGTACATCGGTGCCGGTGTGAACTACACCATGTTCTTCGATGAGAAATTTAATCATAACGGCCACCGCAATGGGTTGAGTGACCTTAGCCTGTCCAATTCCTGGGGCGTGGCAGGGGTTGTCGGCGCCGACTATATGATTAATAAAGACTGGCTGATTAACGCCTCGGTTTGGTATATCGACCTTGATACCGATGTGAGCTTTAAAGCCGGTGGTCAGCATCAGAGCTATAATCTGGATGTTAACCCATGGGTATTTATGTTCTCGGCAGGTTACCGTTTCTGACGGTTTTATGCTGACAGAATTGCAAAAGGGAGGCCTCAGGCCTCCCTTATTTTTTTCCGCTTAGGGCAGTTTTACTTAATTAGCTGCGGGTTGCGGCTTTCATCGTGCGGGCAAAGTTTTCCAGCGCGCTGAGCATCCCGGCCGAATTATCGAGGTTGTTTTCGATAATTTTGACTACCGCAGAGCCAGAAATAGCGCCTGCGGCTCCGGCTTCCAGCGCGGCCTGCACCTGCTCTGGCTGCGAGATGCCAAAACCTTGCAGCGGCGGTGCGGCATTCAGTGTTGCCAGTTTCTCAACCAGGTGATGTAGCGGCAGGCTGGCTTTATTTTCGGCCCCGGTAACTCCGGCGCGCGATAGAAGATAGGTATACCCGCGTCCGCGGGAAGCAATCTCCTGTAACAGTGCGTCATCGGCGTTCGGCGGGCAGATGAAAATTGGCGCAATATTATGGCGCAGGGCAGCCTGGTGGAAAGGGGCTGATTCTTCGACCGGCACGTCGGCAACCAGCACCGAATCTACGCCCACTTCGGCACAGCGCGCGTAAAACTCATCAATTCCGCGGTTGAATACCAGGTTGGCATACATCAAAAGCCCGATAGGGATCTGCGGATGTTTAGCGCGGATCTCAGCCAGCAGTTCAAAACACTGGGTCGGAGTAACTCCGGCTTTGAAAGCGCGCAGGTTCGCGTTCTGAATGGTTGGGCCATCTGCCAGCGGATCGGAGAACGGAATGCCCAGTTCCAGCGCATCAGCTCCGCCGGCAATCAGTGCGTCAATAATGTTCAGCGACTGGCTAAGGGTTGGATCTCCCAGCGTGACAAATGGTACGAAAGCGCCTTCGTTGCGGTTTTTAAGATCAGAAAACAGCTGCTGATAACGTTCCATCAGATTTCTCCCCGGGCTTTCAGAATGTCGTGAACGGTAAAAATATCTTTGTCGCCGCGTCCGGAGAGGTTAACCACCAGAAGCTGTTCTTTTTCTGGGTTAGCTTTCATCATTTTCAGGGCATAGGCCAGAGCGTGCGACGATTCAAGCGCCGGGATGATCCCCTCGTGGCGGCTCAGCTCTTTAAAGGCATCCAGTGCTTCATTGTCTGTAATTGAGACATATTCTGCACGGCCAATGCTGTTAAGATAAGCGTGCTGTGGCCCGACAGAAGGGAAATCCAGCCCGGCAGAAACGGAATACGACTCTTCAATCTGGCCTTCGTCAGTCTGCATCATTGGTGCTTTCATGCCGAAGTAGATACCGGTACGACCATGTTTTAGCGGTGCGCCGTGTTCGCCGGTTTCGATACCGTGACCGGCAGGCTCTACGCCAATCAGCCCAACGGCTTCTTCGGTAATGAAGTCAGCAAACATGCCGATGGCATTGGAACCGCCGCCGACGCAGGCAATAACCGCATCCGGCAGGCGACCTTCTTTTTCCAGCACCTGGGCTTTGGTTTCTTCGCCGATCATGCGCTGGAACTCACGCACAATAGTAGGATATGGATGCGGGCCTGCCGCGGTACCGAGCATATAGTGTGCGGTTTCGTAGCTGCCAGACCAGTCGCGCAGCGCCTCGTTACAGGCATCTTTAAGCGTGGCGGAACCGCTGTGTACTGGAATCACTTCGGCACCCATCAGGCGCATGCGGAATACGTTAGGTGATTGACGCTCTACGTCTTTTGCGCCCATATATACCCGGCACTTCAGACCCAGCAGCGCCGAGGCCAGCGCCGAAGCTACGCCGTGCTGACCGGCACCGGTTTCGGCGATAATTTCCGTTTTACCCATGCGTTTAGCCAGCAGAGCCTGGCCCAGCACCTGGTTGGTTTTATGGGCACCGCCGTGCAGCAGATCTTCGCGTTTAAGATACAGCTTAGTTTTCGTCCCGGCGGTCAGGTTACGGCAGAGGGTTAGTGCGGTAGGGCGACCGGCATAGTTTTTTAACAGGTCGGTAAACTCGGCCTGGAACTCCGGGTCGCTTTGGGCGCTGACAAAGGCCGCTTCCAGCTGGCGCAGGGCAGGCATCAGGATTTGTGGAACATACATTCCACCAAACTCACCAAAATAGGGATTAAGTAAAGTCGTCATTATTCGCTTCCTTAGTAAGCCCGCAGGGTACGGAATACCGCTGCCAGCTTGTTAGCATCTTTGATTCCCGGAGCGGATTCCACGCCGGAATTAAAATCGAGTCCGCAGCAGCCAGCTTTAGCTGCTTCTACGCAGTTATCGGCGCTAAGACCACCGGCCAGCATCACGTTGTCCAGGTTCTGGCCGGCCAGCAGGCTCCAGTCAAAACTTTGGCCACTGCCACCCTGACCGTTATCAAGCAGATAGCGATCTACGTGGCGCAGGTCGCGGGCCGGCAGGCTGTTGCCAACGGAGAGCGCTTTCCAGATAGCAACCGATGGTGGCAACACCTCACGCAGTGCATCGATATAGCTTTGGTTTTCGTGACCGTGTAACTGCACGGCGCTGAGTCCCAGACGCTGGGCTAGCGCGGCAACCGTTGCAGTCGGTGCATCGCGAAATACGCCCACATAGTGCAATGGAGCGGCGGCCATAATCGCGCGGGCCTGAGCTTCGTCGATTTCACGCGGTGAACCGGCAACGAAAATCAAACCACCGTAAACCGCGCCTTCATTGCGTGCTGCTGCGGCATCCTGTGGACGGGTTAGCCCGCAAACTTTGTTTTCTCCGAGAATAACCCGGCGTACCGCAGCCTCTAAATCGTCTGAGCCCATCAGTGCAGAACCAATCAAGAAGCCATTGGCAAAGTGGCTCAGCTCGCGTACGTCGCGGTAGCTATTAATGCCGGACTCGCTAATGACCGTGACGCCATGACCAAGACGCGGTGCCATGGTGCGAGTACGGTTTAAATCAATCGACAGATCGCGCAGGTTACGGTTATTGATACCCACGACTCGCGCACCCAGGTCGATGGCGCGTACCAGCTCTTCTTCGTTGCTCACTTCTGTCAGTACGCCCATATTCAGGCTATGGGCTACGGCCGCCAGCTGACGATACTGCTCATCATCCAGCACTGACAGCATCAGCAGGCAGGCGTCTGCCTGATAGAATCGGGCCAGGTAAATCTGGTAAGGCTCAATAATAAAGTCTTTACACAGCACCGGCTGAGTAACCGTTTTGCTGACCAGGGGCAGAAACTCAAAATTACCCTGGAAATATTTTTCATCGGTCAGCACAGAAATAGCAGAAGCGTAATTACGATAAACGCTGGCAATTTTTACCGGGTCGAAATCTTCACGAATCAGCCCTTTTGAAGGAGATGCTTTTTTACACTCCAGAATAAATGCCGTCCGTGAACCTTCCAGCGCATGGTAGAAACTGCGTTCGCTGGGAACTATTTCGTTTTGAAAACTAGCCAGTGGCTGTTGTTGTTTTCGGGCGGCGACCCAAACGGCCTTATCCGCCACAATTTTGGCTAATACGGTGTCCTGCATCACTTATCCTCTTGCTGCCAGAGCTGTAACCCGAGACCATGCTCCGCCGCTGCGCAGAACTTCAAGCACGTGAGCACTGTTCTGGCGGAGACAATCGTGGCCATGTAAACGCATTAGCATGGCGACGTTAGCGGCGACGGCGGCCTCATGGGCCGGAGCACCTTTACCTTGTAACAGGCGGGTCAGAATGTCACGATTTTCTTCCGGCGTGCCGCCAGTCAAATCATCTTTGTTATAGGGATTTAGGCCAAAGTCTTCGGCGGTGAGCTGGTAGTGGCTAATAACGCCGTTATTCAGCTCCGCAACCTGGGTCGGTGCGTGTAACGATACTTCATCCATGCCACCGCTATGAACGACGGCAGCGCGCTGGTAACCCAGAAGACCCAGAGTTTCTGCAATAGGGGTAACCAGCTCTTCGCTATAAACCCCAATCAGACCGATTGGCGGGCGGGCCGGGTTAATCAGCGGGCCCAGCACGTTAAACAGCGTGCGAGTTTTCAGCTTTTGGCGTACCGGCATCGCATGCTGGAAGCCTTTGTGATAGTGCGGAGCAAACAGGAAGCATACGCCCAGCTCATCCAGAGCGGCGCGCGACTGCTGGGCGCTCATCTCAAGATTGATGCCGAAAGCCGCCAGTAAATCCGATGAACCGGAACGGCTGGAAACGCTGCGGTTGCCGTGTTTAGCCACTTTCATCCCACAGGCAGCGGCAACGAATGCGCTGGCGGTAGAAATATTAATGCTGTTACTGCCGTCACCCCCGGTACCCACGATATCGGCAAACGAATAGTCCGGGCGTGGGAATGGGGCGGCATCGGCCAGTAAGGCGCTGGCGGCACCGGCGATTTCACTGGCATCTTCACCGCGTACTTTCATGCTTACTAAGGTGGCCGACAGAAGTTCTGGTGCCACTTCACCGCGGATGATGGCGGTGAAAAGCTGCTGGCTTTCGTCGCGGCTCAGGGATTGACCCTGAAAAAGTTTGTCAAAAATCGGTTGCATGTTGGCTCTCCTATTAACGCGCCAGCGCCCAGTCAAGGGTCTGCTCAAGAAGCCGCGCGCCCTGAGCCGTAAGAATGGATTCCGGGTGGAACTGGAAGCCACATACCCGGTCTTTATCGTGGCGAACCGCCATTACCATGCCGTTGAAATGGGCATTTACCGTCAGCTCTGCGGGTATATCGCTGCCCACCAAAGAGTGATAACGAGCGACCGGCAGCGGATTGGATAATCCGGCAAACATTGCCTCAGCGTCATGTTCAATGCGCGAAGCCTTACCATGCAGGATTTCACCGGCCTGGCCCACATAACCGCCGTAGGCTTCTACGATGGCCTGGTGGCCAAGGCAGATACCGATAACAGGCACTTTCCCTTTCATACGTTGCAATAGTTCTGGCATGCATCCCGCATCGCCCGGTGCACCGGGCCCCGGTGACAACATCAGTACCGGATTTTTCATGGCTGCGAGGCGTTCAATTAAGGTTTCAGCCGGTACATGGTTACGAAAAATAGTGACCTGGTGACCGGAGGCCCGCAGCTGATCGACCAGATTCCAGGTAAATGAATCGATATTGTCGAGTAACAGGATATCGGCCATTAGAAATTCTCCTCAGCATGGTGGGCGCGGGCGATGGCTCGCAGAACGGCGCGCGCTTTATTACGCGTCTCATCGGCTTCGGACTGCGGGTCTGAATCCAGTACCACTCCGGCTCCGGCCTGAATGGTGGCGACACCGTCTTCGACATAGGCGGAACGAATGACAATGCAGGTGTCCAAATCGCCATGAGCGGTCAGATAACCTACCGCACCGCCGTAGCTGCCTCGGCGTGCGCCTTCCTGCTGGGCAATAAGCTGCATAGCGCGTACTTTAGGCGCGCCGCTCAGGGTGCCCATATTCATGCAAGCCCGGTAAGCATGCAGCGCGTCGAGGTCATGGCGCAGCTCACCAACCACTCGGGATACCAGATGCATAACAAATGAGTAGCGATCGACCTGGGTTAAATCGGCAACGTAGCGGCTGCCTGGGGTGCAAATACGTGCCAGATCGTTACGGGCCAGGTCGACCAGCATTAGATGCTCGGCCAGCTCTTTATGGTCGGTACGCATTTCCAGTTCAATGCGGCTGTCGAGATCGCGGTCCAGAGAGCCATCGGCGCGGCGGCCGCGTGGGCGAGTTCCGGCGATTGGGTAGATCTCAATCTGACGGTTGGTGGCATCATATTTCAGTGCGCTTTCAGGCGATGCGCCGAACAGGGTGAACTCCTCATCCTGCATGAAGAACATATAAGGACTTGGATTGCTCTCTTTCAGCGTCTGGTAAGCTGCCAGTGGCGATGGGCAAGGCAGGCTGAAGCGGCGGGATGGCACCACCTGGAAGATTTCACCAATACGGATGGCTTCTTGCAGTTGGCTGACCACCGCGCCAAATTCAGCGTCTGACAGGCTGCAGCTGAGGGTCATGTTGGCAACACTTTGGGCAGGCAGCGCAGCCAGCGGTGCGGTGGCCAGTGTGGTCAGTTGTTCCAGACGCAGCTCCAGGCGCTGTTGTTCGTGCGCATTTGGTACCATCAGGCTTGCCTGCAAATGAGCCTTTTTCTGCTGATGGTCGATAACCAGTAATGTTTCGGCCAGATAGAAGCAGTAATCCGGGCAGCGGTTATCGGCACGTAATTCTGGCAGGGCTTCAAACCCGGCGACCAGGTCATAGGCAAACAGCCCGCCCAGGAACATAGCTTCGCGCTCATCGGCTGGTACATTTACCAGATTGAGCAGGGAGCGAAGAACATCAAATACGCTAACGGTTTGCAGGCGGCTATCTTCATCAGTGACTTCTTCACTGGTGTTGAAAATCAGCTCAAGGCGCTGCGGGCGGGAGATAATCTCTACATTCTTACCGTTCAGCGCATCAGCCAACAGTGGCAGCAGAGCCGCCCCATTATCTGACAGGGCCTGAACGCTTACCTGATTATGTAACGCGCTAATGCGCAGAGCGCTGTCGACCAGCAGCAGACTTTTAAGGTTATCTTTGCTTTCTATGTCGGCTGACTCAAGCAGCAGAGTTGCCGGACGAGCGCCGCACAGCTGATGAAACAAAGCGCTTGGGTTGCTGCAATAAGGCAACTGGCGGGTCATCAGCGTTAAATCAGGTTTGGTGGTTTCCATTTTATAACTCGCAAATTGTGTTCAATAAAAAGCCCGCGTCAGGCGGGCCAGGTATCTGTCACGCATTTCGAATGCGCGTTTGCACAGCACTGCCCGGTTAGGGAGTGCGCCACCAACGGTTAACGGCAAATAATGTTTTCATCTCAGATACCTCTCTTGTGAACTTGCGTACTAGTAGACTAGTTCGAAGATGTAATGTCAATAGCCTTTTTCACTATTGCTCTTAATCGGTATCATTAGCGGGCGGTAAAGACCGCAGCATTTATTGACGGAGGCCGGATTGAACCCGACGACAGCAACACTGCTTTATGATTTACACAGCCATACCACTGCATCCGACGGCCAGCTTGCGCCCGAGCAGTTGGTATTACGCGCCCGGGAGCAGGGTGTTGATGTGCTGGCCGTCACCGATCATGACACCGTGGCCGGCCTGGCCGCTGCGCGCGACGCTATCCGGCAACATGAGCTAAATATGGTGCTTATTAACGGTGTCGAGATTTCTACCCTATGGGAAAACCATGAAATCCATGTTGTCGGCCTGAATATAGACCCCGACCATCCGGCACTGGTGCAGTTACTGGCCGAACAGTCGGAGCGACGGATGCGCCGTGCGGAAGAAATAGGCCTGCGGCTTGAAAAAGCGAGGATTCCTGGCGCGTTTGAAGGGGCAAAGCGGCTGGCGAATGGCGGACAGGTGACGAGAGGGCATTTTGCCCGTTTTCTGGTTGAGGATGGCCGGGCCAATAATTTTGCCGAAGTGTTTAAACATTATCTGGCTCGAGGAAAAACCGGCTATGTCCCTCCACAGTGGTGTACACTTGAACAAGCTATTGATGTTATTCATCATTCAGGCGGGCAGGCGGTGCTGGCACACCCCGGACGCTATCAACTTTCGGCTAAGTGGCTGAAACGTCTTATGGCGTTGTTTGCAGAATCGGGTGGCGATGCCATGGAAGTGGCGCAGTGCCAACAGGCCCCGGGCGAACGTAATCAGCTGGCGCTGTATGCCCGTCAGTACCAATTACTGGCCTCGCAGGGGTCAGATTTTCATCAGCCATGCGCCTGGATTGAACTGGGCCGCAGGCTCTGGTTGCCGGAGGGCGTAGACCCGGTCTGGCAACGCTGGGCATTGCCGACAAATTAAGCAAGTGAGGGCAGTATGAGTCAGTTTTTCTACATTCATCCCGAAAACCCCCAGCCGCGGCTGATTAATCAGGCGGTGGAGATTATTCGTAAAGGTGGCGTTATCGTCTACCCAACTGACTCTGGCTATGCGCTGGGTTGTCAGCTGGAAGATAAGAATGCTATGGAGCGAATTTGCCGGATCCGTCAGCTGGAAAATGGCCATAATTTTACGCTGATGTGTCGTGATTTATCTGAACTGTCGACCTACTCCTGGGTCGATAATGTGGCTTTTCGCTTAATCAAAAATAACACGCCGGGCAGCTATACATTCATTCTTAAAGGCACGAAAGAAGTTCCGCGCCGGTTGTTGCAGGAAAAGCGTAAAACTATTGGCCTGCGCGTACCCTCAAACCCTATTGCACTGGCGCTGCTAGAGGCACTGAACGAGCCGATGCTGTCAACATCTCTGATGTTGCCTGGTAGTGAATTTACGGAATCCGATCCCGAAGAGATCAAAGACCGGCTCGAGAAGCAGGTAGACTTGATTATTCACGGTGGAACTCTGGGGCAGCAGCCAACGACGGTTATCGATTTGACCGAAGATTCACCGCAGGTGGTGCGGGAAGGCGTTGGATCTATCAAACCGTTTCTTTAATTCATTTCAGTCTAAAATTCTCGTTATACATAAGGTGCTCCGGCACCTTTTTTTATTTCTGTGATCCAACCTTTTTTTTAGCTATAAAATTACAAAAAATTCAACAAAAGAAAGCACTTATTTATAACGCGAAGCGGGTTTATCTTTCATAAAATCAACTTTCCTATAAATACACATAGAATAATTAACAATGAAAATATTATCAGCAGTGGTCAAAAAACCGGGGCGTGTACTGGCACTCAGCGCCATGTGCGCCGCACTCTACTCAACGCAAGGCTTGGCGGCCGATGCATTTAGCTATGAATCGCCTTATATGTTCGGCGACTGGGGCGGTACTCGTACTCAGCTCGAAAAAGATGGGGTTAAATTCTCCGTTAATTACACTATGGAAGCCGCTTCCAATCTGGCAGGGGGTTACAACACCTCGACTACCGCTCGTTACAGCGATCAGCAAGCATTTGGGGTAAACCTCGATCTGGAAAAACTGCTCGACTGGCAGGATGCGGAGTTCCAGCTCACCATTACCAACCGTGACGGTCAAAACCTGTCTGATGAGATTGCTGACCCGCGTACCGGCATGGTCTCCTCTGTGCAGGAAGTCTGGGGCCGTGGCCAGACATGGCGCTTGACCCAGATGTGGTTACGTAAAGGCTTCTTCGATGACATGCTGGATATTAAAGCTGGTCGTCTGACGGTAGGTGAAGATTTTGGCAGCTTCGACAGCAAGTTCGAAAACCTTGCATTCGGCAGCGGCCAGGGCGGTAACTGGCGCGGCGACCACTGGTATAACTGGCCTGTTTCTCAGTGGGCAACTCGCGTTCGTCTGAACTTTACTCCTGAATTATTCCTGCAAGTCGGTTTCTACAACCAGAACCCGTACAACTATGCGAAAGGCGATGGTTTCCGCTTCGAATTCAACCCAACCGAAGGTAACCTGGTTCCAGTAGAACTGGGCTGGCAACCAAAACTGGGGGCAGAAGGCTTACCGGGTAACTATCGTATCGGGTACTACTACTCTTCAACTAAAGATCCGGTTTATGGCAGCTATCGTAACGGCGGCTATGGCACTACCGATGAGCATTCTTACGGTGGTTATATCGTCGCGCAACAGCAGCTAACTTCTCAGGGCGGTAGCGTGGATCGCGGTCTGGGTATCACGGTTCAGGCGGTGATGAACGACCATAAAACTTCCAAAACCGACAACTATCAGTCGGTGGCTTTGACCTGGAAAGGACCATTCGATGCTCGTCCGAAAGACGAAATTGGTTTTGGCGTAGCGCGTATTCATGTGAACTCAGACTACAGCAGCATGCTGCGTACTCAGAATCACGAGAATGGAATTTCCAACTACAACAATCCGGCGTATCTGCCAATTCAGTCCGGGGCTGAGTGGAACTACGAAGTTTATTATGACTTCCACGTGACCAACTGGATGTCCCTGCGTCCTAACCTGCAATACATCACCTCTCCGGGTGCTGTCAGCGAAGTTGACGATGCCTTTGTTGGCGGCCTGACGGCAAATATCAGCTTCTGATAGCCAGTCAAATGGCCTTGAAAATGCCGGGCTGAGTCCCGGCTTTCTTTTGCCATCATCCTAAAGCCTTTTCTGGAATATAACGAGCGTGCACCAGAGATATGGGGCTGACCCTGAATGAGCCTGAGGTTACATTTTCAGCCTGTCACCATGGGGCGAGGCTGCTATTAGCCAGAGCCATTAATTCATACCCACTTTGTAGCGCCTGTGAGGCAGGATTAGTTAAGTAGTAACAATCAGCTGGAAGAATCATTTATCTGAAAATTCGTGTACTATGTTCGGCCACGAATCATAGTGTACTGAAAGTGTCTTTACGCTATGTATCAAACCAGTTGCAAAGCGGTGGGATAAATATTGATTTAACCCGCTGTTTTAATATGCATTAGACGCCTGTGAAGGCGACACCCGAGGAAGCTCAATGAGCGAAAAATTACAAAAAGTACTGGCTCGTGCCGGTCATGGTTCCCGTCGTGAAATCGAAGCGATTATCGCCGCAGGCCGCGTCAGCGTTGATGGCAAAATTGCCACCCTGGGCGACCGGGTTGAAATAACCCAGGGCATGAAAATCCGTATCGATGGTCACGTGGTTTCGGTTAAAGAGTCCGAAGAGCAGATTTGCCGGGTTCTGGCCTATTACAAACCGGAAGGTGAGTTGTGTACCCGCAGCGATCCAGAAGGGCGTCCAACCGTGTTTGACCGTTTACCTAAGATGCGCGGTGCACGCTGGATTGCAGTCGGCCGTCTTGACGTCAACACCTGTGGTCTGCTGTTGTTTACCACCGATGGCGAACTGGCAAATCGTCTGATGCACCCAAGCCGTGAAGTTGAGCGTGAATATGCGGTGCGCGTGTTTGGTGAGATTGATGATGCCAAACTGCGTCAGCTGTCACGCGGCGTACAGTTGGAAGACGGTCCTGCATCGTTCAAAACCATCAAATTCACCGGTGGTGAAGGTATTAACCAGTGGTATAACGTCACGCTGACTGAAGGTCGTAACCGCGAAGTTCGTCGCCTGTGGGAAGCCGTAGGCGTGCAGGTTAGTCGTCTGATTCGCGTGCGCTATGGCGATTTAGTTCTGCCTAAAGGCATTCCTCGCGGAGGATGGACCGAGCTGGGGCTGGAGCAGACTAACTACCTGCGTAAGCTGGTGGATCTTCCGGCTGAAACTAATACCAAAGTCGCGGTTGAGAAAGATCGCCGTCGCACCAAGGCTAACCAGATTCGTCGTGCCGTGAAGCGCCATAATCAGGTTGGCGGTGGTAGTCGTCGTTCCGGCGGTAACAACAATCGTAACGGCCAATAACTACAGGGGAATTTGATTCCCCTGGTTATATTAATAATCGATGCCGGGCTGAGCTTTTATACCGGCATCGAAGGCGTGTTTTACCGGTCTGAGTTCACTCACTGTATCTGCCAGTTCAATAATTTCCCGATGACACCCACGTCCGGTAATAATCACACTTTGAGATACAGGACGGGAGCGCAGGGCGTTCAGAACTTCTTCTAGTTCCAGATAATCGTAAGCCACCATATAGGTCAGCTCATCCAGCACCACTAAATCCAGCGTCGGGTCGGCCAGCATGCGCTGCGCGTGCAGCCATACGCTCTGGCAGGCGGCAGTATCACTCTCGCGATTTTGCGTCTCCCAGGTAAATCCGGTGGCCATCACCTGAAACTCTACCCCCGCGGGCTCCAGTAAATTACGTTCACCGTTTGGCCAGTTGCCTTTTATAAATTGCACTACGCCGGCTTTGTGCCCATGGCCTACGGCTCGTGTGACGGTGCCAAACGCGGCGGTAGTTTTACCCTTACCGTTACCGGTAAACACCATTATGATGCCGCGCTCTTCACGGGCTTCGGCGATACGGGCATCGACCTGTTCTTTAAGACGCTGCTGGCGCTGCTGGTGGCGTTCGTCACTCATTGAGCAATCCCCGGTTTGCGATTAGGTTGAGCATCAAAGCTCATCCCGGTTTTACGGCGGCTGTCGTCACCCATCAGCCACAGATAAAGAGGCATAATATCGGCGGGAGTTTTCAGCAACTGCGGATTTTCGGTTGGGAAGGCACTGGCCCGCATTTGGGTACGGGTACCGCCGGGATTAATACAGTTAACCCGCAGATTTTGCTGTTTATACTCCTCAGCCAATACCTGCATCATTCCTTCGGTGGCAAATTTAGATACCGCGTAGGCTCCCCAGTCGGCACGCCCCTGACGGCCGACGCTGGAACTGGTAAATACCAGAGAACCGGCTTCGGATTTAAGCAGAAGCGGTAACAATGCCTGAGTAAGGAAAAAGGTCGTGTTAACATTTACCTGCATCACTTTAGCCCAGATGTCCGGCGTTTGTTCAATCATCGGGCGTACTTCGCCCAGCATGCCGGCATTGTGCAACACGCCATCAAGGCGCGGAACTTTTGCCGCTATTTGCGCGGCCATTTGGTGGCACTCAGCTGCGCTAGCGGCAGCAAAGTCCAGAGTAAAGCAGTGTGGAGTAAAACCGCTTTGCTGCTGAATCTGACGGGCAACAGGCTGCAGCTTTTCTTCACTACGGCCCAGTAGCACCAGGCGTGCTCCGTAACGGGCATAGGTCACTGCCGCTTCCTGGCCAATGCCGGTATTAGCACCGGTGACCAGAATAATGCGATTTTGCAGCAGATCGTTTTGAGGTTGATAGTGCACAACGACTCCTTGCGGGCATAATGGCCGCGTGGCGTGGGCGATTAATGAGGTTTTATGCCTTAAAAATGCCCTGATTTCAATCAGTCAGCGGCTAACTCTGCCCGGAATAACATTTTGAAAATATTTCTCATTTTCACATCCAGACGGTATCTGCACCGAAACGTGGTAGTCTGTTAGCACGCGTTTATGCGAATCGATTACAATGAAAACTGGTCTCTAATGCACTGAAAAGATAAGGCGAAATAGTGGATCTGATTGCAAATTACGGATTGTTCCTGGCGAAGGTGGTCACACTGGTCGCCGCGTTGGCTGCGGTAGTCATTATCGTAGTGGGTGCCGCGTCGCGTAATAAAAAGCAGCGGGGTGAGCTACAGGTTACCCGTCTTGGTGATAACTACCAGGAGATGCAGGAACATATAGAAGGCGCTTTGCTAGAGAATCATCAGCAAAAACTGTGGCAAAAGGCGCGAAAAAAACGTCACAAGCTGGAAGAGAAAGCTGCAAAAGCACGCGCCAAAGGCGGTGCAACCAGCGACTCAGGCAAGCCTAAACTCTATGTTCTCGATTTTAAAGGCAGTATGGATGCCCGTGAAGTGGGCGGATTGCGTGAAGAAGTTACGGCTATCCTGGCCGTGGCGAAACCGCAGGATGAAGTGCTGCTGCGCCTGGAAAGCCCCGGCGGCGTGGTTCATGGTTATGGCCTGGCTGCATCACAGCTCAAACGCCTGCGCGACCGACAAATAAGCCTGACCGTGGCCGTGGATAAAGTGGCTGCCAGCGGGGGATATATGATGGCTTGCGTTGCCAATCGTATTGTGGCCGCGCCATTTGCCATTGTAGGTTCTATCGGCGTGGTGGCCCAAATCCCTAACTTCCACCGTCTGCTAAAGCGTAATGATATCGACGTGGAGCTACACACTGCCGGAGAGTACAAGCGGACTCTGACTCTGTTTGGCGAAAACAATGACCAGGGACGAGAAAAGTTTCGCGAAGAACTCAATGAGACTCACGACCTGTTTAAGCAGTTCGTACACGAAATGCGTCCGGAACTGGATATTGATAAAGTCGCTACCGGCGAGCACTGGTATGGCACTCAGGCGCTTGATCTAAATCTGGTTGATGAAATCATCACCAGCGATGATTGGATCTTAAACCGTATTCGCCAGTACGAAGTGGTGGGTCTGCATTACCAGCAACGCCGTCGGCTGATTGATAAAGTTACCGGTAGTGCAGCGAATAGCGCCGATCGTCTGCTATTACGCTGGTGGCAGCGGGGCCAGAAACCGCTGGTTTAGCCTTTAGTACTTAAATGGAAAAGCCCACTGTCGTTATAACAGTGGGCTTTTTTTATGGTGCCGGGTGAACTACAGGGCTAGTCCGCCAGGTGATATTTTTCCGACAGCGTGTGGGCGAGATATTTGAACATATTAAACACTGCGGTGCTTTTTGGGGTAGGCAGCCCATCGGCATCCAGGAAGTACTCGCCGCTAAAAATAAGCACGCCATTTTTCTGGCTGACGCCGGTTGCGACAATACCCGAGATATAATCATCATGTTCTTTGATGAGGCGATTGGCTTCTAACAGCAGCGCCTCGCGTTCAATGGGTTGAGTTGTACCTTGCATCGTTATCTCCTTACATACTGCGTGCGCGCTAGTGTACGACTGCGTTCCAATAAGCGCAAATTTGCTATGGTTTTGGAAAAAGAGTGCAAACTGGCGCGGATCACTAATGCATGCTAATAAAGTTGCGTATCAAATTTTATCAGGTAGAGTGTGACGCTTTCGCAAACTGTCAACAGAATTGCTTGACATTTAGCCAGAGTGCAGCCCCGGAAAGTCACCGTTAGGTAGGCCCCGGCGTGGCGATGGTTCTGGCGCCGCTAGAAATAAACCGGGTTGATATCGTCCGTTGCTGGCGTCATATATAAGTAGCCGTCGCGCAGGGAAGAAACACTCACGCACAACGTATTCTGGAAGAATCAAACAGGTAAAGGTGAATATGGGTAAAGCTCTTGTTATCGTGGAGTCCCCGGCAAAAGCCAAAACGATCAACAAATATCTGGGCAGCGGCTACGTGGTTAAATCCAGCGTCGGCCACATCCGGGATTTGCCGACCAGCGGTTCTGCGCAGAAAAAAAACGCAGACTCTGCCGCCACCAAAACGACCAAAAAAGTCAAAAAAGATGAGCGCACTGCGCTGGTTAACCGTATGGGGATCGATCCCTGGCACGAATGGAAAGCCCATTACGAAGTGCTGCCGGGGAAAGAAAAAGTCGTTTCTGAACTCCAGGCGTTAGCTGAGAAAGCTGACCACATCTATCTCGCAACTGACCTTGACCGCGAAGGGGAAGCCATTGCATGGCACCTGCGGGAAGTTATCGGTGGTGACGACCAGCGCTACAGCCGCGTGGTCTTTAACGAAATAACCAAGAATGCCATTCAACAGGCGTTCGAGAAGCCGGGCGAGCTGAATATCGACCGGGTAAATGCCCAGCAGGCGCGTCGCTTTATGGACCGCGTAGTGGGTTACATGGTTTCCCCGCTGCTGTGGAAGAAAATTGCCCGCGGATTGTCGGCGGGGCGCGTTCAATCGGTGGCCGTACGCCTGGTCGTTGAGCGCGAGCGTGAAATCAAAGCCTTCGTACCTGAAGAGTATTGGGAAGTTGACGCCAATCTATCGACTCCGGCGGGTGATACTCTGCCGGTTGCGGTCACTCATCAGAACGATAAACCGTTCCGTCCTGTTAACCGCGAAGAAACCGAAGCCGCCGTCGCGCTGCTGAAAAAGGCAAGTTACAGTGTCACCGAGCGTGAAGATAAGCCGACCAGCAGTAAGCCTGGCGCGCCGTTTATCACCTCTACGCTGCAACAGGCTGCCAGCACCCGTCTGGGCTTTGGGGTGAAAAAAACCATGATGATGGCCCAGCGCTTATACGAAGCCGGGTACATTACTTATATGCGTACTGACTCCACCAACCTGAGCCAGGACGCGCTGAACATGGTTCGCGATTATATCGGTGACAACTTTGGCGATAAGTATCTGCCGAAGGCCGCTAACTCCTATGCCAGCAAAGAGAACTCTCAGGAAGCGCACGAAGCTATTCGTCCTTCAGACGTCGCGGTACTTGCTGAAACGCTCAAGGATATGGAAGCCGACGCACAGAAACTGTATCAGCTTATCTGGCGTCAGTTTGTGGCCTGCCAGATGACACCTGCGCAGTATGACTCGACTACGCTGACCGTTTCTGCCGGTGATTTCCGTCTTAAAGCCCGTGGCCGTATTTTGCGCTTTGATGGCTGGACGCGCGTTATGCCTGCGCTGCGTAAAGGCGATGAAGACCGTACGCTGCCTGCGGTAAATCGCGGCGATGCGCTGTCGCTGATTGACCTGCTGCCAGAGCAGCATTTTACCAAACCGCCTGCTCGCTTTAGCGAAGCCTCACTGGTTAAAGAGTTGGAAAAACGCGGCATTGGTCGTCCGTCTACTTACGCGTCCATCATCTCCACCATTCAGGATCGCGGTTACGTTAAAACCGAAAACCGTCGTTTCTATGCTGAGAAAATGGGTGAAATAGTGACAGACCGCCTGGAAGAGAACTTCCGCGGGCTGATGAACTATGACTTTACCGCGCAGATGGAAAACAGCCTCGACCAGGTCGCTAACCACGAAGCCGAGTGGAAAGGGGTACTGGATAATTTCTTCGGTGACTTTACTAAACAGCTGGAAACGGCTGAAAAAGATCCTGAAGAAGGCGGGATGCGTCCTAACCAGATGGTACTGACCAGCATCGACTGCCCAACCTGTGGTCGTAAGATGGGGATCCGTACCGCCAGCACCGGGGTGTTCCTGGGATGTTCTGGTTATGCGCTGTCGCCAAAAGAGCGCTGCAAAACCACCATCAACCTGATTTCGGAAAACGAAGTTCTGAACGTGCTGGAAGGCGACGACGCGGAAACCAACGCGCTGCGTGCCAAACGCCGCTGCCAGAAGTGTGGCACGGCAATGGACAGTTACCTTATCGATCCTAAGCGTAAGCTGCATGTCTGCGGTAATAACCCAGGTTGTGATGGTTACGAGATTGAAGAGGGCGAGTTCCGCATTAAAGGCTATGATGGCCCGGTCGTTGAGTGTGAGAAATGTGGCTCTGAAATGCACCTGAAAATGGGGCGCTTCGGCAAATACATGGGCTGTACCAACGAAGAGTGTAAGAACACCCGCAAAATCTTGCGTAACGGCGAAGTCGCGCCACCGAAGGAAGATCCGGTTCCATTACCAGAACTGCCTTGCGAGAAGTCTGACGCCTATTTCGTGCTGCGTGACGGCGCTGCCGGGGTCTTCCTGGCTGCCAACACCTTCCCGAAATCGCGCGAAACCCGTGCGCCTGCGGTAGAAGAACTGTATCGCTTCCGCGATCGTCTGCCTGAGAAACTGCGCTATCTGGCGGATGCGCCGGCTCAGGATCCTCAAGGCAATAAAACCACGGTGCGCTTTAGCCGTAAAACTAAGCAGCAGTACGTGGCTTCTGAAAAAGACGGTAAAGCGACCGGCTGGTCGGCCTTCTTTGTCGATGGCAAATGGGTTGAAACGAAAAAGTAATCTATAGCTTGAGTCCTGCTACTAACGGCTGCCATTGGCAGCCGTTTTTTTATCCGAGAATAAATCAGCCATGCGTATTTTGGGGTAGAACTCGCGTTGAGGCCGTTCGTTAAGGGATATATATCGAGTTTTTATCGTGGAATCTGGCTCGGGAACAGAGGGTTTTTATCTGATGTAATCTGACATACAGCTTTCAACTTCAAATCTGCTAAACCGGCGAAATTTTTGATAATGGCAAAATATTCCACCGTGGCTTTGCACCCGCGCAATATTTCCAGCATGAATAGAGGGCCAGGCGTCTATATGCACTAAGCGCGAATTATGAATTATTCGTTGTTAACCGGTTTATATTGCTGGATTTTTCATATACAGTTGCAACAAAAGTGATATAGTGCGTTATAGATGATGGTTCCGTTATTCTTTATTGGTCTTAAACTCCCGACTCTCGCTCGGTGCGCCAGGAAAAGAAGTCATGAAATTACAGCAGCTCCGCTATATCGTTGAGGTGGTTAATCACAACCTGAATGTTTCCTCGACGGCTGAAGGTCTGTATACCTCTCAACCGGGTATCAGTAAGCAAGTTCGTATGCTCGAGGATGAGCTTGGTGTCCAGATTTTCTCACGCAGTGGAAAACATCTGACGCAGGTCACTCCCGCCGGTGAGGAGATTATCCGCATCGCCCGCGAGGTGTTATCGAAAGTAGAGGCTATTAAATCGGTCGCCGGGGAACATACCTGGCCTGATAAAGGCTCTCTTTATGTGGCCACTACCCATACTCAGGCCCGTTATGCGCTGCCTGGCGTGATTAAAGGTTTTATTGAGCGTTATCCGCGGGTTTCTTTGCATATGCACCAGGGTTCTCCGACCCAGATAGCTGAGGCAGTTTCTAAGGGCAATGCCGATTTTGCCATCGCGACCGAAGCGCTGCATTTGTATGATGACCTGGTGATGCTGCCATGCTATCACTGGAATCGCGCTATTGTTGTCACGCCCGATCACCCGCTGGCCGGTAAAGGTGAAGTCACGATAGAAGAGCTGGCACAGTATCCCCTCGTCACTTATACCTTCGGTTTTACCGGGCGTTCAGAGCTGGATACCGCCTTTAGCCGCGCAGGCTTGTCGCCACACATAGTTTTCACCGCCACAGACGCTGACGTTATTAAAACTTATGTCCGCCTGGGGCTGGGTGTTGGCGTTATCGCCAGTATGGCTATCGATCCCGTTTCCGACCCGGATCTGGTGCGCCTGGATGCAAACTCTATTTTTAGCCACAGCACGACCAAAATAGGCTTCCGCCGCAGTACTTTCCTGCGTAGTTATATGTATGATTTTATTCAACGTTTTGCGCCTCATCTGACTCGTGATGTGGTGGATGCTGCCGTGGCATTGCGCAATAACGAAGATATCGAACTAATGTTCCGCGACATTAAACTGCCAAGCCGCTGATCCTCCATACCTGCCATCACCCGATGGCAGGTACTCTCCTTACTTTTACTCCCGCCCGCGTCCTCGCAATAGGTTTCAATTATTTATCAATTTGGGTTGTTGCAAAAACGTTGCAAACTATTTGTGTTATCTTTAACTAACCCTGAGCTATTCAGGGGGTATTTGCTATCCCAGTCTAAAATGGAGGAGCTATGTCGTCGACCCTACGCGAGGCCAGCAAGGACACATTACAGGCGCTGAATAAAACCTATCACTACTACAGCCTGCCGCTGGCCGCCAAAAAACTTGGAGATATTGGCCGCTTACCCAAATCCCTTAAAGTTCTATTAGAAAACCTGCTGCGTTGGCAGGATGATGAAACTGTTAACGAACAGGATATTCAGGCGCTGGCTGACTGGCTTAAACATGCCCACGCCGACCGGGAAATTGCCTATCGCCCGGCGCGCGTTTTGATGCAGGATTTCACCGGCGTTCCGGCGGTGGTTGATCTGGCGGCGATGCGTGAGGCGGTACAGCGCCTGGGAGGCGATGTCGCAAAAGTTAATCCACATTCCCCGGTCGATCTGGTTATCGACCACTCAGTGACTGTTGACCACTTCGGTACCGATGATGCCTTTGAGGATAACGTTGAGCTGGAGATGGAGCGTAACCACGAGCGTTACGTTTTCCTGCGCTGGGGCCAGCAGGCTTTCAGCCGTTTTCGAGTGGTGCCGCCGGGTACCGGTATTTGTCACCAGGTGAACCTGGAGTATCTCGGTAAAGCGGTTTGGAGCGAAGAGCAGGACGGCAAATTGTGGGCCTGGCCAGACACTCTGGTCGGTACCGATTCTCATACCACCATGATTAACGGTCTGGGCGTTTTGGGCTGGGGCGTTGGCGGGATTGAGGCCGAGGCCGCCATGCTTGGACAGCCGGTATCTATGCTAATTCCCGATGTCGTCGGCTTCAAGCTGAGCGGCAAGCTGCGGGAAGGGATTACGGCTACAGACCTGGTGCTGACAGTCACGCAGATGCTGCGTAAACACGGCGTGGTGGGTAAGTTTGTTGAATTTTATGGCGATGGGCTGGACTCGCTGCCGCTGGCCGATCGGGCGACCATCGCCAATATGTCACCGGAATATGGTGCTACCTGTGGCTTCTTCCCGGTTGATGGTGTCACACTGGAGTATATGCGCCTAAGCGGGCGGAGCGAGGAGCAGGTTGCCCTGGTTGAAGCCTACGCTAAAGCACAGGGGATGTGGCGCAATGCCGGAGATGAACCTGTATTCACCAGCACGCTGAGCCTCGATATGAGTGAGGTGGAGGCAAGCCTGGCTGGGCCTAAACGCCCTCAGGACAGAGTCGCACTGGCGAAGGTTCCTGAAGCCTTTAATCAAAGCCTTGAGCTGACCGTCAATCAAAAAGTCCCGGCGGTTAAAACCGTAGATTATCAGCAGGATGGGCAAAGTTATGCGCTGCCAGAAGGGGCAGTCGTGATTGCTGCAATTACCTCCTGTACCAACACCTCAAACCCTAGCGTAATGCTGGCGGCTGGCCTGCTGGCGAAGAAAGCCATCGAGGCTGGATTGATGCGTCAGCCGTGGGTCAAAGCCTCTCTTGCCCCGGGCTCTAAAGTCGTTTCGGACTACCTGGCTAAAGCCGGACTGACGCCGTATCTCGATAAGCTGGGCTTCAACCTGGTCGGTTACGGTTGTACCACCTGTATCGGTAACTCTGGTCCGCTTCCGGAACCGATCGAGGCGGCTATTCGTAAAGCCGATTTAACGGTCGGCGCGGTGCTGTCGGGTAACCGAAACTTTGAAGGGCGCATTCATCCGCTAGTTAAAACCAACTGGCTGGCTTCGCCTCCGCTAGTGGTGGCCTACGCTCTGGCTGGCAACATGAATACCGATTTAACCAGCCAGCCGCTAGGTGAAGGAAAAGAGGGTAAGCCTGTCTACCTGAAAGATATCTGGCCTTCGGCCCAGGAGATTGCGGCTGCGGTACGCGATGTTTCTACCGAGATGTTTAGTAAAGAGTATGCAGAGGTGTTTAAAGGTACACCGGAGTGGCGTGCCATAGAGGTCTCGGATGCGGCAACCTACGACTGGCAGGAAGATTCGACCTATATCCGGCTGTCGCCATTCTTTGATGACATGGGCAAAGAGCCCCAGGCCGTTGCTGATATAAAAGGTGCGCGTATTCTTGCCATGCTTGGTGACTCGGTGACCACGGATCACATTTCACCTGCGGGTAATATTAAAGCCGACAGTCCTGCCGGGCGTTATCTCCAGGAGCACGGCGTTAAACGTGAAGACTTTAACTCCTACGGCTCCCGACGCGGCAACCATGAAGTTATGATGCGCGGTACTTTTGCTAACATTCGTATTCGCAATGAGATGGTACCCGGTGTGGAAGGCGGTATGACGCGTATGGCGCCGGGAGGAACTGAGGTGCTGGCTATTTACGATGCGGCTATGCGCTATAAACAGCAAAATATCCCGCTGGCGGTGATTGCCGGTAAAGAGTATGGCTCTGGCTCCAGCCGCGATTGGGCGGCAAAAGGGCCGCGTCTGCAAGGGGTTCGGGTTGTTATCGCGGAGTCCTTTGAACGTATCCACCGCTCTAACCTGATTGGAATGGGGATACTGCCGCTAGAGTTCCCACAAGGAGTGACGCGTAAAACACTTGGGCTGACCGGTGATGAGGCGATTGATGTCCTTGACCCAGGCAATCTGAAACCTGGTGGGGAAGTGCCGGTGACGCTAACGATGCCCGACGGTACTAAGCAGGTGCTCAACTGCCGCTGCCGGATAGATACCTCTACCGAACTGACTTACTACCGTAACGACGGCATTTTGCATTACGTTATTCGTAATATGCTTAAATAAAGCAACTGCTGGCTGTCGATAGCAAAAGCCACCTCCAGTGAGGTGGCTTATAACTGCCAATAAAAAAGGCCTGCATCGCAGGCCTTTTGACTATTAAAGCTAAAATTACTCAGACAGCAGGTGGCCCATTTTTTCGGCCTTGGTGTCCAGATAGTGGGCATTTTTTGGATTGCGTCCCACGATAAGCGGCACGCGTTCGCTGATGTTGATCCCGGCTTCAGTCAAAATTTCGACCTTTTTCGGGTTATTCGTCAGCAGGCGTACGGCATCGACCCCCAGCAGTTTGAACATATCGGCGCAGATAGTGAAATCACGCTCATCGGCGGCAAAACCCAACTGATGGTTGGCTTCAACCGTGTCATACCCTTGATCCTGCAGAGCATAGGCGCGAATTTTGTTCAAAAGACCGATGTTACGGCCTTCCTGACGATGATAAAGCAGTATGCCGCGACCTTCTTCAGCAATATGCGTTAACGCCGCTTCAAGCTGAAAGCCGCAGTCGCAGCGCAGACTGAATAGGGCATCGCCGGTCAGACATTCGGAGTGAACGCGAGCCAGCACCGGCTCACTGCCGGTAATATCGCCAAAGACCAGGGCCACGTGATCTTGCCCGGTTGCTACTTCCTCAAACCCCACCATTAAAAAATCACCCCATGGGGTTGGCAGTTTGGCTTCTGCCACACGTTTAAGCTGCATGTTTTCTCCAGAGACTCAAAGCAGTGTCGCTTACGACACCTGCCGCCATTTTATTTCGGTCGGCAATTATCTATACGCTCATTTTGCCACAACATAGCCGACTTCGCCTCATTGCCGACAAACCAAACATTTTCTCTTTATTTCAAAAGCATTTACCCAAAAAATAGGGTTTCGGTTATCCTTAACCAGGTACAATAAGGAGAACGCATGCTTTCCATCGCAAAACGTACCGTGCCGGGTGCATTGGTCCTGCTCATTATGCCTGTAGCCGTGTGGCTGTCCGGCTGGCGCTGGCAGGCAGGAGATGATGCCCGGTGGTTAAAGCTGCTTTATTGGGTCACAGAAACTGTAACTCAACCCTGGGGTATTATTACGCACGTATTGCTATGCGGATGGTTCCTGTGGTGTCTGCGTTTTCGGCTCAAACCGGCTCTGATGTTGTTTGCTTTGTTAGGTGTAGCAATTCTTGCAGGCCAGGGCGTTAAATCCTGGGTCAAAAAGCAGGTTCAGGAGCCGAGGCCTTATGTCATCTGGCTGGAGCAAGAGCATCAGGTTCCGGTGGATGCGTTTTACCGGCTTTCACGCAGTGAGCGCGGTAACCTGGTAAAAGAGCAGCTGCAACAAGAAACAACGGTACCTGCGTGGTTACGTAGCCACTGGCAGCGTGAAACCGGTTTTGCGTTCCCTTCAGGGCATACCATGTTTGCGGCAAGCTGGGCGCTGCTTGGGGTAGGATTGCTGTGGCCGCGGCGGCGGACTCTCACTATCATAATACTTATGGTTTGGGCGACAGCGGTGATGGGAAGTCGCCTGGTGCTGGGGATGCACTGGCCGCGAGATTTAGTCGTCGCCACACTGATTTCCTGGCTGCTGGTGACGCTGGCTTGCTGGCTGGCCCAGCGCTTATGCGGGCCGCTAACGCCACCGGCAGAAGAACGGCAGAATAGTGAGGCTGGCTTGTAAAGCGTGGTTTTGGCCCCACTTATTAAAGACGCGACCACGCTTTACCATTCCCCATATTCAAGGGAAATGGTACTTTACAGGTTCAGGGTAAAGGCCATTGGACGTAATTTAAACGCACAGCACCACATAACGGGAAGTAATGTGAAATATCTACTCATTTTCTTACTGGTATTAGCGATTTTTGTCGTGTCTGTAACGTTGGGCGCGCAAAACGATCAATTGGTCAACTTTAATTATCTGATAGCCCGCGGAGAGTTTCGCATCTCTACACTGCTTGCCACGCTTTTTGGTGCAGGGTTCGTTATTGGCTGGGTTATCTGTGGTTTGTTCTGGCTGCGCCTGCGTATTTCGGTAATGCGTCTGGAGCGTAAGAACCGTCTTCTTGAACAGCAACTGGCGACTGAACTGAAGCCTGCCTCCGCCGTGCCCGTTAGCGCGGAAACCAGGGACTAACGCTGTATGCTTGAGCTGTTATTTCTTCTGTTGCCTATTGCGGCTGCCTATGGCTGGTACATGGGGAGTCGAAGTGCCAAAAACAATAAGCAACAGGAAGCCAGCCGTCTGTCCCGCGACTATGTTGCCGGGGTTAACTTCCTGCTGTCCAATCAGCAGGATAAAGCGGTTGATCTGTTTCTGGATATGCTTAAGGAAGATACCGGTACCGTTGAGGCCCATCTGACTTTAGGCAACCTTTTTCGTTCGCGCGGTGAAGTAGACCGCGCTATTCGTATCCACCAGTCTTTAATGGAAAGTGCCTCCCTTAACTATGATCAGCGGCTGCTGGCGGTACAGCAGCTGGGGCGCGATTACATGGCTGCGGGGCTGTATGACCGTGCCGAGGAGATGTTTAAACAGCTTACGGATGAGACGGATTTTCGCATCAGCGCCATGCAGCAGCTGTTGCTTATCTATCAAGCCACCAGCGACTGGCAAAAAGCGATTGATGTCGCAGAGCGTCTGGTGAAGTTGGGTAAAGAAGGTCAGCGGGTCGAAATCGCTCATTTCTACTGTGAACTGGCGCTTCAGGCTCAGGGAAGTGATGATTTAGATCGCGCGCTGGCACTGCTGCGCAAAGGTGCGGCGGCTGACCGTAATAGCGCCCGTGTTTCTATAATGCTGGGGCGTATTTATATCGCTCGCGGTGAATATGCTAAAGCGGTCGAGAGCCTGCAAAAAGTTATTGAACAAGATAGCGAACTGGTTAGTGAAACGCTGGAGATGCTGCAAACCTGCTATCTGCATCTCGACAAACTCGATGAGTGGGTCGCTTTTCTGCGCCGCTGTGTGGAAGAGAACACCGGCGCCGGTGCTGAGCTAATGCTGGCAAACGTGCTCGAAGAGCAAGAAGGGCGCGAAAATGCCCAGCTTTGGGTGGTTAAACAATTGCAGCGGCACCCTACGATGCGCGTTTTTCATCGGCTTATTGATTATCAAGTTACCGAGGCTGAAGAAGGGCGAGCTAAAGAGAGCCTGAGCGTGCTGCGCGATATGGTTGGCGAACAGGTGCGTACTAAACCTCGCTATCGCTGCCACAAATGTGGATTCACAGCGTTTACCATGTATTGGCACTGTCCGTCATGTCGAGCCTGGTCAACAATCAAGCCAATCCGGGGGTTAGATGGCCAATAGGGCCATCTGATTTAAAAAAAACACCAAATTAGTTACAACATACTATTAGCGGTCCTTTCATTCAGCCCTCCGGCTTCATCATCGGGTCGTCCTACAGGGGATTAAGCCGTAATGGCGACGGGCGGCTGTCAATTTGCCCTGGCAACGAGTAAAATGCCCGGCGTTCAATTATCTGCGCCCCCCGGTGCTCAACAGTCAGAAGGTCGAAGCTATGCAGCCGTTTATCTCCTCCCATGTTGCCACTGAATCACCAATCGTGGTGGCTCTCGATTATGATAACCGAGACGCGGCCCTGGCCTTTGTTGATCAAATCGATCCACGCGATTGCCGGCTAAAGGTTGGCAAAGAGCTGTTTACGCTGTTTGGTCCTCAAATTGTGAAAGATCTCAAGCAGCGCGGCTTTGACGTATTTCTCGATCTCAAGTTTCACGATATTCCTAACACAACGGCACGCGCAGTAGCCGCCGCCGCCGAGATGGGGGTATGGATGGTTAACGTTCACGCCAGCGGCGGTGCCCGTATGATGACTGCGGCACGCGATGCGCTGCTGCCATTTGGCTCCGATGCACCGTTACTGATAGCTGTCACCGTGTTGACCAGCATGGAAGAAGGCGACCTACGTGGTATTGGTATTGACCAAAGCCCCGCAGTGCACGCAGAGCGGCTGGCGCGTCTCACCCAGTCTTGCGGTCTTGATGGTGTGGTTTGCTCTGCACAAGAGGCCGTGCGCTTCAAATCTGTTCTGGGAAAAGGTTTTCAGCTGGTAACTCCAGGTATTCGCCCGGCAGGCAGCGATGCCGGAGATCAGCGTCGTATTATGACTCCACTTGAGGCGAAGCTGGCTGGCGTTGATTTTATGGTTATCGGCCGCCCAATTACTCAGTCTCCAAACCCGGCCGAGACTCTGCGCGCTATTAAAGCTTCGCTGTGTGAGGTAGCGTGATGAGCAACAAAGACAATCCACTGGTTTATTCGACGGAGACTGGCCGGATTGAGCAGCCGGTAGAGAAACCGCAGCGGCCAAAAGGCGATGGAATTGTTCGTGTCTCTCGCCAGACCAGCGGTCGGAAAGGTAAGGGCGTGTGCCTTATCAGCGGCATTGATGGTGATGATAAGATGCTGGCCGACCTTGCCGCTATGCTGAAGAAAAAGTGCGGTTGCGGCGGTGCGGTAAAAGATGGCGTGATTGAGATTCAGGGTGATAAACGTGACCTGATAAAAACGCTGCTTGAAGCACAGGGGATGAAGGTGAAACTGGCGGGGGGGTAAATTCCTATCGTAGGTAGCGCAGAGCGCGCGAATTTCAGGGGTTGCCCGCTGCGCAGACTTTAGTCTTACCCAAAATTAAGGCCACATAATGTGGCCTTAATCATATTTGTCTGACAACAAATTATTTGCTGATTTGGTTACCGATCAGGCCACCAACTGCCGCGCCGCCCAGGGTGCCCAGAGCGCTGCCGTCAGTTAATACTGCACCACCTACAGCACCCGCACCGGCACCGATTGCGGTACCACGGTCACGTTTGGACCAGTGCGAACAGGCGCTCAGAGACATTGCCAGAGTAATAGCCAGTACTGCGGTTGCAATTTTTTTGTTATTTAAAGTCATAATAATTCTCCTGATGACAGAGCGAGCTATGCGTTAGCTTTTAGTATAGTAAATCACGTGCTGTCTCATTTAAGTGACAGCGTAACTGTCAATCTATTCACATGTGTGATTATCACTTCCATATATATTGAATAAGTAAATTATATTTGATTCAAAAGTTGTCCGTAGGTAAAAAATCTTATTTATCACCTGAGAAAAGTCTCATTTGGTGATAGTGGTGTTAATTTTGTGTTTCTATATCTGGCTCGTCGACCACATCCAGCATTATTCCCTGGGCTCGAAGCGCAATTTTCGCCTCTTCGGGTATTCCACTGTCGGTGATAACCCTGGTGATACCGCCTGCCCGTCCTAACGAGCAGGGAAAGCTAGCCCCAAACTTAGAGCTATCGGTCAGTACGACAACCTCTTTATCCATACACAGTAAAGCGTTGACCACCTCACTGCGTTTGGCATCACGTCCGGTAAAACCGCTTTCATGACGCCAGCCATCGACGCCAATAAATGCCCGGTCAAAATCTATCTCGTTGAGATAACGCAATGTGAGCGGTCCAACGGTAGTTTCACTACGCTGCTGGTAATGCCCGCCGAGCAATATCACCTCTGCGGCACTGTGCGTCAGATGCCGGGCGATATATCCGCTTACGGTGACGAGTTTTATATCTGCACGTGCAGAGAGAATCTGCGCCAGCAGCGCATTGCAGCTGCCATTTTCGATAAAAACCGTTTCACCGGACTTTATTTTCGCTGCCGCAAATTCAGCCAGCCGTAATTTCACCGGATAGTGGCTCATCATTCGGGTTTCAAGATCTTCATTATCCACAGGCTCCGCGTAGCCATGCCGCCGTTGCAGATAGTGCCGCTGCTCCAGCAAATTAAGATCGTGACGAATGGTCACTTCAGAGACGCCGGTCAAGTTGGCCAGTTCGACAACGGCAACCCGGCCACGTTCTATAACCTGTTGCAGTATAAATTGTTGTCTCGAATTCATTTCAGGCATGAATAATCTCGAATAAGAGAAAAGAATGGGTGGGAGAGAGATGCTGGTTCCCGAAGTCGTTAAGGGTAATTGTGAGTGACTTCGGGAATATTTTCAAAGAGACAATTAGCTAACTAACTCATATTTCCAGCATTTCGCATTACCGGTAAATGGTTATTAATAAGTGTCTTGAATGTTTTTTGTTATTAATAGTTAGAATGTGAATAGTTTTGTCCTGAAATGCTGGCTAATCGTCGGAATTAAATTTCCCAGGGCGGACGCACCGGCTCCACAGTGCCTGCATCCTCCTCTACTTGCTGAATAGCAATAAGCTCGGCTTTAAGTATTTCAAGGTTATGAATGGCGGAGCGCGTATCTCCGGCCACTAAAATATCGATAATAGTATCGATGCGCTGCATGAGTAATTTTTGACTGGACTGCTGCATGGTGACTGCCCCATATATTTACGATAATTATCAGAATGCAGGAAATTGAGCCGTGCTGCAAAAGTGTTTTTATCGGATATCATCTTCCCCTGCGGGCGGGAGGTGTGGAGGCTGGTGGGTTAGAAGCCAGCTCTCAAATTCGTCAACCGGCATCGGCCTTGCAAACAGATACCCCTGGCGTTCATTCACTCCATTTGCCGTGAGAAATTTGTCCTCGGCCTGGGTTTCCACGCCCTCTGCGATTACTTGCAAATTTAAGGCGCTCCCTACCGCCACGATGGCCCGCACCAGCGATTGCGCCACCGGATGCTCATGCACATCCCGCACGAAGCTCTGGTCGAGTTTAATTGCATCAATAGGAAAGCGCGCCAGCTGAGATAATGATGAATAACCGGTTCCGAAATCATCCAAATGAATTTGTGCGCCCAGCAGGCTAAACTGCTCCAGCACCGCCAGAGCTTCGGCTTCGTTTTCGATAAGGCAGCTTTCGGTAAGCTCAATATCGATTGGACACTGGCTGAAACCAAAGTCGCTAAGGGCCTGCTGGAGATCGCCAAAAATGGTTTGGTCCGCCAACTGGCGTGCTGACACATTCACGGCCGCGCGTAGCATTATCCCACGATCGCGCCAGGCTGCGACCTGTCGCACTACGTCCAGCATCACCCAGCGTCCTAAAGGCACAATCAGGCCCGATTCCTCGGCACAAGAGATAAAATCAAGGGGAGGGATCATGCCGCGCTCAGGTGAGCGCCAGCGCACCAGGGCTTCAACGTTCAATACCTGGCCGTCCAGAGTGATCTTCGGTTGGTAATGCACTTCGAGATGGTTTTGCTCCAGCGCTTTGCGTAAATTGGCATCCAGCCATAGGTATGCAAAAACCCGCTGCTTCATATCGACAGAAAACACGCAGAATCGCCCGCGGCCACCGCCTTTCGCGGTATACATGGCGGTATCTGCGTTACGAATAAGGGTGTCACGGTCATTACCATGATAAGGCGATAAGGAAATACCGAGAGAGCAACCGGTATAGACCTCTTGCATGCCGATCCGAAATGGCTGTCGCAGGCGGGTGATAATTCGGGAGGACATTGCCTCAAGCTGGCTCTGCTGGGCATCTGGAGCCAGTATAAGAAACTCATCGCCACCAAGACGTGCCAGGGTATGTCCATCATCGAGGCAGCTTAAGATTGCCAGTGAGACGGCCTGGAGCAGTTGGTCACCAAAAATATGCCCATAGGCATCATTAACTTTTTTAAAGTTGTCCAGATCGAGATAGACAATGCCCACCGGTATCGGCGGTTCCTGTTGTAACGTGGCGTCAATAAATCCGTTGATGGCATTACGGTTAGGCAACCCGGTTATGGGGTCGGTATTGGCCAGCGCCCGCAGTCGCTCCTGGGCATGGCGCTCCTCGGTAATGTCACTACCAGAGCAGATCAAAAATAACTCGTTTTTGCCATTACCGCTGTGAACAAACTTATTGCGAAACAAAAATAAGCGCTGGCCTTTGCGGGTTTTAATCCAGCGCTCAACTTCGTAGGCGTGGCCTGCGTTAAAAAACATCGCGATGTTGCGTTGGGCATCTTCTGCCTCGCGAGGGTTAAGAAACAGGCCAAAAACATTCTGGCCGATAACTTCATGCTCTTGCAGCCCGGTATATTCCTCACTTAACCGGTTGAAGCGCTGAATATTTCCGGCGCGGTCAAGAATGACAATAACGGAGTTGGCTTCGGTGACTACCTGCTCGGCAAATGACAGATTATGGGTGAGGTTCCGGGCTACGGAAGAGGTATCTCCCCAGGCCGATACCGTGCCGCTCCATTGCTGGCGCGCGGTTCGTTTACCGACAAAGTGAAGCAATATAGCGGTATCGTCGATATCGAGAGTCAGGGTAACGCTGGATGTAATTACCGTCATTGCTCGCAGGGTTTCAGCCTGAGCAAGCGAAAGCGGAACGCGTAATGAAGAACGATTATTGTCACCGCTTAGCAGCAAAATATCGCTATCGGCAGTTAGCAGCCAGCCAGGGCTTGCGGTGTTAAAACGCGTTAGCAGCGTGGCGCCTGGCCGTTCGGTTTGCATGCCTGTTCCTCACAAAACCTGTGTGTTTGACAATTTTAGCAAGGAATTCGAGTGCTTAAAGGGGAATAAAAACTAAAAACTTTCGCTTTTCGGCCGTTAGAAGGATGAGAAAGTATGTAAGCAGGGCGGCCGTAGCCGCCCTCAAGAGAAATTAAACCGGGCGGGCAATAACGCTACGGGTTTCCATACGTACTTCAGCGATAGTCACTTCAATGACATCAGTCACTTTATAAGCCACTTCACCTTTAATCTGGATGGTTCCGTTTTCCTGGCTGCAGACCAGTTCATCACGAACGCTGTGGATAAACGGTGCCGGAATAAAGGCTACGGCGCCGTTATCGACCAGGCGCACGCGCATACCACCGCGGCTGACATCGATGATTTCAGCATTAAATCGGGTATCGGTACCGGCCTTATCATTCAGGAAACGGGCATACAGCCAGTCGCCGACATCACGTTCTGCCATACGATTAAGGCGGCGGCGTTCGGTCATCTGGACGGTAGTTTCATCCTGCGGACGTGCGGCGCTTTCACCTTTGATGATGGCTTTCAGCAGGCGATGGTTAACCATATCGCCATACTTACGGATTGGTGAGGTCCAGGTCGCGTATGCCTCAAGGCCCAGACCAAAGTGCGCGCCGGGCTCGGTACTGATTTCGGCAAAGGACTGGAAGCGGCGGATGCGGCTGTCCAGGAAGCCGCTCGGCTGAGAGTCCAGCTCGCGGCGCAGCTTACAGAAGCCGTCCAGAGTCAGCACTTCAGCAGCGTCAACCTGCATTCCGTGACTATTAAGCATGGCAGCCATTTGCTCAGTGCTGGCCGGGTCGAAACCGGCATGTACGTTGTAAATACCGAAACCAAGTTTGTCACGCAGCACCTGTGCGGCACAGACGTTGGCGGCAATCATAGATTCTTCAACGATACGGTTCGCTATACGGCGCGGTTCTGCGACGATATCCAGCACTTCGCCTTTCTCACCCAGTACGAATCGATAATCCGGGCGGTCTTTGAATACCAGCGCATGCTCATGGCGCCACTGGCTGCGAGAAAGACAAATCTGGTTCAGCAAACGTAGCTGTGCCGCAATAGCTTCATCGGATGGCTGCCAGTTTCCGGATTGTTCCAGCCAGTCGGAAACATCGTCATAGGCAAGTTTTGCACGTGACTTAATAGTAGCGGCGAAGAAGTGTGGTTCAGGGCTGATAGCGCCATCGGTAGCGATTACCATGCGACAGGCCAGAACCGGGCGCTCAACATCCTGACGCAGAGAGCACAAGTCATCAGAGAGCTCGCGCGGCAGCATTGGGATGTTAAAGCCAGGAAGGTAGTTGGTGAAAGCGCGAACTTTAGCGATGTTATCTAGCTTGCTGCCTTCCACAATCCATGCAGTAGGATCGGCGATGGCAACCGTCAGGCTGATACTGCCGTCGTCATTCTGCTCGGCAAACAGCGCATCATCCATATCTTCAGTGCTGGCGCTGTCGATAGTAACAAAAGGCAGGGCGGTTAAATCTTCGCGCACCAGGCCTTCATCCTGCATTTCCGTTGCTACACCATCTGGCGCTTCTTTTTCCAGATTGTGGCGTGCCAGCGTTACCCACCATGGCGCGAAGTGATCGTCGCCAAAAGTAATAAATTTAGTCAGCTCGGCAAAGAAAGAGCGGTCCCCTTTCAGCGGATGGCGACGCATTTCGGCCACGGCCCAGTCGCCTTCCTGAAAATCATGTTCAACACCGCGCATCGGACGGCACGGGATAGCATCACGCAGCAGCGGATGATCCGGCGTGATGGACAGACGATCGTCTTTTTTATGTACCCGGCCAACAAAGCGGCTCAGGAACGGTTCCACCAGCGTTTCCGGCTCGGCGGTTTCACGATCCCTATCGGTATGCAACACAGCGATAATACGATCGCCGTGCATCACTTTTTTCATCTGCGGAGGCGGGATGAAGTAACTTTTATTGGCGTCAACTTCAAGAAAGCCGAACCCTTTTTCGGTGCCTTTAACAACACCCTCCGCCCGCGGAGTCTGGGAATGTAATTGCTGTTTAAGCTGCGCTAGCAGCGGGTTATCCTGGAACATATTATAGGTTTTCGTGGCCAAAAGAGCGGCTGACAGTTTTACGCGAATCTCCCTGTGGCGGCAAGCGCTGATTACAGCGGAACGCCAGTAATGCTCAGCTTCTGGTGCCTAACCCCATTTTTATTCGACACATGCCGCTGGCATTGGCCGCGACCGCCAGCGTCGCAAATTCGGTTCCGGTCATCGCGTCTAATTTATTGAGCGGCGCTAAGACGTCAGGCGTCATTCGGTCCGGAGTATGTGCTAACAGGCTAAGCGCCTCTACCCATGGAGCATACCGTGGATTTAACTTAAGCCATTGTGCCAACACCGACTCTTCGCTGCGTAAGGCACTGGCAAACTCCTGGGAAACAGGATGGGTACGTAACGTCTGATTAAAACAGCTCCCCGAGCCATGAGCCCGATAAGCAATCAGTTCCACCGGCCAGCCGGGCGAGGTATCTGAACTGGCGGCGACAAGTCCTGAATTGAAAGCGTGTAGAGCGCCGAGCAGCGGGGCGTCCCAGGAGAGCGGGCGCAGCAGGGGGCGTAGCATTCGCAGACTATATGCCTGGCGGAGAATGACATTTAAATTCTGAGAGTGTCCTGAGCGTAATGGGGGGAAGACATCTTGCCGCCAGCGTTTGTGAGCCAGGAGCTCTAAATCCAGCGCGTTTACAGGCGCGCTACCGGGCAACAGGCGTTGAGGTTGAGCAGTCAGTGATGCGCTGACGGCAACTATCCTGGCCTGCATACTGACCAGTCCGGTAATTAATACCAGATGCACAATATCATGTTCTGTCAGGCCAGCCTCACGCAGCAAATCGCGAGAGCGAGAAGTTATTAATGTCGGATGGCCCGCTAAAAGTCGTGCGAATTCGGTAATTTGTGCCAGTCGTCGATTACTGGCCCGTGTTGATTCCGGGCTGGGCTGCGGCGCGAGGCGAGCGGCATAGTGCTGACTAACGCGTTGAACACCACATACCTGAGCCACTGTCAGTGCGGTACTCAGACGATCGTAGCTGGAGAGAGTGACCTGCCTATCGGTTGAGAGCGAGTCAGGCAACAATATTTCGTTTAGCCGCCGTGCGGCGCGCAGCCAGTCGCGATTTCCTTCCAGAATTGGCGCTGGCAAAGTGATATCGAGCAAAAGTCGATAGGGGGAATGACCAGGGCTGTGCACAGGGGGGCGCATATCGGTCTGGGGGCGGCTCGATTGGGTCTCATGAAAGAGATGGCTGCGGCCAGTCGTGTAGCGTGTCTCCATTGGCACTCCTTTTCGGCAACATTAACGCGGCTTTGGGCAAAATATCGTGCCTGAAGCGCTGGCTTAAGGGAAAGAATCGCCAGTGATAAACCATTACAGAATGATATAAACAGGTTCTGGCGCGGTGCGAGAGCCTGTGGCAGAAGGCGATAGGTAATGGCTTGATGATGCGGAAAAATCCTTAACCAGATGGCGCATTTATGGATATGCATAGTTATCACGTCGTCACACACAGAGTTATCCCCTGAATCTGTGGATAACTTTGTTTATCTGGAGTTTTTTGGAGCCGTCATCCTTTGGACAAGTTTCGTTCTATATGGCTGATATGCGTTTGGTCAGCAATAGTAATGGCTTTAAAGACATTGAAAAGCGCAAGAGTAGATATGGAAAAAAAGGAGCAGAAGTGGGCGGCAGATTACGGTTAGCAGAATCTATAAACAATTAATTGTCAGGCCATCTCTGGTGTGTGGAGAAGGCGCTATATAAATATGAAAAAGCCCGGATGACCGGGCTTTTCAATACAGAAGCGTGAACTTATTTCAGTTCCAGCTCATTCATTGCAGCGATGCTGAAACCGCCGTCAACGTGAACCACTTCACCGGAGATACCGGCAGACAGGTCAGAGCACAGGAATGCCGCGGTGTTGCCCACATCTTCGATCGTAACGGTACGACGAATAGGAGTAACAGCTTCGCAGTGTGCCAGCATTTTGCGGAAATCTTTGATGCCGGAGGCCGCCAGGGTGCGGATAGGACCAGCAGAGATGGCGTTAACGCGAACACCTTCTGGCCCCATGGAGTTAGCCATATAACGTACGTTAGCTTCCAGAGAAGCTTTCGCCAGACCCATAACGTTGTAGTTAGGGATTGCGCGCTCGGCACCCAGGTAAGACAGAGTCAGCAGAGCTGAGCCTGGGTTCAGCATTTCGCGGCAGGCTTTAGCCATACCTACGAAGCTGTAGGCACTGATGTCGTGAGCGATTTTGAAGCCTTCACGGGTAACGGCGTTAACGTAATCACCATCCAGCTGATCGCCAGGAGCGAAACCGATGGAGTGTACGAAACCGTCAAATTTTGGCCAGGATTTTGCCAGTTCAGCAAACATGGATTCGATGCTGGCGTCTTCAGCCACATCACATTCCAGAACGATATTAGAACCCAGCTCAGCGGCAAACTCTTCAACGCGGCCTTTCAGTTTTTCGGTCTGATAGGTGAACGCCAGTTCGGCACCTTCACGCTTCATCGCTGAAGCAATACCAAAGGCGATTGAGCGGTTGCTGGCAACGCCAGTTACCAGAATGCGCTTACCGGTAAGAAAACCCATAGCTTCTAATCCTTATTGTTGTTACGCAACGACGCCCGCAGTCAGTTAACGGCGGACGCTTAAAGTACGCAGGTTGAAAATGCTTCAAGCTAATAGAAAATTATACCCCACCCGCAACACCCGCTGTCACGCATTTTTTCGGTTTGCCTTGCCTGAAAGCCACAGGTCTTACCATCGCGGAATTTCCAGCCAGCGGGAATTATGGCACATATTCAGCGATCGGCGCGCCATGCATCGGCGGTAAGCGCCTCACCAAAATGCCCTGCAATCAGGCGCTTGGTTAAGTCGTGTAGCGGAGAGGCCAGGACGTCGGCGGTGCTGCCGCGCTCTACAACCTCCCCCTGATGCATAACCAGAACCTGATCGCTAATGTGCTTCATCATGCCTATATGTTGGGTAACGTAGATATAGGAAATACCGTGTTTCTCCTGGAGCTCGAGCATCAGGTTTATCAGCTGTGAACGCATCGACATATCCAGCGAGGCCAGTGCTTCATCGGCAATCAGCACTTTCGGCTGCAAAATAAGCGCCCGGGCCAGGCCTAAACGCTGTTTCTGTCCCGGAGCCAGCATGTGCGGATAATAACTGGCATGGTCAGGCAGAAGACCCACCATCCGCAGCGTTTCGAGAATACGTTTACGGCGTTCCTCGGGTTCAAGATCGGTATTCAGTCGCAGCGGGAAGTCGAGAATCTGCGAGATGCGCTGGCGTGGATTCAGAGAGGTGCTGGGGTCCTGGAAAATCATGCGGATTTTCTGGCAACGGAATGAATAATCCCCATACTCCAACGGGTGATCGTCAATAACCACCTCACCGCTAGTGGGTGCCGTCATGCCGGCCAGCATTTTGGCCAGCGTGGATTTTCCGGAACCATTTTCACCAATAATGGCCAGCGTCTGACGCTCGCGCAGAGTGAAACTGAGTGGTTTTACCGCCTCGACGACCTGACGGTGGAACCATCCGGTGCGATAGCGAAAGGTTTTGCTTAACTGACGAACTTCAAGCAAGGTTTCTACCATATTAATCCCTCTCCAGATTCAACGGGAAATGGCAGGCGAACAGGTGGGTTTTAGAACCTGTAAGGCGTGGGGTTTCGATACATTCGCGCTGAGCGTAGGGGCAGCGCGGGCCGAGGCGACAACCAATAGGCAATTGCTCCAGCAGCGGGATAGCACCATTGAGCGTATTTAGCCGACTTTTATGCGGCATCGGGCTGCCAAAGTCTGGAATAGCGCGAATCAATGCCTGGGTATACGGGTGATGTGGCAGGGTAACTAACTCCTCGCTTGGCCCGGTTTCTACAGTCTGTCCGCAATACATAACGTCAATGCGATCTGCCCATTGATTCAGCATCTGCAAATCGTGGCTGATAAGCAAAATGGTGGTGTTGTTATTTTGATTGAGCCGCGTCAACAGGCGGAATATTTGCGCCTGGGTAGTTGGCTCCATCGCGTTAGTCGGCTCATCGGCTATCAACAGACGCGGCTGGTTGGCCAGGGCAATGGCAATCATCACCTTCTGACATTCACCCTCAGTCAGCTCGTAGGGCAGGCTGCGCATAATATCGCGGTGATCTTTGATACCGACACGATGCAACAGCTCAATAGCGCGCCGTTTACGCCAGCCGAACCGCTGCCACCAGCGGCCTTTCCACGTCCAGCGCGGGATATTTTGGGTTAGCTGCTTGCCGATATGTTCAGAAGGATCGAGACAGGATTGCGGCTCCTGAAAAATCATTGATACGTTATGACCAACCAGGCGACGGCGCTCACGGTGAGTGAGGCGCAGCAGATCGATATCATCAAAACGCATTCGGTCAGCGCTGACGCGCCAGTTATCTTTATTTATGCCGCAGATAGCTTTGGCTATCAGGCTTTTTCCGGAGCCGGACTCGCCGACCAGACCGCATATTTCCCCTTCATTTAGGCTCAGACTCACCCGGTCAACGGCCTTCACCCAGCCATCGGCAGTTTTGATTTCGATGGTCAGGTTACGAATATCTAATAACGGCATTACTCTACCCCCGCGGCAATCGCCCGGCCAATGCCGTCACCCAGCAGGTTGACCAGCAGTACGCTAATCATGATTGCGGCCCCAGGCAGCATGACAGTCCAGGGCGCGACATAAATAAGCTCTAGCGCATCGCCCAGCATCGCCCCCCATTCAGCAGACGGTAGCTGAGCACCGAGGTCGAGAAACCCAAGAGCGGCAATATCCAGAATCGCCATCGACAGGGCGCGGGTGACTTCCCCCACCAGCCGCCCTGCGGTATTGGGTAACACCAGCGACCAGAGGATATTAAACGTTGAGGCACCATCGAGGCGGGTAGCGATAACGTAATCTTTCTCCAGCTCATCGTGCACCATGCTATAGATGGAGCGCACCATCCGTGGAAGCAGCGCCAGCCATACGGCAAACATAGCGTGGGTAAGATGTGGTCCGGCAAAAGCGACCACGATGATAGCCAGCAACAATGACGGAATCGACAGCAGGGTATCGAGAATATGATTGAGTACCGCTGAACGCAGCCCGTGAGTCGCCCCGGCGATAACACCCGGCAGCACGGCGCACAGCGTCGCGGCCAGGGTAACGATAAACGCACCGCCGACCGTTGGTAGTGCACCCGATAGCAGACGGCTCAGTAAATCACGCCCAAGGTCATCAGTGCCGAGAAAGAACGATACTTCGCCATAGCGCGACCAGGAAGGGGGTAACAACTGGTAGCCCATAAACTGCTGATCAATGCCATAAGGAGAGAGAGCGTGGCCAAACAGGCAAAGCAACGCCAGGATGCCACAGCCATACAGACCAACCATTGCCGGCAGGTCGGCATAAAATTTACGCCAGGTCAGGCGCAGCGTACCCGGCAGGCGTTTCTCGCCATAGACGCTATCGTAAGGCATACCATTCCTTATGTTTCAGTGGGTTGACCATTGCACCCAAAATATCGGAGATGACGTTAATCACCAGAACCAGTGAGCCAACAACCATGACGCCGGCAGAGATGGCGGCATAATCCTGCTGGCGGATTGCCTGTATAAGCCAGCGGCCAAGACCGGGCCAGCTGAAGACCATTTCGGTAATCATGGCCAGCGTCAGCATGGTGGAAAACTGTAGACCAAGACGTGGGATTACCGGCGGCAGGGCATTATGCAGCACGTGACGACGCAGGATAGTCAGACGGGATAACCCACGAGTTGCGGCGGCTTTGATGTAGTTGCGCTCAAAAACTTCAATAGTGCTCTGACGCATCAGACGCACCACCTCTGTCGTAGGCGCTACTGCAAGTGCCACTACCGGCAGGATCATGTGCCGGATTGCACTCATCAGCATCTCGTCACGCCATGGAGAGGTGGATAGCCAGGCATCAATCAGGGCGAAGCCGGTTACTGGTTTTACTTCGTAGAGCAAATCGAAACGCCCGGATACCGGTAGCCAGCCTAACGTCAGTGAGAAAAACATCGTCAGCAATAACGCCAGCCAGAATACCGGAATAGAAAAGCCCAGCAGTGCCAGGAAGCTGATAAGTTTATCCTGCCATTTATTATTGAGAATACCCGCCGCCATGCCTACCGGAATGCCAATAATAAGCGCCAGCCCAAAAGCAAGAATGCACAACTCGATAGTGGCGGGGAAGACCTCGCGGATTTGAAGATTAATAGACTGCCCATTGACGCTGGAAATTCCGAAATCGCCTTGTAGCAATCCTTCAAACCAAAACAGAAAGGCATTACCGGGCGCTACGCCTTCCAGTGGCGCATGGGGAGTAAAATAACTCAGGCTAAAACCCACGAGTGACAGCATAAAAAGCGTCACTAGCAACAACAGAAGACGGCGCAGAGTAAAAATTATCATGGTTTTTTCTCCTCACCGATTTCACGATAGACCCCGGCAAACGATGCGTTACCAAACGGGCTTAGGATCAGCCCTTTAATGTCATGGCGATAAGCCAGCAGGCGTAAAGAAGAGGCCAGCGGTAAAACCGGCAACTCGCGTGCCAGCAGCGCCTGAGCCTGATCGTAAGCATCAATACGTCCTGCCAGCTGCTGGGTAGATAACGCTTTTTGCAATGTCTGGTCAAAATCACTGCTGCACCAGTGAGCGTAGTTGGTTTGCGAACGAATGGCCGCGCAGCTTAGCAAAGGGCGCAGGAAGCTGTCCGGATCGTTACTGTCTGTGGCCCAACCCGACAGCGTTAAATCGTGGCTCATATCCATCAGACGATTTTCCTGAAAACGCCCCTCAACCGGAACAATATGTACTTTGACCCCCACCTGAGCGAGATCCGCCTGAATCAGTTCTGCCGTTTTTAATGGGCTTGGATTCCATGGCTGGGAACTGGTTGGCACCCAAAGTTTGAGTGTCAGATTGTTTATCCCCAGCTCTTTGAGGCGCTGGCGGGATTTTTCCGGGCTGTATTCGGTAATCTGCGATTCATCGGCATAAGCCCATGAGGCTCGGGGCAAAATAGAAGCAGCTGTCTCTGCGGTACCGTAATAAATCGACTGCATAAGACGTTGGTTATTAATGGACAGCGCCAGTGCGTGACGCACGTCAGGATTATCAAGCGGCGGCTTGTTAGTGTTGAACGCCAGGTAGGCAATGTTCATGCCGGGACGCAGAGACATGCGTAAGCGCGGATCGTCACGAAGGATGGTGAGCTGGCTGGCAGCAGGCCAGGCAAGCACGTCGCATTCACCGGTGAGTAGTTTTGATAACCGCCCGGTGCCGCCTGACCCCAGGTCGATTACCACCTGCGGCATGCGCGGAATACCGCGCCAGTATTCTGGATGACGTACCAGGCGAATGTACTGCCCTGAACGATACTCCTCGAGCTGGAACGGCCCGGTACCCACCGGCTGGCGATCCAACTGCTCTGGTTTATCTGCACGTTCAAGTTGAGCGGCATACTCTGCTGAAAGTATAGAAGCGTAATGGGTGGCCAGATGCCACAGAAACGATGCGTCTGGCTGACGCAGGCGAAACTCCACGGTGTGGGCATCCAGTTTACGAACCCCGATCACCGAATCAGCAAACTGTAAGCTATCGAAGTAAGGATAGCTCGACCCATTTACGCCGTGCCAGAACGAGTTGCGGTCAAAAATTCGTCTAAAGCTAAATACCACATCATCGGCATTTAGCGTACGGTGCGGCGTAAACCAGGCTGTCTTTTGGAAAGCGACATTCCGTTTTAGATGAAATCGGTAGGTCGCACCGTTGTCCAGGACTTCCCACCGGTCAGCCAGTTCAGGAACCAGACGATAGGTGTATGGGTCTACCCCCAGCAGCCGGTCATATAGCTGGGCGGCCAAAGTATCAACAGTCAGGCCGCCGCTCACTTGCTGCGGATTAAAAGTGGTGACTTGACCATTCACACAATAAACAAAGCCACTCTGACGAATATCAGCCGGGCGCTGAGGTGCCGCCCACGCCTGACTCCAGGCCATGCCGAGCATCACCAGCAAAGAGGGGAAAATTGCGCGCATAAGTTTCTGTTTTAGTTTGTCAGTAGTGGAATTATTCAAAGTGTATCGCACTCTGGCTGGCATCCCAAAGCCTGGCTGCGCGATTGCTGTATTTGTCGGCAGTCTCAGTGAGGAATTAGCGGTTTCTGAATGAAAAGGTTTTAACCTGGCAAACAGGCAAGGGCGAATATTTCAACGAATTAATATGTATTAGCTGAAGACGCTACTCAGATAATTTATTGATATAGATAGGAACCAACAAAATATTTCGCAATAACTCACATTTAGCTTACATATGGCAAAAAATGCCCAGCACTTCTCGTCACTCGGAATAGACTTTGACATCAAGTGTCACTGACGAGAGGAACTAGCTATGTCTGAATCAATCGCCGATGCATTGCGTACGCAAGAATCCGAATGGGTCGCGCTGCGTCATCAGCTTCATCAACACCCGGAAGTAGGATTCGCGCTGGCGAACACCAGTGCGCTGGTGGCTGAAAAGCTTAAAAGCTGGGGCTATGAGTTACACCAGGGCATGGCCGAAACAGGAATTGTTGCCACCTTAAAAGTGGGGGATGGAGAACGCCGTCTGGGACTGCGCGCCGATATGGATGCGTTACCCATAGTTGAAAATAGCGGTAAAGCGTGGGCCAGCCAGACGCCGGGTAGCTTCCATGGGTGCGGGCATGACGGTCATACCGCTATTCTGCTGTGCGCTGCTGAATATTTGGCGCGTACCAAAAATTTTAATGGCACTTTACATCTGATTTTCCAGCCGGCTGAAGAACTATTGTATGGCGGCCAAAAAATGGTTGATGACGGCCTGTTCCGTGAGTTCCCATGCGATCGGATTTACGCTTTGCACAATATGCCGGGCATGAAGAAAAATCATTTTTACTTCACCGATGGGCCGGGTATGGCATCGGCAGATACGTTAGAGATAACAATTGCTGGTAAGGGCGGTCATGGCGCAATGCCCGAGAGTACCATTGACGCAACGCTGGTTGCCTGCCATGTCGTAACGGCGTTGCAATCGATAGTTTCACGTAATACCGCACCTTCTGATGCCGTGGTAGTAACCGTTGGTAGCCTGCACTCCGGTAGTGCTCCGAATGTAATTAGTGAACGTGCGGTTATGCAGCTCAGCGTCCGGGCTTTGCGTCAGGAAGTACGCGATAAAACGCTGGAGCGAATCTCTCAAATCACCCAAAACGTTGCCCAGGGTTTGGGTGCCAGCGCTGAAATCAAGCTGATAAATGCGTGCCCGGTCCTGTGTAATGACACGGAAGCGACGGCTTATTTGCGTCAGGTTGCGAATGAATTATTTGGAGAATCGCGGGTACATACCGGAAAGCCGCTGATGGGCAGCGAAGATTTTGCTTTTATGCTGCACGCTAATCCCAACGGCAGTTATGTCTGGCTCGGAGCGGGAGATGAACCAGACCGCTGTATGGTGCATAACCCCGGTTATGACTTTAATGATGAACTGATTATACCAGGAGCGGCATTGTGGTGTGCTCTGACTGAGCGTTATCTGCAGGCCTGACGGTCAGGGCCAGGCAAAACTGCCAGGGAGGCAAAAATGAGTAGTGATATTGTATCGCAATCTTTTTTTCATCCTACCGACCGGCATCTCACCGGCGTAGTTTTTGCCGTACTGACTTACTGGTTATTTACTCAGTCAGTCATCAATGTCATCCCGGCCATCTCCGAAAATGTGGCGATGGCCCCGGCAAGTTTATCTTTTGCCATTAGTCTGAGCGCGCTGTTCAGCGGCTGTTTTGTCGTGGGATGTGGAGGCCTGGCAGACAGAGCGGGCCATTTGTTGTTAGCAAGAATCGGGCTGGTACTGAGCATTCTGGCCAGCCTGGCGCTGGCTATGGCGTGGGAGCCCATTATGTTCTTTAGCGCCCGAATCATCCAGGGGCTTTCGGCTGCCTGCATTATGCCGGCTACTTTAGCTTTGCTAAAAGAGTGGTATCAAGGAGCGGAACGCCAGCGGGCAATAAGTTTTTGGGTTATAGGCTCATGGGGGGGCAGCGGCTTATGTGCCCTGACCGGTGGCCTTATTACACTGATGCTAGGCTGGCGTTGGATATTTATCATTTCTAGCATGGTTGCGTTATTGAGCCTTTGGCTACTGCGCAATGCGCGGGAGTCGGAGCATCCTGCGGTAGTTCGCTCCACGTTCGATCTTGCCGGATTATTACTGCTGCCGGTAGTGCTGGTACTGCTTAATCTTTTGATTGGCAAAAGCTCGGGTTGGAGCCTGACAACGATCTTAATAGTGGTGCTGGGATTGATGTTATGCAGCATTGCTTTTTATCTGATTGAACGTAAGCGCGGCAACCATGCTCTTATCGATTTTTCTTTATTTTCGATTCGAGCCTGGAATGGAGCTTTGCTGTCTAACCTCTTGCTTAACAGTTGTATTGGTTCAATGTTAGTAACCAGCCTTTATTTACAGCATGACCGGGGGTTTAGTGCCTTTCAGGCCGGAGGTGTGACTCTGGGTTATCTGGTGATGGTGCTGGTCATGATCAGAGTTGGGGAGCGGTTGCTACAGCGTTTTGGTGCGCGGTTACCGATGGTTGCAGGAGCATTGATAACGGCGGCAGGCATTGCGGCTATATCCTGTACGTTTATCCCTGGTAATGGATATATTGCTACGGTTATTGTCGGCTATATGCTGTTTGGACTGGGTCTTGGTTGCTACGCCACGCCTTCTACCGATACCGCTGTCAGTCACGCTCCGGCTAATAAAACCGGAATTGCGTCTGGAATTTATAAGATGGGGAGCTCATTGGGTGGCGCTTTCGGTATCGCTGGATCTTCGGCGCTCTATAATCTGTGGCTGCCTGCTGGCAGTGCCCATGCCGCACAGTGGGTGCTGTGGGGCAATATGGGCTTATGCATCGTAGCAGCGATAATTAGTTTGATGCTTCTGCCTTCTTCACGTTTTGCCGTCTCAGACTAAACAATGGATTATGGCTGCCCCAGCTGATGTTTTTTAATTAATGCCCGTAGCTGGTGGTAGCTCACGCCGAGTAACTGAGCCGCCTGCTTCTGATTATGACGTGCTCGCTCAAGGCTTACCTCCACTAGGGCGCACTCCTGCTCATGTTGCCATTGACGTAAATCCAGCGGCAGTGGGGGCAGGGACGCTTGTGATAAGGTCTCAACAGCAGGAGGTACTATTGTGCTGCGGGTAAACGGATTAATCACTATCTCATCGAGCTCCTCTTCGCTATCACCGTGGCGATAGACCGAACGTTCAACCACATTTTTCAATTCGCGGATATTTCCCGGCCAGCTATAACTGAGAAGTGATTGGCAGGCATTGTCGCTGAAACCCGTAAACAAAGGCAGGCCGAGTTCACGGCACATATTCATCGCAAACTTTTCGGCCAGCATCATGATATCGCCAGACCGTTCTCGCAGTGGTGGAAGCTGCACTACATCGAACGCCAGCCGGTCAAGAAGGTCGGCGCGAAACTGACCGGCATTGGCCAGCGCAGGTAAATCGGCGTTGGTAGCGCATATCAACCGCACATTAACCTGAAGGGGCTGGCTACCGCCCACGCGTTCCAGTTCACCGTATTCAATTACCCGCAGTAACTTTTCCTGTACCAGCATAGGGGCCGTTGCCAGCTCATCGAGAAACAACGTGCCGCCATCGGCTCGTTCAAAGCGGCCCAGGTGGCGTTTTTGTGCGCCGGTAAATGCACCGGCCTCGTGGCCAAATAGTTCTGAATCCAGCAGATTGTCGTTTAGGGCTGCGCAGTTGAGGGAGATAAATGGCCCTTGCCAGCGTGGAGATAAGTAGTGCAGCCGATGGGCTATCATCTCTTTCCCGGTACCGCGCTCACCCAGCACCAGTACAGGCTTACTGAGCATCGCAAGTTTTGATACCTGTTCTAGCATTTCCAGGAACCGGTTATCTTCCCCCAGCAGGTTTTCACTCATATCCGACATGATTATTTTCACCACTAGTTAGTCAATTTAACCACTTTACCGGATCTGGTTAATCAGGTAAATTTTAAAAATCCTTAAAAAACAATCAAATAAAAGTTGGCACGCAAATTGTATATATCAGGCAGAAGCTAACGCGGCTGATGGGTCAGCTGAAACGGGCTGATAAGCCACTATTAAGAGGATGTATATTATGGGAATTTTTTCGCGCTTTGCTGATATCGTAAACGCCAACATCAATACATTGCTGGAGAAAGCGGAAGATCCGCAGAAGCTGGTGCGTTTGATGATTCAGGAGATGGAAGCAACGCTGGTTGAAGTGCGTACCACTTCCGCGCGCGCACTGGCCGAAAAGAAACAGCTGGTACGTCGTGTAGAGCAGGCGAATGCCCAGCTTCAGGAATGGCAGGAAAAAGCCGAACTGGCACTGCGTAAAGATAAAGAAGACCTGGCTCGCGCTGCGCTGATTGAAAAACAGAAACTGAGCGGGCTGATTACCAGCCTGGAGCAGGAAATTGCCCAGGTTGATGAAACCTTAACCCGAATGAAAAGTGAAATCGGCGAACTGGAAAATAAACTGACTGAAACCCGCGCCCGCCAGCAGGCTTTGGCTATGCGCCATCAGGCGGCTTCTACTTCACGCGATATTCGCCGCCAGCTAGACAGCGGTAAACTGGATCAGGCTATGGCGCGTTTTGAATCTTTCGAACGCCGTATCGATCAGATGGAAGCGGAAGCTGAAAGCCAGAGTTTTGGGAAACAGAAAAGCCTGGACGCCCAGTTTGCTGAGCTGAAGGCCGATGATGAAATCAGCGCTCAGCTGGCAGAGCTGAAAGCCAGGGTTCAGGATAATAACAAGTAATTAGCTGCGGCCAAGGCCGCAGCTCCGTGTAAGGAGTACATATGAGCGCGCTTTTGTTAGCTATCCCACTGACTATTTTTGTGTTGTTTGTAGCGCCTATCTGGCTATGGCTGCACTACAGCAATCGCCAGCAGCGGGGAGAGCTTACGCAAAGTGAACGCCAGCGCCTGGCGGCCTTGCAAAGCGAGGCCAGCCAGATGCAGGAGCGTATCCGGACTCTCGAGCAGATTCTGGATACCGAACACCCTAACTGGAGACAACCATAATGGCTGTGACTTTCTCAGGACGAAAATTATGGCGCATCCCTCAGCGCGGTATGGTTAAGGGCGTGTGTGCCGGACTGGCTGACTATCTTGGGGTGCCGGTAAAACTGGTGCGTTTGATAGTGATTTTATCCATGGTGTTCGGTCTGTTCTTTTTAACCCTGACCGCTTACATCATTTTGACTTTCGCACTTGATCCCATGCCGGAAGGTGCAGATAACCCACACCAGCCGCAGAGCAGTGAACTGCTTAAAAGCGTAGATGCTGAGCTGGCTGCGGGTGAACAACGGTTACGCGCTATGGAGCGTTATGTAACCTCAGATGCTTTTACGCTGCGCGGTCGTTTTCGCCAGCTGTAAGTTTTAATGTTGCAGGAGTCATAAATATGCCTAAACAAGCCTCATACTCTACCGCCAGCGGCCATGCTAGCCGCCTGATGCGTAGCGCTCTTAGTTTCGGCCTGTTGGCCGCGTTGCGCTTCGGCCCGGCGGGTGTGGCTGGCTGGGCGTTAAAATCCGTAAGCCGTCGGCCGCTAAAATTTCTGATAGCCGTGGCGCTGGAGCCCGCGCTAGCGCGGCTGGCTCGTCGCTTACAGAATCGATTCAATATTCACTAAGGTATTATTACTAAAGCGCGCGTACAGCGCGCTAATATTGAAGGAAGCGAGAAATCATCAAGCAGGATGGCATGAAGCGAATTAAAAACGAATTTTCCTCTTTGGTGAACCGCGGGGTAGACCGACATCTACGCCTCGCGGTTACCGGGTTAAGCCGTAGCGGTAAAACGGCTTTTATCACCTCACTGGTTAACCAACTCCTTAATATTCATTCTGGCGCCCGCCTGCCTTTATTAAGCGCGTTTCGCGAAGAGCGACTGTTGGGTGTGAAACGCGTACCCCAGCGTGACTTTGGCGTCGCGCGCTTTACTTATGATGAAGGTATTGCCCAGCTTTATGGTTCACCGGCCGCCTGGCCGACACCGACTCGAGGCGTCAGCGAGATGCGCCTGGCAATACGCTATCGCCCCCAGGACTCTCTGCTGCGTCATTTTCGTGACACTGCCACGCTTTATTTGGAGATCGTAGATTATCCCGGCGAGTGGCTGCTCGATTTACCCATGCTGGCGCAGGATTATCTGACCTGGTCACGACAAATGACGGGAATGGTTAGCGGGCCACGTACGGCATGGGCCTCACGCTGGCGGTCGCTCAGCCACGATCTCGACCCTCTGGCACCGGCCGACGAGAGCAGGCTGGCCGCCATTGCCGCGGCCTGGACCGACTATCTGCTGACCTGCAAGGAGCAGGGCCAGCACTTTATACAACCGGGACGTTTTGTACTGCCAGGAGATATGGCCGGTGCCCCGGCACTGCAATTTTTCCCATGGCCAGATGTCGATAAATGGGGGGAGTCAAAACTTGCCCAGGCCGGTCGTCACACTAATTTTGGCATGTTAAAAGCACGCTATGATTACTATTGTAATCATGTGGTTAAAGGTTTTTACCGCGATCATTTTCTGCGTTTTGACCGCCAGATAGTCCTGGTGGATTGCCTGGCTGCATTGAATAGCGGGCCCCAGGCGTTTAACGATATGCGGCTGGCATTGACCCAATTAATGCAGAGTTTCCACTACGGGCAGCGCACGTTGTTCCGGCGGCTGTTTTCGCCTGTGATCGATAAGCTGATGTTTGCGGCGACCAAAGCGGACCATGTTACGGTCGATCAGCATGCCAACCTGGTATCGTTGTTACAGCAACTGGTGCAGGATGCCTGGCAGAATGCCGCGTTTGAAGGGATCGCTATGGACTGCCTGGGCCTGGCTTCGATTCAGGCGACTCAGAGCGGTTTGGTTGATCACCAGGGACAAAAAATACCGGCATTGCGCGGGTTGCGGCTTGATGATGGTGAACCGCTGACCGTATTCCCCGGCGAAGTGCCTGCGCGTTTGCCTGGCCCGGATTTCTGGGAAAGGCAGAGCTTTAATTTTGAACAATTTCGGCCGGCGCAAATGGATAGTGACCGGCCGTTGCCGCAAATCCGAATGGATGCGGCGTTGGAGTTTTTGATTGGAGACAAACTGCGATGAGTGATCCTATCAAGCCCCGCATCGATTTTACGGGGGAACTGGAAAGTTCTGTTGTTGAGAATTATCAACCAGCCCAGCCATTTGCCGGTGGGGAAGCGCAGAGTTTTGAGCCGATTATCGTCGCCGAGCATGATGCGAGTGAGCTGAGCTCCGGCCCGGAGGTAGCACTAGAGTCAGCGCTGCGTCCAAAACGAAGTCTGTGGCGGCGCATGATTATGGCAGGACTGACGTTGTTTGGCGTCAGCGTCGTTGCTCAGGGCGTGCAGTGGAGCTGGCAGGCCTGGAACCAAAGTGACTGGGTGGCTTTGGGGGGCGGCGTGGCCGGTTTGTTGATTGTTGGTGCAGGGGTTGGCTCAGTCGTAACAGAATGGCGGCGCTTGTGGCAACTGCGTCAGCGTGCGGAGGCGCGTGATGAAGCGCGTGAGTTGCTGGCCAGCCATGCCCTGGGTAAGGGGCGAGCATTTTGTGAACAGCTGGCGCGTAAAGCCGGGCTGGAAAGCAGCCATCCAGCATTGCAACGCTGGCACGCGGCCATTCATGAATCCCACAGCGATCGGGAAGTAGTTACTCTTTATGCAAATCTGGTTCAGCCGGTTTTAGATAGTCAGGCAAGACGTGAAATTGGCCGCTCTGCGGCAGAATCGGCCCTGATGATTGCCGTTAGCCCGCTGGCGCTGGTGGATATGGCGTTTATTGCATGGCGTAACCTCCGTTTGCTAAACCGTATTGCTACGCTTTATGGCATTGAATTAGGTTATTACAGCCGGTTGCGTCTGTTTCGGTTGGTGCTGCTGAATATCGCTTTTGCTGGTGCCAGTGAGTTAGTGCGTGAAGTGGGGATGGACTGGCTGGGCCAGGATGTTGCCGCACGATTATCAGCCCGTGCCGCTCAGGGAATAGGGGCCGGACTGCTAACCGCCCGCCTGGGGATTAAGGCTATGGAACTATGCCGGCCGCTGCCGTGGCTGGAAGATGATAAACCTAAACTGGGTGACTTCCGTCGCGAGCTTATCGCTCAGCTCAAAGAGACCATGCACAAAAAACCAGCCGGTTCGGTCTAAAAAGCGCTCACCCTGGCATAAGCCGGGGTGACGCTGACAGCATATTGTCAATTATTGTTGACACATCTCTTCTTGGTTTCAGCCGCATAGAGTATGATTTCTCTTAACGTTAGTTACTTAGCTACTGTGAAGGTCACTCATGCGTCTGGAAGTCTTCTGTCAAGACCGGCTCGGTCTGACCCGCGAATTGCTCGATTTACTCGTATTGCGCAGTATTGATTTGCGCGGTATTGAAATTGACCCGATTGGTAAAATTTACCTTAACTTTTCCACCCTTGATTTTGATACCTTCAGTAGCCTGATGGCGGAGATCCGCCGTATTCCTGGCGTTACAGATGTGCGCACGGTGGCCTGGATGCCTTCCGAAAGGGAGCACCGCGCGCTGAGCGCTATTCTGGAGGCGCTGCCAGAACCGGTATTCTCACTGGATGTCAAAAACCGGGTTGAATTAGCCAACCCAGCCTGCTGCCAGCTATTTGGGATGGATAGCGAGCGCCTGCGGGCGCAGAATCCGGCCAGCCTGATTAGTGGTTTTAACTTCCAGCGTTGGATGGAGGGGCAGCCAACCACATCCCACACTCAACACGTTGCCATTCACGGGCAAAATTTTTTAATGGAGTTAACGCCGGTTTATTTGGAAGGTGAAGATCAACCACTGCCGATTGGCGGGGTGGTCGTTTTGCGATCTACCGTGAGAATGGGTCGTCAGCTCCAGGACCTTAGCGCCGGTGATGTGGATGCTTTCAGCCAGGTTATCGCCGTCAGTCCTAAAATGCGCCACGTCGTTGATCAGGCTCATAAACTGGCAGCGCTCAATGCTCCTCTACTGATTGTTGGCGATACCGGTACCGGTAAAGATCTGATCGCCCGAGCCTGTCATCTGGCCAGTCCGCGCGCCCAGAAGCCTTATCTGGCCCTTAACTGTGCCTCAATTCCGGAAGATGCGGTAGAAAGCGAACTATTTGGCCATGCCCCGGAAAACAAAAAAGGCTTTTTCGAACAGGCTAACGGCGGCTCCGTGCTGTTGGACGAAATCGGCGAGATGTCGCCGGGAATGCAGGTGAAACTGTTACGTTTCCTTAATGATGGTACTTTCCGCCGTGTTGGGGAAGATCATGAGGTTCATGTCGATGTAAGGGTTATCTGCGCCACGCAGAAAAACCTGGTGGACCTGGTGGCAAAGGGCCTGTTTCGGGAAGATCTCTATTACCGCCTTAATGTGTTAACGCTAAACCTGCCGCCGCTGCGCGACCGGCCTCAGGATATTATGCCGCTGTGCGAGCTGTTCGTGGCGCGCTTTGCGGATGAGCAGGGAGTTGCTCGTCCTAAGCTTGCTTCAGACCTGGGGCATACACTGGTGCGCTATAGCTGGCCTGGCAATGTGCGCCAGCTGAAGAATGCCGTCTACCGCGCGTTAACTCAACTTGAGGGCTATGAACTGCGTGGGCAGGACATCATGCTGCCAGATTTTGATGCGGCAACGCTGCCGGTTGGTGAAGAGGCGATTGAGGGCTCACTGGATGAAATCACCCGTCGTTTCGAGCGCTCGGTTTTAACCCAGCTTTATCGCTCTTATCCCAGCACGCGTAAACTGGCGCGCCGGCTGGGCGTATCACATACCGCAATTGCTAATAAGCTGCGGGAATACGGCCTTAGTCAGCGTAAAGGCGAAGAGTAATCCGGCAATAAAAAAGCTACCCAAACGGGTAGCTTTTTTGCTTTACAGCGCTTAACCGCACAGACCTAACGGTCTGATCTTCAAACCGAAATTTTTAGCCTTTCAGCGCATTCAGCGCGCTTTCGTAGTCTGGCTCTTCGGTGATTTCATTCACCAGCTGGCTAAAAATAACTTCATCTTTTTCGTTAAGCACGATAACGGCACGAGCCAGCAGGCCGCGCAGTGCGCCATCAGCAATGGCTACGCCATAGCTTTCACCAAATGCCGGAGTGCGCAGGGTGGACAGAGTGACCACGTTGCTCAGGTTTTCAGCGCCGCAGAAACGTGACTGGGCGAAAGGAAGGTCGGCAGAGATGCACAGTACTACGGTGTTCTCCAGCTCAGCCGCCAGCTGGTTAAATTTACGAACCGAAGCGGCGCATACGCCGGTATCGATGCTTGGGAAAATATTCAGTACCTTACGTTTGCCGGCATACTGGCTCAGTGCGACGTCAGACAGGTCTTTAGCGACGAGTGTGAAATCAGCGATTTTGGTGCCGGATTGTGGGATCTGACCGGCGACCGCGACCGGATTACCCTGGAAATGTACAAGTTGCGTCATGGTTATTTTCCTGTTTACATATAGTTAACTTCAACGCCAGTGTAAGTGATCGGGATGCAGATGAATATAAAAAACTATGTAACAACTCTCTGCGGCGCTGGTTTTTTTTCTTCAATTTTGTTCAAGTCTTAGCCCCTCAAAATTTCACAAATAATCTTTTTACATCATTCTCACTACGCTTAAGTCGTATCCGTTTGCCGGGATGACCCTATATACAAAGTCTGAATAATCCGGTCATTTATCGCAGAAACGATCGTCGGCACACACCCGGCAGAGGCGCTCGCTATACTGTCAAAGTGAACGTTAACAGGGAAAAGCTATGAGAACCGTGAAGATATATCAGCAGACCTGGCCGCTGCATTCTCCTTTTGTCATTGCTCGCGGCAGCCGTAGCCAGATCGATGTCGTGGTGGTAGAGCTGGAAGAGGATGGTTTTGCGGGCGTCGGAGAGTGCACGCCTTATTCACGATATGGCGAGAGTTGTGCCTCGGTGATGGCGCAGATAACCACGCTGTTACCCGCATTGGAAGCCGGTATGACCCGTGAAACGTTGCAAAAGCAGCTGCCGGCTGGGGCCGCACGAAATGCGTTGGATAGTGCGCTTTGGGATTTGGAGGCCCGCAGAAGTGGGCAAACGTTGACCGAGTACCTAAATGTGGCTCTGCCAGATGAGCTGATAACCGCTCAGACTGTGACAATCGATACCCCCGAAAATATGGCACGCCAGGCGATTCAGCTCTATCAGCAGGGCGCGAATCTGTTGAAGGTAAAACTCGACGATAGGCTGATTACCGAACGAATGGTGGCCATTCGAAGCGCGGTACCCGGTGCGACGTTGATTGTGGATGCGAATGAGTCCTGGCACGGTGATGGACTGGCCGCTCGCTGCCAGCTGTTGGCAGACCTGAATGTCGCGATGCTAGAGCAGCCGCTACCGGCCAATGAAGATGCTGCGCTGGAGAACTTCATCCACCCATTGCCTATTTGTGCCGATGAGAGCTGCCACACTCGCAGCAGCCTGAAGGCGTTAACCGGCCGTTACGATATGGTCAATATCAAATTAGATAAAACCGGCGGATTGACTGAAGCGCTTGCGCTGGCTGAGGCTGCGCGTAGCCAGGGTTTTGCGGTCATGGTTGGCTGTATGCTGTGCACTTCGCGGGCAATTTCAGCGGCGCTACCTGTTACGCCGGGCACTCGTTTTACCGATCTTGATGGACCGACCTGGCTGGAGGTGGATGTTGAACCCGCGCTTAATTTCAGTACGGGATTTTTGCGTCTCACGCCTTCCAGCGAAGTAACCCCACCATAGCATCCAGATAGCGTTCGCTGGCATCATCCGCCGAGATTGCAGGAAGTTCGGCGGTGATGCAGTGCAGGCCAATATCGCCACACCAGCTACCGAAACTACCGGGAGTGGCGTATCCAACACTCGCTACCAGCGGCAGATTAAACTTTGTTGCCAGCCAGTTGCCCAGCTCACTATGGCGGGCATCTTCAATACATCCCAGAGGATCGTGAAACGAAACAACCCAGCGTGGGTGCTGGCGCATTATCAGCGCACATAGTGCCTGGGTCTCTGGTTCTGAGCCTGCGTGTTCCCCGGTTGACAGGCGAACGTCACGCGCGCTGGCGGCGCTATTCCATCGATAAACCGTTTCGCCGGGACGCCAGTTTGCCGCTGGAAAATTACGATTGAGATCGACGCCCCGATAATTGGCGCGCAGACCAGACTGACATCCGTCGGGGTTCACACACAGAATCACATGGTGGCGGCGCAGTTCCGGGGATAGGGTACGCAGCGCGCAGGATAAAATCACCATTGCGGCATTTTCATCACCATGGGTACCGGCAATGATAAGGCCGCTTTGAGCGTCGGGTTGCAGTGCCGGATACCACAGTAACGGTGCCCCGAGCAATGATTCCCCATAGTGACTAACGCCAGCCGGTAGTTGGCCTCGAAGAGGGCGCGGAAGAGTTGTCATGGCAATATCCTTACCAGGGAGCCTGTAATTATTATTATCGCAGGCGGGGAAAATTCATAAATGAAACCAGATATTGCTGTGAAAACCGGCGTTCGGCAAAATTTATTGATGTTACTAATTGATTTGCCGGGCACGGTTTGTTTTGCTTAACCCCCGGTTTGCTCATTAGCAACAGCTTGTTGCCATTTTTGAAGGTATTGCATGAAAACGTCCTTCCGTCTGAGTTGCTGTGCGTTGCTGCTTGTCAGCGCGTCTTTATCATCCTGGGCTGCAGATGTGCCGCCAGGCACTCAGCTGGCTGCCAGTCAGCAGGTTGTCCGTCACATCAAAGATGAACCATCGTCATTAGATCCACATAAAGCCGTGGGATTGCCGGAAATTCAGGTTATTCGCGATCTTTTTGAAGGGCTGGTAAATCAGGATGCTAAGGGCAATATGATCCCAGGCGTGGCACTCAGCTGGAGCAGTAGCGATAACCGGGTGTGGACCTTCCGGTTGCGCAAGGACGCTAAATGGTCAAACAGTAAACCGGTCACGGCGGGTGATTTTGTTTACAGCTGGCGGCGGCTGGTGGACCCCAAAACGACCTCGCCATTTGCCTGGTTCGCGGCGCTGGGCAATATCCACAATGCGCAGGCAATCATTGATGGTAAATTGCCGCCAGATCAACTGGGGGTTAAAGCCGTTGATGATTATACGCTCCAGGTTACGCTTGATAAGCCTTTACCGTGGTTCCCTAACCTGACGGTGAACTTCGCGCTATATCCAGTGCCTGAGCAGGCTATCGTTAAGTCTGGAAGCGCATGGACTCAGCCAGGTAAATTAGTGGGCAATGGTGCGTATGTTTTAAAATCTCGGGTGGTGAATGAGAAGCTGGTGGCAGTGCGTAATCCTCACTATTGGGATGACAAAAAGACCGTAATTAATCAGGTCACTTTTATGCCTATCAACCAGGAAACAGCGGCTACCAAGCGCTATCTGGCGGGTGATATCGATATTACCGAGTCCTTCCCCAAGAATATGTACCGCAAACTGCTAAAAGATATTCCCGGACAGGTTTACACACCGCTGCAATTAGGCACCTATTACTATGCCTTTAACACTCAGAAAGGCCCAACCCGCGATGTGCGCGTGCGTCAGGCGCTGAATATGACTATTGATAGGCGGATTATTGCTGAAAAGGTGCTGGGTACAGGTGAGAAACCGGCATGGCATTTTACGCCAGATGTAACGGCCGGGTTTAAACCTGATGTTTCGCCGCTCGAGCAGGCGAGCCAGGCAGAGCTTAATATGCAGGCTAAAACGCTGCTGCAGGCAGCGGGATACGGACCGGACAAGCCGCTTAAGCTGACATTGCTCTATAACACGCTGGAGAATCACCAGAAAATTGCCATTGCGGTAGCGTCGATGTGGAAAAAAAATCTGGGTGTAGATGTGAAACTGCAAAACCAGGAGTGGAAAACTTATATCGACAGTCGCAATAGCGGAAATTTTGATGTTATCCGTGCTTCATGGGTAGGGGACTACAATGAGCCCTCAACCTTCCTGTCGCTATTAACCTCAAGCCATAGCGGCAATATTGCCCGCTTTAATAGCCCAGGTTATGACAAGATCATGCAAAAGGTGGGGCTGGAGAATACCGCAGAGGCTCGTAATACTGATTACAACCTGGCGGAGAAAGTGATTCTTGAGCAGGCCCCGATTGCCCCAATCTACCAGTACACCAATGGACGGTTGATTAAACCGTGGCTACAGGGTTATCCCATTGCAAACCCCGAGGATGTTGCATACACCAGGACGATGTATATTTTGAAACACTAGCCAGCGAGCCCTGATTAATCGGGTTTATTTTGATTCAATATACCTTTACTGATGTCCCGCCATGTTTTTTGTGTCGGGACATTATTTTATCTACTTTTTGTTTTAGTCTTACTGAGCTCTGCGCTAGCCTGGCCGCAGGCTGATCTCAGCCTGCGGTTAGGTCTATTCAGTTTTGGTTGGCACAGCTTTGCGTTTGCTGGCCGGGGTGTAGATCTCGCGATAGTGCTCGAGTCGCTGGAGAAAAAAGGCGTGTTGGTATTCAGGAATTGCCTCTAGCACAGTCTCAATAGGATAGGCCTGGTTGAGATACTCGCGAAACGCATAGGTTGAGGCCATAAAATCGATGGTTTTTTCGATAATGGCCGGTGCATTCTCCGTAATTGGCGTCATAACGTTATCCTTCTGTCGCTCCCTGGGGTTAATAGTTTGTATAGCAAACCGTGGAGCATTTTCCAGCCAGCCAATGAGACATCTGTGCTTTAACAAGGCTTTCAGCTGGATATACGTGCAGGAGCGCCATTTTTGTATCTATTACTCATTTAATTCGAAATAGTGATGACCCGGCGCACAATAGCAACAACAGGAGTTGCGTTGTTGCTAGGCATAGATTACTTTTATCGGCAGATTCGGCGTAAGGAAAGCGCCGTTGGTTAATCGTAGTTTTCACGTAACAAGGATGTCGTGATGAGTCAGGTCGCCCGTAGTTCAGTTGTTCACCATATTCCCGCCGAATACATTTCAGAATCAGTACTGCTCAAAATCATTGAAAGCGATCTGCTGCTGCAGAAAGGCTACGTAGCCCATGATGACGTGGTCAGCGCTCTGATGAAAAACCTTGAATCCGAGCAGAACGTTATTCTCAATGATATCTATCGTCAGACTCTGGAGTTTGTTATCTGCGCTGGCCACTGATACCAGGTTGACGCTTAGCCGGGAGGGAACATGAATGCTCTCACAACGCTAATTGATTATTTGTCCACGTATTTTGCCCAGACGATATTTAACCTGAGTTGGCAAGCTGGCTGGTGTTTACTGGCATTCCTTGTCATTAATGCGTTATATCAGATTGCTCGCCTGGCCCTCGCCAGGTAGACCTCATATTACGCCGGGCAACATAGCCCGGCGTCCGCTCTTTTTTCCTAATGCTTTGCCGCTAACCACTTTGAGCTGTTATGTGTCTCTTTTACTTTTAGGGTGAAAACGCTTTGGTTTGGAGAATAAATCGCACTCATTGAATTGGTTGCAAATTGAATTGTACGTAGTGGGTGTTATACCTTGATTGATCGGCGGACGAGGATCGTTTGCCCGAAAGCAATAACCTGCCAGACAAGGATGTAGTGATGAAACCAATTCTGCTTGTCGCGATTGCGGCGTGCCTGATGGGCTGCAAGCCTGGTGCTCAGAGCATGCCTACCGTTGACGAAATTGCCTATGAGGCTTTTAAAACCAGCCGTCAGCATCTGATTAGTAAAACATGGCATCAGAACCGGCTGAGCGGGCTGGAGGTACGGGTCTATAATTCACCCTGGTATAACAATGAATATTTCGTCTATACCTGTGGTCGCATTCAACAAATTATTGGCCAGGGGCCGATAAAAACCGATCGCTTCGTGTTGTTTGCCCATGTAAAGGCTGAGCCGGGCCAGATAAGTGTTACCGATAGCAGCGGGACGCTGGCTGATAATTCGCTTTACCCTGGCAAAAATAGCACCAGCGCGCCATGTAAAGCAGGTAAGGCCGATTCTTCTTACGGTGTACCGGCCCAACAACTTGATCTGCCAGATCAAAACTGGAACCGAAGCTGGACAGGTTAATTGACAGGGAATGGAATTTAAGCGGTTTTTGATCAAATCACCTTGTTCCGATTTATTTCAGGATGGATAATTCCTGGAGTTATCGGTGAAATAAGCCAGTTGCTTCGTGAATACTGAAAATTATCACGGAGGGTTACTAACTGGTTTGTTGTTTAAAGTGAGTTGTTGTGAATAAAACGCTTAAATTTTCTTTGTGTCTGGTACTACTGATTGCGATTGCTGGTTCCGGATATATTTATGTACAAAAGCTTCAGAAAAAGTCCCAGTTAAGTACCAGCGGCCAGGCATCGTCCACTGCGCAGCCTGGCGGCGAAGTCGTCTTCCCGGAAAGCCAGCTTAATGCACTAACGCCTCAGATTAACCAGGTTGCAGTAAACATCATGCATTATATTGATACCGGTGATGCGGGAAAAATTGGTAGCGTATGGGATGCCTCCTCCGAACTGGCCCAGCATAGTGTTAATCGGGAAGACTTTATTTCCAGTTTGCAAAACACCCATCATCAAATGGGTAAATTGATGAGCCGGGACTATATCAATACTATTTATAAATCTTTCACTAAACCCGGCAAAGTACCGCCTGGCCAGTATATAACGGTGAATTATCTGGCAAAATTTGCTAATGAAAAAACGCCGCGCAGTGAGTCCGTAGTATTTGTATATAACCAGGCTCAGTGGAAACTGGTGGGTTATACCATTCTTAATAATAAGTAATGGCGGTTTATCTGGAGCATTTTTTTAAAATGCCAGGGTAAATGGGCGTGAGTACATTTGGCTTAAACAGTGAAAAATCTCATGCAATGAAATGCATTAAATAGCGATATTCAGGCGAATTTAGCGAGCTTTCGATGCCCAACATGTTAAAGCTAACTATTTGTTGCTAAGCACATTTTTTATCATTGATCTTAGGTGGTCAACGGGAGATAGTGAGTTTGCGCAAAAGTCTTAGTTCTAAAACTGCGCCAAGAAATGATTTAACTGCATGTAATACTCTTTTCCTGCCCGGATGCCACCATCCGGGCTTTTTTTATGAGAAAAACCACGCTCTATGGCGTGGTCAATATTTCGCTTTACACTATGTACCTTCAGCCTGTTACGGCAAGGAAGCTAGTTAATGGCGGTTTATACAAAAGGGGCCAAAGGATCGGCCTGAGTGAAAGCTGCTTCTCTTTCCGCTACCGGTGGGTAAATGAGTTTATTGGTAATTTGAATTTTGATTTCCTTAGCCTCACTGCGGGTAGATTTCACATCCTGCTCCCATCCCTCGGTATAAACTGCCCCCCATGCACCCAGATCGACGCAGGTGACATAGTTTGGCTGGGAATATGGCAGCCCTTCAATTCCCATCAGGCTGGCCGCCGCATTATGTCCGGCAAATTTGCCCATGGGGATAGCGTGCTGGCAGGTCATCAACGCCAGGTGCCCCCGATCGTCGCAGGCTGCGCGAGCAACGTCTCCGGTTGCCCACACATCGGATAAACCGGCAACATTCAGCATTGGCTCAACCACTAAGCGTCCGCGTTTATCGCGGCTTGCAGCCAGCTGACTGGTAAGCGGGCTGGCTTTTACCCCGGCGGTTAATATCACTGTGCGAGTCTCAATAAAGCTACCGTCATTCAGCATCACGCCATCTTCGCGTATTGACTCGATACTGCAGTTAGAGCGCCAGTCAATGGCTAACGCTGATGCTGCTTCAGCAATGGTTGCGCTCATATCTGAGCTGAACTGGCCGCCGGGTTTTTCGGCGCGGTCGATAACAATCACTCTCGTCGTATGACCCGCCCCCTGTATAGCCGCCAGGCGGGCAGGTAATTCAGTTGCCAGTTCAATACCGGTTAATCCACCGCCTACTACCACGATGTTATGACAAGCAGGGGTATCCTCAGCGGTGCTAAGAGAGTGGAGATGTTTATCAAGACGTTCGGCACCTTCCATGGTGTCAATGTCAAAGCCGTAGCGCTCAGCACCGCTGATAGCCGAACGATCTATCTGGCTACCGCTGGCCAGAATCAGGCGATCATATTTCAACTCCTGTAACTCGCCCTGCTGATTGCGATAGCTGATTCTGCGCTGTTCGCCGTCAATTTTTTCGGCCAGACCCTGACAAAAATGCACGCCGGTTGCGGTGAATAATGGGAGCAAAGGTGCACCCAGCGTTGTCGGAGAGGGTTCATAAAAGCGGGGACGTACCCGCAGTTCGGGCTGTGGTGCCAATACAGTAACCTCAATATCTGAACGTTGATTCAGATAGGCCAGACGAGCCGCGCTTAATGCCGCCCACATGCCTGCGAAACCTGCACCGATGATGACGATATTCTTTTTCATTGCTACCTCTGATGATTCGATACATTGCCTCAATAACTACGACTATAATTGTCGTAGTATATTTTGGCAAGAACTTAAATCTAGATGTAGTAAGGACGAAACTTCCCATTTTGTTTGGATGTAAGGGCATTTTATGTTCTGTTTTGCGATTTTCTGGTATCATAACTACGACCATTTTATTAGGAGATAGTCATGGCTTTTTACAGCAGCGGCGTGGAGTACGGGGTGCATAGCCTGATGTGTATGGTAGATGCCCGCGGTGAGGCCTGCGAAATGAGCGTGCGTGAAATAGCTGAGTTGCATGGGATACCCTATGACTATCTGGCGAAGGTTTTTACCAAACTTGCGCGGGCAGGGCTGGTAGTGAGTAGTGAGGGTAAAGGCGGTGGATTTCAGCTTGCGCGCGGAGCTGAGTTAATTAGCGTGCTGGATGTGGCACAGGCGATTGATGGCGAAAGGCAGGTTTTTGAATGCCGCGAGGTACGCCAGCGTATGGCTATGTTCAATGATAGCCCGCCTGAATGGGCCTGCGCAGGGCGATGCGGGGTAAGAATGGTTATGGATGACGCTCAGCGCCAAATGGAAGAGAGTCTGGCCCGGACATCGATTTTGGATCTGACGCGAACCATGATGCGTAAGGCGCCGGATACATTCGGCGTAGAAATACAAGAATGGGTCGATAAACGCCGAAATCCGGCGTAAATGACAAAAAAAGCCGACGGGGGAAGCGTCGGCACAGGAGTAAATGAGTCAGTTCAGGCACATATTATTGTTATGGAGGTTGCTAAAATTATGGCAACCCTGTGCCGTAACGCTTGGCATTAATGGCGAAGCATTTTTATATATTTGTGGCACTTAACTTGATATTCGTCACATTTTGACGCATATTGACGAGTGATCATTAACATTTAAAAATCTTTAGATATGACTCTCTACCAACACATGCTGGTTTTCTACGCCATCATGTCGGTGATTTCTGCTTTTATTACCTGGTTTCTCACCAAAGAAACTCCGGGCATCAGACTTCTTAGCGCTGTGCTTGTCGGTCTTACCTGGCCTATGAGTTTTCCTGTCGCTTTGTTGTTCTCTCTTTTTTGACCTGAGCATTATACTTTTAGCAATATCTTGCCATAACAGGAGAAAGCGATGGCTTCCGGTTGGGCTAATGATGATGCGGTACAACAACAGATAGATTCCACCGTTGACGACGCTGTTGCGCGAGCTCGCGATCATATTGCGTCCGGCCCGGGGCTGACCGAGTGCGCCAACTGTGGTGAACCGATTCCTGAAGCACGCCGTAAAGCGGTTCCGGGGGTGCGCTTATGTATTTCCTGCCAACAAGAACAGGATGCTAAGGATTCTGTTTTTGCCGGATATAACCGTCGTGGCTCTAAAGATAGCCAGCTACGGTAGTTTTCAACTCAATTGAAAATGTTCAAACTTCCAGCAATAAATTTTTCTTAACGATTATTTCGTCGTTTTCCCCCGCAGATAGCCTAAAAATGAGTCGCTTACCCGCAAGATGGTTGCTTCAGCTTACGCTAAAGTTAGACTGACAGTATTGAGATTAATAGACGAGGTTTTACGTGGAAGCCATTAAAGGGTCGGATCTTAAGGTTTCCGACGCGGTATTCAGCTGGCGGTTTGACGGCAAGGGGGGCGTAACGCCTATCAACGATGATGATGTTATCGATAAAGATAACCCCGCCTGGCTTCATTTAAACTATACCCACCAGGGGAGTGCCGACTGGATAGCCACTACGCCGCTCATTCCTGCCTCGGTTCGTGATGCCCTGGCTGGCGAGAGCACTCGGCCCAGAGTTTCGCGTCTCGGTGAAGGAACACTTCTGACTTTGCGCTGTATTAACGGCAATTCCGAAGAGCGCCCTGAACAACTGGTTGCGATGCGTATCTATATGGATGAGCGCTTGATTATCTCAACCCGTCAACGGCCGGTGCTGGCGCTTGATGAAGTGATAAACGAGCTAAAAGAGGGCACTGGTCCAGAAAATTGCGGGGCGTGGCTGGTGGATGTATGCGATGAGTTGACCGACCACTCGACGGAATTTATTGAAGAGCTTCACGACCGAATAATCGATCTGGAAGATAATTTGCTCGACCAGCAGGTTCCGCAACGTGGGATTATGGCTCTGATTCGTAAACAATTGATTGTTATGCGACGTTATATGGCACCACAGCGTAATTTGTACGCGCGGCTGGCCAGTGAAAAGCTGACATGGATGGACGACGATCAGCGCCGCAGAATGCAGGATATCGCCGACAGGCTTGGGCGAGGACTAGACGAAATCGACGGTTGCATCGCACGAACCGGTATTATGGCTGATGAGATTAGTCAGATCATGCAGGAGTCTTTAAGCCGTCGTTCCTACAATATGTCACTGATGGCTATAGTCTTTTTACCAAGTACTTTTCTGACCGGATTATTTGGCGTCAACCTGGGCGGAATTCCGGGGGGCGGCTCTCATTTCGGCTTTTCACTGTTTTGCGTGCTGCTGGTACTGCTGATAGGCGGCGTGACATGGTGGCTGCATCGCAGCAAATGGTTGTGATTTATACACAGTCAAACAATTGTTGTTGATAAAGATGCATGAAATTGAGCGAGGTCAATAAAGTCAGCCTGCAATAGGGGCATCATTCATCTCGCAGGTGAATGCAACGTCAAGCGATGGGCGTTGCGCTCCATATTGTCTTACTTCCTTTTTTGAATTACTGCATAGCACAATTGATTCGTAAAGCCGACTTGAATAGTCGGCTTTTTTTTCATCCAAAATTGGTATGGAAGCTGCTCTGTGACTAGTCTCAAGAAAACGAGATGGAGCACACTGCAATGACAATTGTAAAAGACTATGACTCTCCGTTACCTCAAGGGCCGGTGCCGGTTCCAGATCCAATACCTAAACCACAGCCGCTACCGGAGCCACCATCACCAGACCCTCACCCGCTGTGAGGGTCGATGTATTTTGGCGAAAATTATTTAATTTCAACAACGTCGAGGCGCTGAACCGCAGACTCTTCGTTTTCTTCAGGTTGCCAGCCCGCCGGACGCAGAGGAATTTCCTCACGGTCAAAGGCCAGATCACCTCCATCGATAACTTCATCACCATGCTGTAGATGCACAAAATCAAAAAGCTGGTCGTCACATAGGTGAGATGGAACAACGTTTTGCATTGCGCTAAACATAGTCTCAAGGCGGCCCGGATAGCGTTTGTCCCAATCGCGCAGCATATCGCCAATAACCTGACGCTGAAGGTTTGGCTGAGAACCGCAGAGGTTACATGGAATAATCGGATAGGCTTTCGCTTCAGCAAAACGGATGATGTCTTTCTCACGGCAGTAAGCCAGCGGACGGATAACAATGTGTTTACCGTCATCACTCATCAGCTTCGGTGGCATTCCCTTCATCTTGCCGCCGTAGAACATATTCAAAAATAGCGTTTGCAGGATGTCGTCACGATGGTGACCCAGGGCTATCTTGGTGCAGCCCAGTTCGGTCGCTGTGCGATATAAAATTCCGCGACGCAGGCGGGAGCATAGGGAACAGGTAGTTTTGCCTTCCGGAATCTTCTCTTTTACGATCCCGTAGGTGTTTTCTTCAACGATTTTATATTCGACGCCAATGCTATCAAGGTAACCCGGCAGTACATCCTCAGGGAATCCAGGCTGTTTCTGATCGAGGTTGACCGCCACCAGGCTAAATTTTATTGGGGCGCTTTGCTGCAGGTTACGCAGAATTTCCAGCATGGTATAGCTGTCTTTACCGCCGGACAGACAAACCATTACCCGGTCACCTTCTTCAATCATATTGAAATCGGCAATCGCCTCACCAACATTCCGGCGCAGGCGCTTCTGCAATTTGTTCAGATTGTACTGCTCTTTCTTGTTAATTTCTTGATTTTCTTGCATTTTATAGCATCTCAATCGTCAAAGGGGGCATATAGGGGGCAAATCGTGATTTACAGAGCAAGCTTTTCATTCAACATTTCGACCTGTGAGCCATTCAGTTCATCAATCCAGGTAGCGTAAATCTCATACACCATTTGCGCGTTCTCATGCCCCATCTGACTGGCAATAAATGATGGGTTGGCACCGGCCGATAGTAACCAGCAGGCAAAAGTATGCCGCGTATGGTACGGATTACGGCGACGAATACCAGCGCGTTTTACCGCTGCGTTCCAGCGAGCCCCAATGCTACTCAGAGAGTAGTATGGTTTTTGCTCGCCCTTACATATTCTGGGAATGAAAACGAATCTCAGGTGCTGCTGTTCTGTTAGTCCGTATTCCCGGTGATGCAGGGTGATCTCCGACTGCGGCTGACCGCCAGTTAAAGCATGTTGCGCTCTCAGAGCCTCCAGTGCTGGCGTCAGCAGGGTGATGATGCGATCGCCAGCCTGCGTTTTAGGTGGAACAAACAAACCCAGTGCAGTCAGGTTACGGCTCACGTGCACCGTACCATTCTTCAAATCTACGTCTTCCCAGGCCAGAGCTGCCAGTTCGCCGTGGCGTAGCCCTGAATAGACCGCAAACCGCCACATATTCTGGCTTTGTCCTTTTTCACTTTGCATTAACTGAGAAAATTCACTCTTGATTAATGGATCCGGTTTTGTTTTGCTTTTCTGTAATTTCTTCACTCGCTCAAATGGTTTGCCGGTAATAGCACCAGAAAAATAAGCGAAGCGTAAAAGAGAACAAAGCAAAGATATATAGTTATCTACTGTACGTACAGAACGTCCTATTTTGTTTCCGCGTATTTTTATGTCGTAAAAAGTTTGCCCGGTGAGTAACTCATTTCGGTATTTCAGAATATCGCTGTATCTAATCAGGCTGATAACGGAGTCACATCCAACAATGTGGTTCAGTGTTTTTAATTGTGACGCCGTTTTCCTCAGAGTATTAGCTGAAAGCTCGACCTGTTTGCTTGTGAGCCATGTCTGACTGAGCTCGGCGAAGGTTTCAATCTTCGCCCCTGGTCTGGTTTGAGAGGCCTTCTGTGAGTTAGGAAACCGGGCGGCATAGTCAAACTCTCCGAGGTTTATCTCGCTGACTATTACCGCCCGCAGGCTTCCCGCCCTTTTAATATTTGATGGTGTGTTTACCCACCCCTTCATGACTTCACGACACCGTTTACCGCGATACATAAACCAGATACAGATTTTATTTTTCCTGATTTCGACGCCGGTTGGTAACGCTGCCATTATGCATCCTGAATATATTTATTAATTCGCGGGTAGTTGTACCAGGTCGTTCCACGCGTTGTTTTTTCACCTGATGGTGAAACGCGCTTAAAATGAATTCCCTCAATCCAGCAACCCTGTCGATATTTTTCAATTTGCCGATCGCTTAAACCGGTTCGCTCCGTCAGCCTGGCCTCTACAACCCACTCCTCGTTGAAAATGACCTGAGACATATAGGGTTCTCCAGACCTCGTGCACAGTATATGGAGCACGGAGGTTTGCTCGTGATAATTCAAAATCAACCGATTTCAGTGGGCAGGGCGCCCAGATGCCGGTGACCGGTTAATGCGGTGGCGACATAGCTGCTCTGGCGGTTGACCACCTCAACGCTGTAGCGCTGGCCGTCGATCTCAATCCGGTAATTCACCAGATGGCGCTGCGGGCCGTAATCGCCGAATTTCTGCTGGTGGGCCAGCAGCGCGACTTTGCAGGCCTGCCGGGCCGCCGGCGCCGGTTTACCTCGAATGATGTGCTTCATCAGGTTTGCCGGGAGGCGCTGGCCTCCCGCCTCCGGTTATGCCGCGTATTCAGGTTTCATATCGGTGAGGGTGATGCTGTACTGCTCGAACAGCTCGGCGCCCAGGTGCCGGCGCGCTGCGGCCAGAGTGGCCTCAACGCTGGCAAACATCTCTGCGGCGCCGGGTTCGTCCGGGTTCGGCAGGGAGTTAATGGCCGCCTCCAGCCGGTTGCGGTGATCCACCTGGTGGTAGCGCTGCACCGCCTTACCTTTCAGTTCGGTGAACAGGGCGCTGCCCAGCGTTGCTTTGGCGGTCTCAATATCGGCCCGGACGGCTTTAGCGGCATCAACGGTTTCAGCGGCGTCGATGCGGTCGCGGAACTCGTCGGCCAGGGCGTCGATGTTGCTGGTGGACTCCTGCGCGCTGTGAACATGTTGTTCATCGGTGATTTCCGCCAGGGTTACACGGTCCACGACGGGGGTAATGTCGCGTTCCTGCCGATCGTCCAGCTCGTCGGGTGTATAGACGCCGAGAATTACGTCCGGGCAGTACAGGCGGGACCAGCGCTTTACCGCCAGATAGGCGAGCTGTTGCCTCGGATCGTCGGCCCACAGCGTGGAGTTACGAACCCTGGCCTGCGCCAGCAGCAGGTCAAGTTCTCGCGGGCTGTCTTCGCCTTTCAGGCGCGCTTTAATGATGATCCCGATCCCGGTCTCGTCGGCCAGTGTCCAGCCGGGGACACGGTATTCCTTACCGTCTTTGTTTTTGCGCACATTGAACCGGCCAACAACCTTTTCCCACGGACCGTACCACTCGTATTCAAAGCGGGTGGCAAGTGCGCCGCTGCGCGAGATCACCGCGTTAACCAGCTGGGCCTCATAACCCAGTACGCCGTTAATCAGGTGTGTTTTCTGCGCCACGGCAAAAGGATTCATCTGCCACTGTGCAGCCTGCATCGCTACCGCCATGCAGTCGGCCGGGTTGCCCTGCAGGTGTTTGGGAACAGTGGCGGCGCCCTGAGCCATCAGGTTCGCAAAGGTGCTGATGGCGTTTAGATACTGGGAATCGAACAGCGCGATGTTGGAGTTAACGACGGCGTTCTGGTCAGCTACGGTTACGTTAGTGTTTTCCATGGTGATCTCCCTTATGCCAGGCGCAGCGCTTCGAGGCGGCGCAGGTCAAAATCGTTCAGTTCGTCGGTGTAATCGTCGGTGATAGGTGCTGGCCAGATGCCGGTATCCATTGCGCTGGCGATAGCGCACATGGTTTTCTGGTACTCCAGCAGGCCTAAATCCAGCAGCTCTTTCGAGGCCTCGATAACGGCAACCCAGTGGTGGCCATCATCTTTGTTAACGAAAATCCAGAAGAACTGATCGAAGTCGGCGACGTTGCAGTACATGCCGGCGCTGACGTGGTAATCGCGGTCGATAATTTCCCGATGCAGCCGGGCGCGCAGCGCGTCCTGCTTCACTTTGCCCATGCTGATGGTTTTCAAATCAAGCCCGATGCGTACGCCATCCAGCGAAAGCTCAAGGTCAGGGCGCACACGTACTTCCAGGCCGGTTTCCTCATCCATGCCGAAGTAGCTGGACTCCACGGCGCGTGATGGGTGCTGGAGCAGCTTGCCAGCGGTAGGGTGACTAAACAGCGCCTGCTGAATAGTCGTGGCGGCGGCGAGCTGGTCAGCGGTCAGGATGGTTTTTCCTGTGACGCTGTCACGCCATTGCTGCTCGAACTCATCGGCAAAGATTGCTTCCGGCGAAACCGCGCGGATCGCGTCCTGCAGCTCCTCTTTTTTCCCGGTCAGTTTCAGCTGTTCGGCTTTTGGCTTATCCGCGTTGTACTCGCGGATGAATGCCTTCAGTGAGTCGGTGGTGGTGAAGGCGTTGTCCGGTATGCCCGGGAACACGGCATACTCCGAATCGAACGTTTCAGGCTCCAGCGCGAGGGTATGCACCAGGCTGCCGAACGTCAGCGCGTCGCTGCTGTCGCGCTTAATGGTTCTGGCGATATGGCGCCCGTGGAAATACATTAACGATACCCGGGCATCTTTAACCTGTGTGCTGCTGATACCGTTGGCTGCGTGGTAAACCTCGTTTGGGATCCCTTCATAACGCCCTGGCTCAAAATAAGCCGGGTACTCGGGGGCTGGTTCGGAAACTGGCGGCTCTGGCTCGGTTTGAGCGGTTTCTGGTTCCGGCAGGTGCTCATCCGCGACAATCTGGCTCACTGCGCCGTCGTTCTGGTTTGCGTCAGCTTCGATCGCGCCGACAATTTCCGGGCAGTGGGCCGCCAGAATTTCAGCCGGCGTTATGGCATCTGCCGGCGCAGGCGCGCCATCAGCATCTTCGCTTTTTGAAACCGGAGTATCAGCCGCGGCTTCGCCTGGGACAGCCGTTTCCATCTGCTCATTACTGGTGGCCTCAGTGGTGGTTTCTGGCGGGGTATTATCGTTAGCTGGCGCGGAGCCCATCAGCCCGTCAATGGAATACAGGCCGCCGGCCACTTTTTTAAATTCTGGCTGTGGCTCAGCGGCAGGTGCTGCCGGCTCCAGCAGTTCGGTAGCGCGGGAAAAATCTTCCGTCAGCGTCCGGTTCACGTACTCCAGATGTGCGGCAGGCGTGGCATGGATGTTTTCCGGCGCCAGACGGATCAGGTTGAAAATAGCGGCACGGTTCACGTCGAGAATACCGGTGCTGCTGCGCAGCAGCTTCGACCACTCTTTCCACGGGCTTTCTTTGGAGGTCACCATTTCTTTGGCCCGGCGGTAAATCCCGCCCGGCAGCTCGTGGATATTGAAATCCATCGGCAGCAGGGCGCAGGCAATCTCAATATCGAGAACGTCCAGGGTGTGAGTGACGTCAGGATTGCGATCGGTTTTCACACTGCCGCCAGCTGCCGTTTTTACATCGGTGCGCTGGATAGCGCCCGGTCGGCCACCGGCCACCCAGTCTTTCAGCAGCAGGCCGCGGTCGATATGCTCGGTGCCAACCCACGCTTTGAGAAACTGCACCATCAGGCCCAGCTCAGGCGCTTTTTTATAGGGCGGCCAGATTTTCTTCACGGCATCGGTGAGTTTCCACATGCCGTCTAGTTTGTAATTTTTAATCTCCGGGAAATTACCGACGGCCAGCAGCAGGTTCTGGATGTAGGTGTTATCGGTATCCATTTCCAGCTCGCTGATGGCGGCGCGCTGCTCCTTATTGACGTGGTAGGTTTCAGCATCGGCTGACAGATACTGCGCCAGCAGCTGCGTGCGGAATGACATGCGTATCAGCGGGTCGAAGCTGTCGATGATATGGCTTTTTACGGGCTCGTCGTCGTCATCGGCATCCGGCGCGCTGGCTAGCGCCGCGACCGGCAACCAGGTGCGGCCGTCGTCCTGCAGTTCGTAGCGATCGCACCAGGTGAAATCAACTTCACCTTCTTCGGGCAGGTCGTCTACTACCGGAAAGTCGGTGCGAACCGGATTGTTATAGTCCTGGCCGCGGCCGGTTTCGATGCCGGCATCCTCGAGGGTGACCTGGGCCTGTAATTTAGCCCGGGCCTCAGTCTTGGCGGTAAACCAGAATATTGCATTTGGCTTACCGGATTTTTGTGAGGCTTTGGCGACATAGAAGAATTCCATTATCGGATCCTTAATTTCGGGTGATAGAATCCCCGGGCCATTGGTAGCGCCCATTGGGTGTTCTGTGGTTTGTTGTTGTTTCCGGTGTACTTTGGTCGGTGGCACCGGACGTAAGGGCCCGCTTCGGCGGGTTTTTACGTTAGCCCTCGTGGGCCATCTGGTCGTACGATTTGCACTGCTCAGAGCAGTAAGCGCGCTCCTGTCGGGCGAGCTGACTGCCGCCGATGTAGAGCAGGGTGCCGGTCACTGCGTCGCCCGGCGCAATCGGCTTTTTGCAGTACGCACAGGTTTTCTCTTCCACGTTATTTCCCCTCTGTATCAGCCAGCGTTTCGGCCGGAACTTCACCTGCCGGGATAATCCGTTCAACCGGGTAGCAGTCTGCGGTAACACGCTGCTCATAACCGGCCTGCTGGCACTGCTTCTCGGTGTCGTAGACGCCCAGCACCACATCCTGAAAATCACCGTTCGTCATGCCAACGGTCATCACCAGCGCGAATAGCGGCCCCATTATCGAGTACCTGCCGGTACCAGGTTCGGGTCAACGCGGCGGGACGGGTACGGGCGGCGGATATTGCGCAGGTTGCCCTGCGGCTCATGCCAGTACATCCCCTCGCGATAGTCGAACGACACCAGCCAGGCGGCGCCGGTTTTGCCGTTGCGCATTGGGACTGCACGGCCGTTGTTTGGAACTATAGGATTTCTTGTCATCACCTCATCCTCCTTCGATATGGGAATTCCCATATCGGTGCCTTATCGCCGGCTAGCGGAACATGAACTTGAACCTGACAACGATGCGCTTGTTGTCGATGAGGTGAATTTAAAACTAAAAGTTAAGTTTGTAAAGTTAAAAATGAAACTAATAGTTCTATTTGGGGTAATTAAAAAGGCGGCTCGATTGCCGCCTTTGAAACTTTTAGCTCAACTTACTACTTTTTAACGTTGTTTATTATGTCGTAAACATCATTTTTCAGTAGATCCATCTCATGCAATACAGACTTAGTGTGGATTATTAACCTTAACTTCTCTGCTTCAGGAAGTTGATTAAACATAGCCAAAAGAGCTTCTTCTTTGTCATCGAGAACGCGAGGTATTGCACTAGCTAGCTGGTGCTCTTCAGGCTCCTCCGATGGATCCATAAAAAACCAATACTCTGGTTTGCCTGTTACGGCTGAAAGTCGTTTAAGGCGGTCACCGCTAGCTACAGATAAGCCATTAGCCCATTTTCGCACGGATGTATGAGAGAGCATTACGCGTTTTGATAAGTCCGCCATGCTCCAGCCATTCTCATCCATAACCTGCTGGATTCTCATGGCAAATATGGGGTGAGGTGTCTTGTTCATAAATTAATTTTACAACCTCCAGTTGCATAATTCACTGGAACTGTTGGTTTGAAATTATTGGAACTTAAAGTTTTAAGTGGTATAGTTTTTCGAACCAATAGTAACGGGTGATAAAAATGAACGAACAAGTGATTAAAAAAATCAGTCAAAACATGTCTCAAGCAGCAATAGGTGAGCACTTTGGAATTTCCTCCCAAGCCGTAGGTAAATGGCTGCGAAGTGGAACAATCCCACCACGCCGAATTCTTCCTTTGTGTGGCGCACTCAATTGGTTAGTCACTCCACATGAAATAGATCCAGAAGCTTATCCAAATCCCACTGATGGCCTGCCTAATCAGGAGGTGTAGCCATGTATACGTTTTCTGCTCAACAGCATAGCGGTGGCGTTCCGCTAATGATGATAAACCGCGATCAGGAATATCAGCAGGTTAGCCCGGAGGCGGTGCGCGATGCCGTTCGGGCCTGGGCAGGCCACGCTGGCCAGGATGTTGTCGCCGCGCTGATCGTCCAGGAATGGCAGGAGCTGGGCGGGGAGGGTATCGAATTCTCCCCGGACCTCGGGCGCCAGCGCCAGAAATTGTTCCGGTTTCTGGATAACCGATTCGATACCGCTCAGTACCGCGAGAACGTGCGCCGGCTGACGCCCGCAATCCTGGCGGTGCTGCCGCTGGAGTTTCGTGGCTGTCTGCTGCCGCAGGATGATTTTATTGCCCGCCTGGCGGCGATGGAGAAGGAATTGAGCGAAGCGAAACAGGCAGTGATGCTTAACGCGCCGCGGCACCAGAAGCTGAAGGAAATGAGCGAGGGGATTATTTCAATGCTCCGGTTCGATCCGGACCTGGCCGCGCCGTTGATGGCGATAGTCACTACCGTGATGGGGTCGTTATGAGTACGGAAAAGGTGAAAGCCGGACTGCGGGAACAGTTCCGACTTTCGGTGCGAATTACTGGATCAATTCACAGGAGGCAGTATGTCAAACACTGCTGAGATTATCAAATTTCCCGGCGGCGAGCCGGGGAACGAGAGGAGCAACCGGGTGGAGAACCAGAAACTGGGTTGCATCCAGCTGTTCCGTAGCGTTAAACGCCAGCCCTGGGCGAAAGATGTTTACCTGCGTACTCTGTGGGAGAACCTGCTGCTGGACGCCGCCAGCCAGCCGTATACGGCGAATTTCAAAGGGCAGGACTGGCCGTTAACCATCGGGCAACTGGTTACAACCTCTGACCTGCTGGGCCTGGCGTTATGTGACCGGAAGGGCAATCCGACAAGCCGTCATTCCGTCGAGCGGATGCTGTCATTTTTTGAGCGCGAGGGGATGATTTCAGTGGTTGCTGAACGCCGAAAAGGCACGGTGATCACCATCAACAATTACGCCGATTATGCCGAAAAAATAGACGATTTAGCCGCGCATAAATCCGCGCATATCATCGCGCATAAGAAACTCAGTGCTGGCGCGGCCTGCAAGGGTGATGCCGCGCATATGAGCGCGCAAAGAACCGCGCATCATGAACAATATATATTTAATACTAACGTATTAAATGATCGTTCGAGAATTTCAAAATCTCGTTCTGAAGCTGCAATCCAAACCCCCAAGGGCGACAAGTGGGGAACTGCCGACGACCTCCAGTGCGCTGAGTGGATTGCCGCCCTGGTGAACACCATCAAACCCACCGCCAAAACTCCCAACCTCGCCGGCTGGGCCAACGACGTGCGCCTGATGCGCGAGCTGGATGGCCGAAACCATCGCCAGATTTGTGAGCTGTTCCGCTGGGCCAGCAAAGACGCGTTCTGGTGCAGCAACATCCTGTCGCCGGCAAAGCTGCGCGCCAAATGGGACACGCTCGACATCCAGCGCCAGCAGGGAGGCCGCAAACCAGCAGCTGGCGCCGCCTCGCTTGACCTCGACAATACCGACTGGATGGATTCTCTGGAGGAACGTCTGTGAAAAATATCGGAAATGAAATTCAGCGCCTGGACCGTCAGCACATGCCACAGCTGGTGGATCGGGTAGTACCGGAGCTGCCGCGCCAGCAGGCCGCGCAGATTTTTAACGAGCTTTTTCGCCAGCTGCGCGCCACGTTCCCGGCGGCCATGTCGGTATTCAAGGCACAGGCGGATGTTGACGAATTCCGGCGCCAGTGGGTGCTGGCGTTCATCGAGAACGGCATTACTACGCCAGAACAGATTAACGCTGGCATGCGGATCGCCCGCCGCCAGGAACGCCCGTTCCTGCCATCACCAGGGCAGTTCGTTGCCTGGTGCAAATCGGAGTGCTGTGCATTTGGCCTGACGGCGACAGACGTGATGTCGGCATACTGGACGTGGCGCCAGGAGTCATATCGTTACGGTACTAGCGAACAATACCCGTGGCCACAGCCCGTGCTGTATCACATCTGCCTGGAGCTGCGCCATCGTTCAACCGAGGGGCAACTGAGCCAGTCGGAAATGAGCCGTGCCGCTGGCGAACTGCTGGCTAACTGGGAGAAGCGCGCCGCTGCAGGTAAACCGGTACCGCCGGTGCGCCGGGCTATCGCTGCACCAGCAGCCGACCGCGGGCCGAGCCCGGCGGAACTCCTCCTGGCAGAGTACAACCGCCGCAAGGCTGCGGGGTCACTGGCATGAAGGCACTTTCGAATCAGCAGCGCATCGTTGAGTTTTTGCAGCAGCACCAGCAGGCGGCCATTGGCGAAATCGCTGACGCGCTGGCGTTAACCGGTAAGCAGACCAGCGCCGCCATGCAGCGGCTGGTTAAACGCGGTCAGGTGGAGCGCGTTCCCGGGCAGCGGAAAATCCGCTATCAGCTGGTGGCCGGTCATGACGAACGCCTCCGCCAGCCGCACAGCGAACGCAGCACCATCACCGGCCGCGATGCCGTCTGGTGGTATCTGGAACGATTCTCCCGCATGACGGTTTCGGACTGTGCCAGGGCCGTGGGGGTCACCGAGAACGCGGTTAGCCAGGCCGTATCAAAAATGGTCCGGGAGGGTTCGCTGGTACTGGATGAGCGGGCATGGCGGGTGAATTATTACCGGTTGCCGGACAGTGGCCGCCCGGGCGTGAATACAGTATTTGATGAATGCCGGCAGAACTGGGGCGGGTATCGGATCCACAAGATTATTGGCGGGAGAGCGCAGGCATGAGCCAGTTAACTGAGGTTGAACGTCAGGAATTACGTGATGCAATTCGCGCCTATATCCGTCGCAGGATGGATGAGGAAAAGTCAGTAGAAGGCGAGCAGCCGAGCGAGAAGGGGGAGTGATGTCGGAACAAACCATTCTCGATATGTGCTGCGGCTCTCGCATGTTCTGGCTGGATAAAACCGACCCGCGAGCAGTGTTCTGCGATATTCGCGACGAGCAACATACCCTATGTGATGGCCGGTCGCTGCATATCCACCCCGATATCATCGCAGATTTCCGCGCGCTGCCATTTCCGGATGCATCATTCCCGGTGGCTGTATTCGATCCGCCGCACCTCGAGCGCGCTGGTGAAAATGGTTGGATGGGCAAGAAATATGGCCGGTTAAACAAATTAACCTGGCGTGATGACCTGCGGGCAGGTTTTCGTGAGGCATTTAGGGTGCTGTGGCCACATGGTGTGCTCATTTTCAAATGGAACGAAACTCAGATACCAGTGAGCGAGATTATTGCCCTCACCGATGAGATCCCGGCCATCTGGCAGCGTACCGGTAAAAACGACAAAACCCATTGGATAATTTTTGTTAATAGCGGAGCTTTAACCAGCACGATTGACCCGGCTCTGCATTACGCCACTCAGCGAATAATCGAACTCGAGCGCCTGCTGCTGGTAGATGTGCCGGAAACCGTCTGGCCCGCCGAGGTCGGCATGGTCATGGCGCAGGTTGAGTGCGCCGGGGAGCTGTCAGCGCATCACCAGCAACGCCTGCAGCATCACATCAATCGTATGTGGCTCGAAAAAATACCGGTACCAGAAATTATTACGGCAGCTAATGCGCTGACCGCTGCTATGGGGAAATACGCGTGAACGAGATTATTGTTGATAATTTTGCCGGGGGCGGTGGGGCCAGTACCGGGATCGAAATGGCGATTGGCCGCAGCGTTGATATCGCGATAAACCATGATCCAAACGCGATCGCCATGCATACCACGAACCACCCGCAGACGTTGCATTACTGCGAGAGTGTTTTCGATATTAACCCGCTGGTGGCTACTGCCGGGCGGCCGGTTGGCCTGGCCTGGTTTAGCCCTGACTGCCGTCATTTCTCCAAGGCCAAGGGCTCGAAACCCGTTCAAAAAGAGATACGCGGACTGGCATGGGTAGTTCTGCGGTGGGCGCTGGCGGTGCGGCCGCGCGTGATGATGCTGGAAAACGTGGAGGAGTTTAAAACCTGGGGGCCACTGGTTGATGGTGCTCGACCGGATCCGGCCCGCGCAGGTGAGACGTTTGAGGCATTTTGCGCAATGCTCTCTGGTGGTATCCCTGCATGGCATCCGGCAGTTGCCGAGGCGTGCGAGTTTCTGGGAATTGATGAGAATAGCGAGCAGGCTGCGCAGCTGGTTGCCGGGCTGGGCTATGATGTCGATTACCGGGAAATGCGGGCCTGTGATTATGGAGCTCCGACGATTCGTCGGCGTTTTTTCATGGTGATGCGCTGCGATGGGCAGCCAATTAGCTGGCCGGAGCCGACTCATGCGGATCCAAAATCACCGGCGGTACAGGCGGGAAAACTTGCGCCGTGGCGCACTGCAGCAGAATGCATCGACTGGTCTATCCCGGCACCATCGATATTCGACCGCAAACGGCCGCTGGCCGAAAACACTCTCCGGCGCATTGCCCGCGGCATTCAGCGGTTCGTACTGGATAACCCGGCGCCGTTCATCGTGAAATGCAACCACACCACGACACGGGGTAAATACGACTGTTTTCGAGGTCAGGAGCTGGGCGCGCCGCTACAGACCATTACCAAAACCCACGGCTACGCCATTGCTGTGCCGCACCTGACAAAATTCCGTACCGGCGCCACAGGGCAGGAACTCACGGCGCCAGTGCCGACCATCACCGCGGGCACGTCGGCGCGCCCCGGCGGTAACGGGCATGCGTTGGGGATGGTTGAGGCGGCCCTGACGCCGTTCATCGCTGGCGCCGGCGGGCCAAAATACTCGGCTAAACCACGTAGCACTGAACAGCCACTGCATACGCTGTGCAATACGAACCACTCTTGCGTTATTGCGCCGGTGATTGCCCGCCAGTTTGGCGCCAGCATCGGCCATCGCGCTGACGAACCGAGCGCCACGATAACCGCGGGCGGCGGTGGCAAATCTCAGCTTGTATCTGCGTTTCTCGCTAAACATTTTGGCGGGAACTACACCGGCCCGGGCGTCCCGCTGGGAGAGCCGGTACACACGGTAACGACGACGGATCATCACGCCGTGGTGGCCTCGCACCTGGTGAAACTGCGCGGAACCTGCCGCGATGGCCAGCGGATAGACCAGCCGATGCCGACGGTGACGGCCGGCGGCTTGCATGTAGGCGAGGTGAAAACGTTCCTGACAGAGTATTGCGGCGCAGATACTGACGGCCTGCTGCACATCGATGGTATCCCGTACCAGATAGTCGATATCGGCATGCGTATGCTGCAGCCGCATGAGCTGTATCGTGCTCAGGGGTTCCCGGAGTGGTACATCATCGATATGGATCACACCGGCAAACGCTACGCGAAAGACAAGCAAGTGGCGCGCTGCGGCAACGCCGTGCCGCCGCCGTTCGCTGCGGCGCTGGTCAGAGCTAACTTTCCGGAAATATGTGCCAAAAAAGGAATGGCCGCGTGATATATATTCCCCGCATATATCTATGGGTATCTGCGGGGGCTTTATATTTTGCGATTGGCTTTCAGCATTTTTATGAAAATTTCTGTGAAATAAAATTCACGGATTGAAAGTCTGGAATGCGTGTTCTATTTATCTTAAATGTTGTTTAAAATCAATAATATAAATCACTTGCAAATCTTTGCAATTATTAGGCATACTGGCCTTATCAATTCCTTACTGTTTTTATGTACAGTATTAATTCGGAGAATTGGTCGCTCAATTTTCAGCCTGCCAATTCTTGTTTTAATTTCCTTCGGAAGGAGCTCGTCGTGTCCCAAACTAACGATTCATACTTCATTGTCAGAGAGTCTGACAACGCGATCGTATATTCGCTGCAAATGAAAATTGGTGATCGGTTTTTAATGGACAGGGATACGCGGGGATTTAATAGTCGGAAGCTATTCCAGGATGAGAGAGTTATCTCACGAGCAACATTAACAGAGATAGTTCATGAACTTGCGTCTAGCATTGACGGTAATAATTTAAACCAGGCATAATTAACCCATCGGCCTGAACACCCGATAACCTGACCGATGCGCCACGGAGAGAAACCATGGCGCAGCCAGCAACCCAGCACTCCCCATCACTGACGTCATTCGGCGCCAGCGAATTTTTGCTATCGGCGTTTAACCTCTGTGGAGGTGGCGCGTGAAACAGCAATACACCCTCATCAACGATGCTATAAAGCGTAATGCCATAGCTCACATCCAGTCTCTGCCTATTGATGCCCGCAGTCCTATGGTTATCGAGGCCAGAGAAGAAACTCGTACCGAAAAACAAAACCGCCTCATGTGGCCATTGCTGAAAGACCTGTCTGAGCAGGTGCCTTGGTATGGCGAAAAGCTAACCAGAGAGGAATGGAAAGACGTCATTACTGTATTGGTAAACCAGACCAGGCAGGGCGAATCACAAAAATCAGTACCTGGCATAGGTGGAGGTCGAGTGTATTTCGGTGTCCGCACCTCAAAATCCAGCAAGCGTTACATGTGCGATGTTATCGAGGCTATTTACTGGTTTGGTACTGAACAAGATGTAACTTTCAGCGAAAAATCTCAGCAGCGGATTGAGTGGGCGCAGCGGTGGGGTGAGCAGCATGGCTAAATCCCCACGTCGTAAGTGCAAAGTTTGCCGGGACTGGTTCTATCCTCAGTTCGACAGCGTCTGGTGGTGCTGTCCGGATCATGGAGCAATCTACGCGCTACAGCTCCATAAGCGCCAGCGCGAGAAAACTCAGGCCAAAGAGCGGCGCGAATCCCGCACGCAGCAGCTCGCCGACCGTAAAGCATGGCGCCAGCGCAAAGCGGCGGTTAAGCCACTCAAACACTGGCTCGATCTCACACAGCGCGCTGTTAACGACATCTGCCGCGAGACGGCGCTGGCCAATGGCGAGGGCTGCATCTCCTGCGGTACCAAAAACGCTAATGCCTGGCATGCCGGCCACTACCGAACGACGGCAGCCGCCGGTCACCTGCGTTTTACCCGAATCAATATCCAGCTCCAGTGCGACGTCTGCAATGTCCATAAATCCGGGAACATCGAGCTCTACCGCATCAACCTGGTGAGAAAGGTTGGAGAAGCGGCGGTGCAGGAGCTGGAGAACGACAACCGAACACACCGATGGACGGTCGAGGAACTGGCGGATATTCGCCGGGAAGCTCGCGCTGACCTGCGCCAGCTGAAAAAGGGGCAGGGCAATGACCGTTAAATCACTCCATACCTACTGGCGCCGCCTGCGCCTGTTTCGTCATGCCGGTTCAGTGCTGGTGGATTACCGGATCCTGCGCAATAAAATTAAAACCTGGAGGGCTGCGGCATGAATGACCAATACCTGGAGTACGTGCGCGAAACACTCATCATCGCGGCCGCCGACCTGAGCGGGACAACAAAGGGCCAACTGGTGGCGTTCGCGGAGAACGCACAGTTCGTGGCGACGGCGCGAAGCCGCGGACGTATGAAAGTTGTCGAGCCTGTCACCGGCCGCCTGGTTAACCCGAACAATCCGCCAATACCCGGCCAGCAGAGCAGGGCGAAAGGCAGCGCCATCGCGCTGATTCAGCCGGTAGAGTACAGCACCGCATCATGGCGCCGCGCGCTGCGGACGCTGGAGCTGCACCATATGGCCTGGCTGGTCTGGTGCTACGCCGACGACGTGAAATTCTCTCACCAGGTAGCAATAACCGAATGGGGCTGGCAGGAGTTTAACGCGACGCTGGCTGGTCGCCGCGTGGCAGCTAAAACACGGGAGCGGTTACAGGCACTGGTCTGGCTGGCGGCGCAGGATGTGCGGGCCGAGCTGCGCGGGCGTGAGACGTATCAGCAGAAGCGCCTGGCGGAGCTGGTGGGGGTAAATCAAAAGAACTGGTCAGAAACGTTTTCGGAGCGCTGGAGGGGTATGCGAAGTTTATTCTGCGGCCTTGATGGAGACGCACTGGTGGTGGTTTCGAAAACGCGTTCACAACAAAAGGCGACAGATTTTGCACTAAGTCTTGCAAAACTGGATTAAATAGGCCATATTTAAGCGTAATTTGATAAGTTGCCAAATTTCTAAGAACCCGCCATTGAGCGGGTTTTTTCGTATCTGGAGATCATTTATGAAATTTACTGAGCTCAATCCCGATGCCCAAGCTCATGCAATGAGGGCGCTGGCTGATCTAATCGTTCGGCGCTCTGGTGAGGGAGTCTCTGATTGCGAAAATCTTGGTAGATGCGTAGCTGCTGCGTTTATTGCAATGGAGCGCTTTGATGGCGCTCCTGATGAATGTGGTGATTAAATAGTATCTAGTCCGCGCCATGTGCGGCCCGCAGACTCAGTGACTAAGACCGACGGATTATTCTTCACGGTTTTTGCTGCATTATAAGCAAGTTCAAGAACCGCTGAGCGAGTGATATTTCCTGAATAGTTATATTCAGCATTAGGCAATTGATATTCAGTCCCATCACCACCAGCGATAGTTCTCTTAAAACCTTTGGACTTCATTTTATCATGTAGAGTTTCATAGTCGTCGGAACTGGCTCTGTGCAGCTCAACTCTGACAGTGAATTTAGTCATTTATCATTCCCTTTTATCTATTGTTGTTTTAGCGAACTCAACATATCAAAAGGGATAATTTGCTTCCAGATTTCATTAGGAGTTTGCTTCTGAGTCCGTATCTGTAGGCCTTTTCGTATCTGGCCCACTACGTAACGCGCATAATCCATTCAGGCCGCAGACTAAATCCCTCAGATCTCCCATATGCAGAAGAGAGCCTGACGGCCTGACCAACTTACCCCAACCTACCAACAGCGCCCCGATCCCGGAGGTGCGGATATGCAACGAATGAACCCGACCGATGGACACAATCTTCCTTACTGGTGGTCCGCCATGCTTGGTTTTTTCTCTGTTCTTAGCCTTCAGGATTACGTCTTTATCCTGGGCGCGCTGATATCTGCGTTTTTCACCATCAAAACGTATTACGCAAAGCGCGCCGAAGAGCGAAAGCGGCTGGAGGAGGAGCAGAAGCGCACCCAACTGCTGGCGGATTACCTGAACGATGTGAGCAAAAAGCCCCACGCTGATCGCCCGGCATCGGCCGAGGTGGTTACCGAGGCAATGAGGAGAATTACCCGTGGCACTGAAACTGAATAAAAGCGGTGCCGCTGGCGCGGTGTGCTCCGTGGGGGCGATTATCGCCATTGTACTGAGCAGCGGCCACGTTCGGACTAATGAGCGTGGCCTGGAACTGATTGGCAATGCAGAGGGCTGTCGCCGCGACCCGTATACCTGCCCAGCAGGCTATCCGACTGACGGAATAGGCAATACCCATGGCGTTAAGGCGGGCGTGCGGAAAACCGATGCACAGATTGCCGCTGATTGGGAACGAAACATCCTCGAGGCCGAGCGGTGCGTTAACGCCTACGGCAATGGCCGCAGCCTCAGCGATAACACGTTCTCCGCCGTAACCTCTATCACGTTTAACGTCGGGTGCCCGGCGATGAAGAAATCCACACTGTTTTTAATGTTGCGTGAGGGGTCGGTGGCCTACAGGTCTGCATGCAATCAGTTCCCCCGCTGGGTATACGCCGGAAAGACAGTGCTCCCGGGACTGGTTAAGCGCCGGGATGCAGAAAAGCAGCTCTGCCTGGATGGTCTGAAATGAATACCCGTTACCTCGTTTTGGCCGGGCTATTTTTGCTGGCGCTGGCTGGTGGGCTCGTCTGGACGGCTGACCACTACCACCGGCTATACCAGTCACAGAAAAACCGGGCTGATGCCGCTGAGCAACGCGCCAGCTCCTCCGAGGCCATTACTGCCAACGTTCTCCGCATGACGTCAATCTTCAACGCTATCAGCGAGGCTAATCAGCATGCTAAAGAGCAAATCGCACTGGACGCATCGCGAACCGCGTCTGATATCAAAGTGGCTGTTGCGCACGATGATTGCGCTGCCCGTCTTGTTCCTGCTGGCGCAACTGACCGGCTGCGGGAGTACGCGGACAGTTTACGTGCCAGCTCCGGTGGTTCCGTTACCGGCCAGCCTGACCGCTGAGACGCCGCAACCGGTGATCCCGCAGCCGCTGACATGGGGCGATAGCCTGGATCTGAATGTTAGCCTGCTGTCGGCCCTCGGGCAGTGCAACCGGGATAAGGCTGATATCCGGCAGGCAGAACAACAACGAGCCTCGCAGTAGCGGGGCTTTTTTATGCGCATCGTACGCGCACCAACGAGAGTCTTTCAGAAGTGAGCCTGAGGAACGCCGTTAAAGGTGGCGACCTCTCTCGGGCGGTGCTCCTGTACGACAGGCTCACACCTAAAAGGAAACGCAGAATGGCGAAACTGAATGTTGAAGTCATCCCACCTGACAATGAGCAAATTAACCAGGTATTTGACTGGATTGGAAGTAAGTACAGGCGAATGCCCGTTACACCGAAAGTCATTGACGAAATGGAACGAGAAGCGGCCAGGCTCATTCGGAGAATAATAAAAACCAAAGTAACGTTTGTCGGGTAGGGCATTACAGAGGCTCTTCACTGAGGGGCTTCGATAATGCAGGAGGGATATATGGCATCGAAAAAGCTAACGCCGGAGCAGCAACAGCTATTCGATGTGCTGACTCCACTACAAAAAAAATTCGTTACCTGGGTCATTAAAGGAAAGAATCAGACCGAAGCATATAAAAAGGCCGGAGGTAAGTCTAAAGGCGATGCGGCAAGGTCAAAGGCCAGTCAGATAGGATCAAATAGTAACGTTTTAGCATTTCTCCAATCGGTACAAGGCGAACTCATCGACGAGGCCATTATGACCCGGGAAGAAGCCCTGAAGCGGTTATCTAAAATGGGGCGTACCTCGATCGCCGACATCGCCAATTTTAGTAACAGCATCGTCGGTGAAGATGAAGACGGGCAACCGGTATTTCAGGCCGTCTGGAGTTTCAAAGATTCATCCCTGCAAGACCCTGATGCCATGAGTGCTATCGCTGAATTGAGCACCGGGAAGGACGGTATCAAACTGAAAATGCATGATCCGAAATCAGCGATTAAGCAGCTGGCAGAGCTGGAAGGGTGGGAGGCACCGAAGAAGACCGAGATGTCTGGTCCTGACGGTGCGCCAGTGCGAACTGAGGTGACGAATCTCACACCGCAGGAAGCCGCAGAGGCCTACAAAAAGCTGATGGGGTAAACGTGCATAAACAGGACTTCCGTTACTAAAAATCACTATGCAAAAACAGTCCAGTTTTATGCATGATTTATGCAGTCAATTTTTGCGACTTTTTCGCAGTAAACCACGATAAATAAACACTTCGCACTAATTCCGCAGTGAGTCCATTTTGGCCGGGGCGCATAAGGACCATTATGTTAAAAATCCCTCTTTTTTACGCATTTTTCCAGAGTACAAACCATGCCTATTCCGTTCCCGTTCGACTTCAAAAACCCGGATTACAATCTGGTGTTCGAATGGCGGATGGAGCGCCTGCGGCGTATCCGGGATAACCCGGGCTCACTGCCAGCTATCCGGGAGTTCTACCGTACCAACCCGGCCCAGTTCATTATCGACTGGGGTATGACGACCGACCCCCGAAACATCGACTACGGCCTGCCGGTAACCATCCCGTTTCTGCTTTTCCCTAAACAGGAGGAGTGGATCCACTGGATTATGGATCGTCGGGAGAACCGGGAGAATGGCATAACGGAAAAGAGTCGTGAAATGGGGCTGAGCTGGACGGCAATCGGCCTGGCCTGTTCGCTGTGCCTGTTCAACAAAGAAATGGTCATCGGCTTCGGCTCCCGTAAAGAGGAGTATGTAGACAGCACTGGCGACCCGAAGGCGCTGTTCTGGAAAGCGAGAAAATTTGTTGAAACACTGCCGGTGGAGTTTCGCGGTAACTGGAATGAGAAAAAGCACGCCCCTTATATGCGTGTTGAGTTCCCCGATACAGGCGCGGTCATCAAAGGTGAGGCTGGCGACAATATCGGTCGTGGTGACCGTACCACGCTCTATCTGGTGGATGAGGCGGCATTCCTGCAGCGCCCGTTACTGATTGATGCTGCGCTGTCGCAAACAACCCGTTGCCGTATCGACCTAAGCTCTGTGAATGGCATGGCGAACCCGTTCGCACAGAAACGCCACGGCGGCAAAATTCCCGTGTTTACGTTCCACTGGCGCAGTGATCCGCGCAAAGATGATGAGTGGTACCGCAAGGAGTGCGAGAAAATCGATAATCCGGTGGTGGTGGCGCAGGAACTTGACCTGAACTACAGCGCATCAGCGGAAGGTGTCCTGATCCCGTCAGACTGGGTGCAGGCTGCCGTCGACGCGCACATCAGACTGGGTATTCAGCCAACCGGTAAACGACTGGGGGCCATGGACGTTGCCGACGAAGGCCGGGATAAAAATTCCTTCTCAACCCGTCACGGCTTTCTGCTGGAGAACGTGCGGGAATGGTCCGGCGTGGGTAGTGATATTTATCAGTCTGTTGAAAAGGTTTTCGGCTTCTGTGAACAGGACAACCTCGAAGAGTATCGTTTCGATGAGGATGGTCTGGGGGCTGGTGTTCGCGGTGATGCCCGCGCCATTAACGAACTACGCAAAGCAGCCCGGCGCCCGATAATTCTTGCCACCCCGTTCCGGGGAAGCGGCGCAGTTTTCGATCCTGACGATGAAGCTGTACGTGGTGACAACGGACAGGCGGCCCGCCTGAATAAAGATTTCTTTGCTAATGCCAAAGCACAGAGCTGGTGGTGGTTACGCAAGCTCTTTCAGAATACCTACCGCGCCGTGGTTGAGGGTATGACTTACAACCCGGACGAAATTATCTCCATCAGCAGCACGATGGAGAGCAAGGACAAGCTCATTATTGAACTTTCGCAGCCGACCTACTCAATTAACGGGGTGGGGAAAATCGTTATTGATAAACAGCCTGACGGCACTAAGTCGCCTAACCTCGCCGACTCAGTGATGATCAGTTACGCGCCAATGAATTCAGCCCTGAATATCTGGGAGCTGCTGGGGAGACAGGCCTGATGGCACGAAATAAATCTGCCGGAAAGCGAACGGCGCAGGCCACCGCTGACGGTTATGAAAACTTTGTAGCCCGTGTGGGGATGCAGACGCCTAACCAGCACTCAGCATCTACTTACCGGGCAAACTTCACCAGCCGCAACCGCATGGCGATTGAATGGTCTTATCGTTCATCCTGGGTGATTGGTGAAGCGGTTGACGCCATTCCTGATGATATGACCCGCAAAGGTATTCGTATCACGTCAGAAATCGATGCAAAGGACCGCGGCATTATTGAGTCTCAGCTGGATGAGATGCAGATCTGGGATGCGCTGAATGATGTACTGAAATGGTCACGGCTATACGGCGGTGCTGTCGGTTTCATCATGATAGAGGGACAGGCACCGTTCACCCCTCTGAGGCTTGAGACAGTTGGGGAGGGCAAATTTAAAGGCATCCTCCCGCTCGATCGCTGGATGATTAACCCGGTACTGACACGACGCATCAAAGATATGGGCCCGGACCTGGGTAAGCCAGAATTCTACGACGTTGTGACAACCGCTACAGGCATCCCGGCCTGGCGCATTCACCACAGCCGTCTGATTCGGTTCGATGGTGTGTCGCTGCCGTATCAGCAGAAAATAACCGAAAACGAATGGGGTATGTCGGTTGTAGAGCGTATCTGGGACCGGCTGACGGCTTTTGACAGTGCGACGGTTGGCGCGGCCCAGCTTGTCTATAAAGCGCATCTGCGTACCTACAAAGTGAAACAGCTTCGCAGTCTTATTGCGCTGGGCGGACCGGCTTACGAGGCCTTCCTGAAACAGATGGATATGATCCGGCAATTCCAGAGCAACGAAGGCATGACGTTGATGGATGATGAGGATACGTTCGAGGCCCATCAATACAGCTTCAGCGGTCTGGATGACATTATATCTCAGTTTGCTGAGCAGATTAGCGGTGCCGTCGGAATCCCACTGGTACGCCTGTTCGGGCAGTCGCCGAAAGGCTTCTCTACCGGCGATGCTGACCTGGCCAACTACTACGATCGTGTCAGCTCGCTGCAGGAGCGCCGACTGCGCCTTCCCATGCGGCGGGTGCTGGATATCATGCATCGCTCCCAACTCGGAAAGCCATTACCCGACGATTTCACATTCGAGTTCAATCCACTATGGCAGATGTCTGACGTTGACCGCTCAACGGTAGCGGTGAACACCACAAACGCTATCAGCACCGCGCTGGCCGACGGCCTGATGACGCCAAAAGCAGCGATGACCGATCTGCGGGAAACCTCGGATATCACGGGCATTGGCGCATCGATCACCGATGAGGATATTGACAATGCGCAGTCGCAGTATGAGGAGGCTGAATCTGAAACCGGCCCAGCGCCGTCGTTCAGAAATCCAGTACCAGAAAAGCCTGTTGGGGATAGTCAGTCAAATCAATCAGATCGTAACTGGCTCATACGATGGTTCTCAGGCAAGCGCTGATACCGTAGCAACTCACCTCATCGACTATTCGCACGTTCTGGACGACTGGGCGGCGATGGTGGGGCAAAAGATGTTCCTGCAGGTGGAGCGAGAGGAGTGGCATCAGTGGCGGTCAGTATCACAGCAGATTTCCGAGGGACTCAGGGATGTGGTCGGTAATACGCCAGTGGGGCAGGTGGCGCAGGATATCGTCTACCGGCAAATCCAGTTGATGAAATCCCTGCCGCTGGAGGCCGCTGACCGTGTTCATGAAATACAGCAGCGAGCCATACAGGCCACCATTCACGGTGAACGACCTGACGCATTGTTCGAGATGATCATGCAGTCAGGTGATGTTGCCGCCGGCAGGGCAAAAATGATTGCCCGTACCGAGATTGGGCGCGCTACTGGCGCACTGACCCAGGCCCGTGCGCTTGCTGTTGGGTCTGAGGGCTATTGGTGGCGTATAGAGGGGGCTGGTACGCGACCATCACACAAGAAAATGCGGGATAAATTCGTTTACTGGCACAACCCGCCGACGCTGGATGGCATGACAGGGCATGCCGGGTGCCTGCCTAACTGCAAATGTTGGGCACAGGTTCATATCCCGGGGCCAAGAAAATAGCTATTTTTGGCGTTGAAATCGGGATCTGCCGGGTGATATTCAGGGGGGATGAAAAGTGAATAAGGATATTTGTATGAAGCCATTTTTTGCTGCATTCACCATCCATGACGAAGGCGGCGATATCATCGAGCGCGGCTCACTCGTTAAAGATTTCAGGTCCGACATCCCGCCAGCTGAAATTTTGAGGGCTATTGAAGAGGATATTTGTATCAGACATGGCATCACTACGGAAAGAGTCATGTTTATCTCCTTCAATCAGGTGTAATTCAGAATATATCCAGCAGGCCGCCAGTGAGCGGTCTTTTTTATGCCCGCAATTCAGCAGGTAACCCATGAAATACTTTTTTGAGACCCAGTTGGGCGAAACTCGCTATCTACTGGCTGATGGTTCTTTGCTGTGCAGGGATGTGCCAATAGCCAGGACTGGCACCCAGATCTATGCAGCTAAAGACCTGCCCAAGCTGGTGCCCAGTGCGGCCGGAGAAATCATCGTCAGGCGCTCGCCCGAGCAGGTATTCCATCCGGCCACGCTGGCATCGTTCGAAGGAATGAGCATTACGGTGCTGCATCCGGAGGACGGAAACGGAAACGTCAGGCTGGTCAACCCACAGAACTGGAAAGAGCTGGCGCATGGCCACACGCAGAACGTCCGGCGCGGAACAGGCGACCAGTCGGATCTGATGCTGGCCGATATCATCGTCAAAGATGAGTATGCCATACAGCTGATTGAAGAAGGTCTGCGACAGGTTTCATGCGGCTATGACGCTGAGTATGAGCAGATCGAGCCGGGCAAAGCCGAGCAGGTCGATATTACCGGAAACCATGTGGCTCTTGTCCCCAAGGGCAGAGCCGGAAATCGTTGTGCAATTGGAGACAGAGACACAATGGCAACTCAAAAGAAAAGCTGGCTACAGCGACTTCGTTTCGCCCACAAGACAGGTGACGCGGACACGATGAATGAACTGCTGGACTCTGCTCCGGCAGCCGTGACAGGTGATGAAGGGGATCTGCCTGGCGGCGTTAACCTCAACATTAACCTTTCCCCGCAACAGCCATTACCTGACAAAAAACCCGAAATGGGTGGAGAGCCAACCGGAGACGGTGAGGACGATATCAAAACCTTGCTGAAAGCCCTGCTGGCAAAACTTGACGGAACCCCGACGGGGGATAACGCCGATGATCCGGAAGACAAGGGTAAAAAAGAGCCCACCGGTGATGAAGAGGACGACGAAGAAGAGTCCACCATTACCGGTGACTCGGCTTACCGTGCCGAAGTCATTATTCCCGGTATCGATCTCAGCCGTAAGGTGAAGCCCACAGCCTTTAAGCGTGATGTGCTGGCCGCAGCCGATAAAACGCTGGTGCGTCAGGTAGTGGGTGATGCTGATATCAGCAAACTGCCGAAGCAGTCGGTAAACATGGCTTTCAATGCCATCTCCGAAATTGCGAAAGGCCGCAATACCCGATCCACAACGGGTGATGCTCAGCGCCCAAGTATCGGCACCACAAGCATTTCCGCCCTGAACAAGCAAAACGCCGACTTCTGGTCTAACCGAAAAGGATAAAAAAATGACTGCATACCTGTACCGGATGCCCGTGGGCATTGCCGGGGCTATCTCTCGCCCGCAGGATTTAACCGTAGAGCCGGTAATTCTGAAATCCGCTAATGCGTTCCCTGCTTATGGTCTGGCCGGGAAAATCGACGCTGACGGGTTCTTTGTCCCGCTGGCGGATGGCGATACTGCCGACAGTGTGAAGGGCATTTACGTGCGGCCTTACCCAACCACGTCACAGGCAGACATGGTTCGCCAGGTTGGCGCTGATAAAAACTTTCCTGGTGATGCGATGAAGCGTGGCTACATGACAGTGAATGTTGGCTCTGATGCCAGCGCTGTCAAAAAGGGGGCACCGGTCTACATCGTCGTATCCCCTGATGACACCATCGATATTCCGTTGGGCGGTTTTATGGCGACGCTGGTGGCCGACAAAACTGTTCTGCTGCCTAACGCAGAATTTACTGGCGCCGGCGATGCCGACGGCAACGCTGAAATCTCCTGGAAGATTTAAGGAAAAGACGAATGATTACTTTTGATCAGGCAACCGTTGACGGCTCCGGTGCGTTTCTCATCGGTGAGCTTGAACGCCTCGACCAAACACTGAACCTGCCTCTGGTGGGGTATACCTGGACCCGTGATATCCAGCTGCGTGAGGATGTGTCCATCGCAGATGATATTTCCAGCTGGACGAATACCAGCTTTGGTGCTGCGGGTACCGGTGCGAACCCGAACGGTAAAAACTGGGTAGGCAAGGATTCTACCGCCATTGCCGGAGTGAATATTGATATCGGCAAAGACGGTAATCCGCTGAACCTCTGGGGTATGGAACTGGGCTGGACCGTTGTGGAGCTGGCAGCCGCGCAGCAGGTAGGGCGTCCGATTGATACCCAAAAATACGATGGCATGCAGCTCAAATGGCAGATGGACAACGACGAGCAGGTTTACATCGGTGACAACGCGCTTGGCCTGAAAGGCCTGGCAAACCTCATTGGTGTGACGCTGAACAACGCGCCGAAGACCTGGGCGAACTCCACCAACGACGAGATCCTCGATAGCGTGAACAGTATTCTGTCGAATGCCTGGGCAGCGTCTGGCTATTCTGTCGTGCCATCCGATCTGCGCATTCCGCCAGAGCAGTATTCACTACTGGCAAGCCGCAAGGTTTCCGAAGCAGGCAATCAGTCACTCCTGACCTATCTGTCTGTCAACACTATCGCGTTCCACCAGAATGGCGTCCCGCTGGAAATCAAAGCGGTTAAATGGCTGAAAGCGCGTGGGGTCGGCGGTAAAGACCGCATGGTTGCCTACACCAACGATAAGAAGTACGTACGCTATCCGCTGGTGCCACTGCAGAGCGTGCCGATTCAGTATCGTGGTCTGTATCAGATCGCGACCTATTACGGCAAGCTCGGTGCTGTTGAGCCGGTGTACAAAGAAACCCTGTCCTATGTGGACGGCATCTGATAACCAGAATGGCCCCGGAAGGGGCCAGAAGGAAACTGAAATGGCGAAAGAAAAGCTGGTTACCATTCATGTTCACACCCCGTTTACGCTGACTCTCGGCGACCTGTCTAAGCAGGAGTTTGGGCGTGGGCGGCATAATGTCCCGGAGTACGTTGCATCACACTGGTTCACCCAGGCGCATTCTGAGCTTACGGAAGGCATGGTTAACGACGCTGGTGATCAGCAACCTCTTATCGACAACCTGCAGGCGCAGATTGCTGATAAAGATAAGCTGGTTACCGATCTGAAAGATGCGTTGATCAAACTGCAGGAGCAGAACGACAACCTGCAGGCGCAGATTGCTGACGCCCGGACTGGTGGCAATGGGGTGAAAGATGCCAAAGAATCAAAGCCTGCCAACGGTAAGTGATTTTCGCCGCGACTTCCCGCAATTCGCTGATACCACAATCTATCCCGATGCTCAGATTGAGTTCCGTCTGAATCTGGCTGACATCCTGCTGAATGAAAAGCTGACCGGAATGAAGTTATTTCCTTATCTGGTGGAGCTTTTCGTGGCCCATTACATGGCTCTATTTGCTCAGGATCAGCGCTCTGCAGCAGCTGGTGGGGCTGGTGGTTCTTCCAGTGGTATTCAGACATCAAAATCGGTTGATAAGGTTAGTGTGAGTTATGACACAGGATCCACGCTTAACCCTGATGCCGGGTTCTGGAACAACACTCGCTACGGCGCGGAGTTCTGGCAGCTAATTACCATGTTCGGGGCAGGTGGCCGTCAGCTATGAAAAGTGGGCTCACGGTACGCGCCGACAATGCGGCTTCCGTTCTCGACTCACTGCGTCAGTTATCCGGTATGGATGTGCTGGTGGGCATCCCGGCGGATAAGGCGCAGCGCGAAGACGGCAGCCCGATAAACAATGCTGAACTGGGGTACCTGCAGTCGACCGGCGCCACAGTCGAAATCGATGGCGAAACGGTTACGTTACCCCCGCGCCCATTCCTTGACATGGGGATAGAGGATACCCGGCCGCAGACTACGGAATGCCTGAAAGCAGCGGCAACACTGGCACTTGACGGTAACGCTGATGCGGCATTACGTGAGCTGGAGAAAGCTGGCCAGATTGCCCGTGATGGTGCCAAAGCGGTGATCGGTGCTGGTGACAGGCTAACTCCTATCTCTGACGCGACAAAACGCCGGCGCCGCGCACAAGGCTTACCTGGCGACAAGCCGCTTTATGCCCACGGTTATTTGCTGCGTTCCATCAACTACGTGGTGAGGAAGAAATAATGCCGTTTCTCGATGTCAGCGATGTTCTGCTGGACCCGGATTTTTGCGATGACAGCCTGGTGGTTAAACGCAGTGACCAGACTACCGATGCCGACGGCTTTACCACCAACGCCACCACCACAACGCCATTTGCGGGCGTGGTCACGATTGACCGCTCGCTGGAGGCCAAACGGATGGCCGCGGGGCAGACCATCGGCGGAGCCATTCTGGTGGTGACTCAGTATCGTCTCACCCAGGGGCAGTCTGGCCGCGATGCGGACGTGGTGACGTATCAGGGGCGCGATTACCGGGTGACGTTCGTTGATGATTACAGCGCATACGGCGCCGGGTTTGTTCAGGCGCACTGTGAGCTGATGCCATTCAATGGAGGGATACCCGATGACGGCTAACACCTCCGATCAGGCCGGGTATCTGGCGCCCGTTGACACGTCGCCAGCCTACGATGAGGCGCTGGAGCGTGAAATCAGCCGGTGGATCCGGGCCGTTAGTGGCCTGCCGGATAAAATGGCCATACCCCGCTGGACCGATCCTCAGCCTCAGATACCTGCACAGGGCACAAACTGGTGCGGGTTCGGGATAGTGGATATTCAGGCGGACGATACGCCGGCCATCGTTTCCGCCGGTGCCGACGCCGATCAGCAATGGCGTCATGAAACTATCGTGGTGCTGTGTTGTTTCTATGGGCCAGCAGGTCAGGCAACGGTAACGCAGTTCCGCGACGGTCTGATGGTTGCCCAGAACAACGCGGAGCTTAACCGCACCACGCTCACCTATCTTGACTGTTCACGCATTACCCCCGCGCCAGAGCTCATCAATAACCAGTGGGTGCGACGCTATGACATTAACGTCACGCTGCGCCGTAAAACCGTTCGTTCCTACGGCATCCGTTCTCTGGCCAGCGCGCCAGTAAAATTCTTTGGAGAGTAACTATGTCACAGGGCTTACCTGTATCGAACATCGTCGATGTGACGGTGGTGATGGGCGCGCGCGCCGCGCAGTCCCGCAACTTTGGCTCACTGCTGGTGATTGGCTCCAGCGAGGTGATCGACGGCAATGAACGTCTGCGCCAGTATGCCGATATCGCCGGTGTGGCGGCTGATTTTGGTCTGGATTCCAGCGAATACCGTGCGGCAAATCTCTACTATCAGCAGTCGCCCACGCCGACCACGCTGTATATCGGGCGCTGGATTAAAACGGCTGCAACAGCGCTACTGCGCGGAGCGGTGCTCTCGCCCACTGAACGCGACATCGCGAATTTTACTGAGATCACCGATGGTGGTTTCGTCATCGCTATCGATGGCGCCCAGAAAATGGTAACTGGCGTGGATTTCAGCGCCGAAACCACTCTCAGCGGCGTGGCGGGGCGCATTCAGGATAAATTAGATGGCAGTTCGGTGCAGTGGGATGCCGCGGGCAACCGCTTTATCATCCAGTCGATTACCGGCGGCGGCAGTTCTGCGGTTGGTTTTGCCGGGGCGCCGGCGGACGGGACCGACATTTCCACGCTGCTGAAACTGACGCAGCAGGATGGCGCCACCGCAGTCGCCGGCCGCGACAGCGAATCTCTGGATGCCTGCGTCGCGGCACTCTCCAGTGCCTCAACCGACTGGTACGGTCTGGTGATTGCTGATGATGAATTGACTGACGACCAGGTGACGGGCGTGGCGGATTTCATCGAGGCCGATGCCGTGAGCCGCTGTTTTGGTTACACCCTCACCGGGACCAGCGTACTGGATGCCGATACCGACACCGACCTAGCCTCAAAACTCAAGGCCGCGAAGTACACCCGCACATTTACCCAGTATTCGAGCGCTTCCCCGTATGCCGCCGCGTCCATGTTTGGCCGCGCCTTTACGGTGAACTTTAACGGCAGCAATACCACCATCACCCTGAAATTTAAACAGGAGCCAGGCATCACGGCGGAAACGCTGACGCAGGCCCAGGCCGGCGCGCTGCAGGCGAAAAACTGTAACGTGTTTGTGAACTACAACAACGACACGGCGATTATTCAGGAAGGGGTGATGTGCAACGGCGATTTCTTCGACGAGCGCCACGGCCTCGACTGGCTGCAGAACTACGTCCAGACCAACCTCTACAACCTGCTGTTTACCTCCACCACCAAAATTCCGCAGACCGACGCCGGCGTTACCCGCCTGGTGGGCAACGTGGAGCAGTCGATGGACCAGGCGGTCACCAACGGCCTGGTTGCGCCGGGGGTATGGACCGGTGGCCCGATTGGCCAGCTGGATTCCGGTGATACCCTGACCAAGGGTTATTACGTCTACGCCCAGCCGCTGGCAGAACAGGCACAGTCCGACCGGGAAGCGCGCAAGGCACCGGTGATTCAGGTGGCGTGCAAGCTGGCGGGTGCCGTGCATTACGCCGATGTTCAGATCAACGTTGTCCGCTAAGGAGATAGTAAAAATGGCGACTTATTCTTTTATCGATGTTACCGCATCGTTTACCGGTCCAACCGGGGTTATCGATCTGGGCTACGGCTCGGCCAACAGCCAGGAGGGCATCGCGGTTTCGATGACCGAGGCAAAAAACACCATGACCGTAGGGGCCGATGGTGAGGTGATGCATAGCCTGCACGCCGGAAAATCCGGTTCGGTGACCGTCACGCTGCTGAAAACCTCGCCAGTGAATAAAAAGCTGTCGCTGGCCTATAACGCGCAGAGCCAGTCTTCGTCGAGCTGGGGTAATAACGTGATCGTTATCCGCAACACCTCGTCCGGTGATATCACCACGGCGCGCTCCGTGGCATTTCAGAAACAGCCTGACCACACCAACGGCAAAGATGCAGGTACCGTGGCCTGGGTATTCGACTGCGGCAAAATCGACCAGCTGCTGGGGGAGTTCTAACCGATGGAATTTACCGTTAATGGCGCAGGTTACCGCGTCGCAAAACTCAGCGTATTCGACCAGCTCCGGGTCGCGCGAAAACTCCTGCCGGTGCTGGCGCCTGTTGTGGCTGAATTACGTTCAGCGCAGGGCGCCGCCGGCATGGAAGCCGCATTGCCAAAAATCGCCGTGGCCATTTCTGAGCTGTCCGACGACAGCGTGAACGCCATCCTGTTTCCGTGCCTGGCCGTGGTGTCGCGTAACCACCTGAAAGCCTGGGTGCCTGTGTTTAACGACGGCCTGCTGGCGTTCGACGACATTGACCTGTTCACCATGCTGCAACTGGTGGCGCGGGTGGTCGCCGACAGCCTCGGAAATTTTTTGCACGCACTCCCTACCAGCGAGACAGCAGCTGTGCCGTCGGCGGACTGACGCTAAACACCCTCCCGGGCGGCGAGGAAATGATCCTCCGCGTCGCCCTGAAATTCAGCATTCCCCAGACAGACCTCGACAGCGGGCGGGTTGATCTCGCCCGTATCGCGCTACTGGAAGATTACCTGTCGATGGAGGCGGACAACGATATGCGTATAGAGCGCTGGAGGCAGGCCAATGAACACTGATGTCATCAAATCGTTTTTAGTCTCCCTGGGATTCGATGTCGATGAGCATGGCCGCCAGCAATTTGAGGCGACGCTCGTCGGCGTGACCAAAAACGTCATGAAAGTGGGGGCGGCAGTTGAGGCTGCTGCCCTTGGTGTGGTGGCGTTCACGGCGAAAACCGCCGCGGGGCTGGATACACTCTATTTTGCCTCGCAGCGTACCGGGGCGACGGCCGCGGGCATCCAGTCGATTGGCTATGCGGCCTCGCAAACCGGCGGCAGCGCGGAAAGTGCGCGGGCCTCGATGGAGGGGCTCGCCGCGTTTATCCGTAACAATCCCGGCGGTGAGGGGTTTATCAACCGCCTGGGCGTGCAGACCCGCGACGCCAGCGGGCAGGCACGCGACCTGTCGGCGGTATTTACCGGCCTTGGCCAGCAGCTTAACAGCATGCCGTATTACCGCGCGCGGCAGTATGCCGGGATGCTGGGTATTGATGAGAACACCCTGCAGGCGATGCGCCGCGGGCTGGGCCAGTTCACGACGCAGTATTCCGAAATGGCGAAATCCATCGGCTTTAACGCCGATACGGCGGCGGTGTCGTCTAACCGGTTTATGACCTCGCTGCGGTCGTTCGGCGAGATGGCCGGACTGGCGCGGGATAAAATCGGCGTCGGGTTAACCGACGGTCTGGCCGGCGCGCTGGACCGGCTGCGCAAAAACATCCTGGATAATTTCCCCAAAATTGAATCCACCATCAGCACCGGCATTAAGGCGGTGTTGTGGCTGGCCGAGGCGTTTGGCCGGATGGTGTACCGGCTGATACAGGGCGCCGGCGAAATCCTGGACTGGTGGAAATCGCTGGACAGCGGCACTCAGCATCTGATCGAGGCGTTTGGCGCGCTGGTGGTCGCCTGGCGGTTGCTTAACAGTTCATTCCTGATGTCACCCATTGGAGTGATTACCAGCCTGATACTGGCGCTGGGGCTGTTGTGGGATGACTATAAAACCTGGAAAGAGCACGGGCAGAGCCTGATCGACTGGGCGAAGTGGGAACCGGCGATCGCGCAGTTAAAATCAGCGCTGTCATGGATTGGCGGGAAACTCACTGGCCTGGTGGATTCGGTTGGCGGCTGGAAAACCGTGTTCACGGTGCTGGCGGCGTATGTGGCCGGTGCCTGGGCGGTGAAAATGCTGTCCGGTATCTCGAAGGTTTCGAAGTCATTCGGGCCTATCCTGGCGGCGATGGCGGCGATTGATGCCTGGAACAAAGTCGGCAGCGCGGAACAGGAGGCCAGAAAAGAGGGGGTATCGACCGGCGAATACCTCGTTAACCGCATGAAAGAGGAGGATGCCAAACGCCAGGCTGGGCCGAATCCAATGCAGGGGTTGCTCGATAAACTCCCTGAGTGGCTCGGCGGTGCGCCTGCGGTTAAACCGGCAGAGGCTAAACCGGGTACCGAAACTTCATCGACACCTCCCGCCACCGTTATTCACCTGTCAGTGCCAGAGCAGCCTGCGCATACCCAGGCACAACAGCAGCCTGTAGCTGGCAAACCACCGGTGAAAACCGTGGCTGTTCTTTCCGATGAGGATGGCAACCGTGCGCGCCAGCAGACGGCTAACGGCTGGCTTGAAAAAATCTTTGACGGTCTCTCCGCGCTGGGTAACGCCATTGTCCCGTCAGCGGCCGCAGAAATGAATCCGGTTATCAATATTCCTCCGGGCAATCCGCCGACGGTTAACGTGAATGTGCCGGCAGGCTCTGCGCCGCGCGGAGTCCGTAACAACAACCCTGGCAACCTCAATTATGCCGGTCAACAGGGTGCTGTGCTGGAACGTCCCGGCGGTCGGTTTGCCCGGTTTGAAACGGCGTTCGATGGTATCACGGCGCTGGGCCGCCAGCTGATGCGCTACTTTGACGGCAAAACCACCGGACGCCCGCTGCGTACGCTGCGCGACATTATCGGCACCTGGGCGCCAGGCAGTGAGAACAACACCGGCGCGTATATCAGCGCACTGGCGAAAAAACTCAACGTCCGGCCCGATGCGATGCTCAACCTGCGCGACCCGCAGATGCTCAGCCAGCTGATGAACGGGATTATCCATCATGAAAATGGCCGGAACCCGTACAGCAGTGAACTGGTGACGGCGGCGGCGCGGAATGTTGCTTCTCCGTCAATAAACCAGACCACGACGATCCATGTAAATGGTGCTGACTCCCCGCAGGAGACTGCACGACTTGTTGCCGATCGTCAGAGTTCGGTTAATTCGGCATTCACTCAGGTATGGCCGACAGGACCACGCTAATGGATATTCTCTCTACGATTTTTCACCAGCGCTCCCGCGCTATCGGCATGGTTATCCCGGATGTGGTTATCTCTGAAAAGCACGCCGATATGCTGGAGATTACGGAACATCCGGTGGAGAAGCCCACGACCAATGGCGCCGGATTTATCGCTGATCATGCGTACCGCAAACCATCAGAAGTGACCATGGAGGTGGGTTTTTCCGGTGGAGGCTCTCTGCTGGATTTTGCTGATACCACTGGCATCGGGTTGTCGCTGGGCCTGAGTCCAGGTGAGGTATACCAGAAGATACTGGATCTGCAGGCCAGCCGTGTCCCGTTCGATGTGGTCACCGGTAAACGCATTTATAACAACATGTTGATCCGCGCGATTGAAGTCACCACCGACCGACATTCCGAAAATGTGCTGATGGCTACGTTGACACTTCGTGAAGTCATCATCTCGGAAACCTACTCGATATCAGTTGCTGATAAATCGGATATGGCAACGGGGGTCAGCACCTCTGCTGTTCAGAATTCGGGCGCGAAAACTGCAACGCCCGCGAACCAGTCACTCCTGGACCGCCTCTGGTCTCTACTAAAAGGTTAATGTAATGAAGTATTCAGAAATTCCGCTGAGTGCGGATAACCAGCAGTTCACTATCACGCTGGCAAATACCGTCTATCAGCTGCGGGTGCTGTGGCGGGATCCTTACTGGTTTATGGACCTGCGTGATAGCACGGGGGTAGACATTATCTCTGGCATTCCGTTAGTCACCGGTGCCGACCTGCTGGAGCAGTACGACTATCTGGGGCTGGAGTTTCATTTGATGGTCGTTTGCGATGATGGGGCCGGTGATATGCCGACGCAAAACGGGCTGGGAACAACCAGCCACCTCTACCTGGTGACGGAGTGATTATGTCTAAAAACTGGATGCGTCATTTTGAAATACAGATTGTGAATGCAGAAGGCAAAGGCATCAGCCTTTCCGATTTTAAAGTGAAGTTCGACATCAAGTGGGCAGATACCAGCTGGCCCCGGGTAGCTAACGTCACTATCTACAATCTGTCGCCGGACACCTGTAACCGGATACTGGGTCAGGAGTTCTCTAAAGTCCGGATGATTGCCGGTTATGATGGGCTGGCGCCGGTCGTGCTGCAAAGTGATGTTGGTAAAGTCACTGAAATCGAACCGGGACAGGAGGGGCAGACGAACGGCACTAACTACGGATTAATTTTCGAAGGCGATATTCGTTTTACTGTGACCGGAAAGGAGAATATTACTGACAGCTGGGTGCTGATTCAGGCAGTAGGTGACCATGAGGCGTTCCTTTATGCCAGCGTAAATACCACTCTGGCGGCCGGATACACCCTGGCCGATCTGCACCGTGTCGCGATGAAATCGTTTAATGCATACGGCGTTACGGAGGGCATAACCGGAGAGATGCCGACGACAGTATTCCCGCGCGGTCTGCCGCTTTATCACTCCACCAGAGACGTAATGACGGACATTGCCGGGATGTGTAATGCCACCTGGCAACTGGTCGATGGGCAGGCGCAAATGGTTCCCGCGGATAACTACATCAGCGAGGCAATTGTGCTGAACAGCGATACCGGGTTAATCGGCATGCCGCAGCAAACTATGGGGCAGGGGGTAAATGTCAGGTGCCTGATTAACCCTAATATCCGGATTAACGGGCTGGTGCAGATAGATCAGGCATCTGTTTATCGTGCCGCACTTGATAACAAAGCCGTTGCTCAGTCAAAGGGGAGAATGAACGAGCAGGAGCAGAACGGCAACTTTGTGGTTGATGTCACTCCGTCGCAGCCATCCAGCATCGCCGCAGATGGTGTTTATATTGTGAAAAGCATTGATTATACTGGGGACACTCGCGGTCAGGCGTGGTACATGGATCTGATGTGCTTTGCGCGAGGGGATGCTACGTTGCTGGCAGAAAGCGCTCTGAGTAAGGCGCAATTGTAAGGAACTGCCCTATGACGAAACTAATTAAGGCATGTGGATTAATATTTTCGATATTCATTTCGCATGCAGCTTTGGCAAATACGCAATGTGGACCATTTACCCTTTCTTCTGGGTACAATGATGGATTCATGCATATCAACGGCGCAAAACCTGAAGCCCAAAAGTTAACCTTCCTCAAAGCTCAGGACGATTACGATAACATCAAAATCGACTGGCGCGTGGCGACAAACCAGCCTGGTCACTGGATCGGGCTGGAGTATATCAAGCGCGATGGAAAAGCCTTCCTGAATGCTCAGGTGCTTCAGGCCAGCATGAACGCGCCCCGGCAGTATGCGACGTACGATTGTCGGAAAGTAAAATAGCCCGCCAGATAGGCGGGCACTCGTCAATGATATATAGCCTTAATTATAATAAAAGCAATAATCACGAACAGGATGTTTCTGATTATTTTTTGCAGCGGATTAAGGTGCCTTTTTGCTGCCGGTTTCCCAGTCGAGTAAAGGTTTGTGGTATGAGATAGCCCTGTGCCGGGAAGACCGCTTGTCATCCTTACGCCTTTTTTCCCAATATTAATGGTGGAGCCTTTCCCACCAATTGAAGTGCTTACCCCACTTTTGCTAATGTTGATCGCTAGTCCGGGCGCAATTCGGATTCTTTTGCGAAATCTAAAGCCCATTTATTACTCCTGTAGTTAAGGACGCGATGGCGCAGGTCTGCTCTCTGGCGGTTTAGTATCCCACTTGGGTGGGCTTTTTGTTCCCATAATAATCAGCAATGTTTTATAACACACCGCCATCCACAAGTTTATTGTTACAAAATAAATTATCTCCGATAACACGGGGTGAGCTGTAGCCATTTCTTATCGAGTAAGTTTAATTCAATCAAAGCCCGCCATATGCGGGCTTTTTCATATCTGGAGAAAATATGCCGGTATCAGTTCAGTCGCAAATCGGCGGCGCTCCGCAGTCACAGTCTGCACTTGAAGAGAAGATTAAAAATGGACTTCATGTCGCGATGCCTGGCGTTATTCAATCGTTTGATCCTGAAAGGGTTACCGCCGTTATTCAACCGGCCGTTAAGGGATATGAAACCGATGCGCATGGTAAAAAACAATCAGTAACCATGCCTCTCCTGGTTGATGTGCCAGTGGTATTTCCACGCGGCGGCGGCTGTACGCTGACGTTCCCGGTTCGAAAGGGCGATGAATGCCTTCTTATCTTTTCTGATAAGTGCATCGACTTCTGGTGGCAGTCTGGTGATGTGCAGGAGCCGGTTTCGGGACGCAGCCATCATATTGGTGACGCGTTCGCCATCATCGGCCCGATGTCGCAGCGCTATAAAATTGGTGGTATCAGCACGACCGCCGCGCAGCTGCGTACCGACAGCGGGGCGGCATTTATCGAGATAGCCCAGGGCGGCGCGGTGACAATCACCAGCCCACAGGTAACCATTAACGGACCAGTGCAGGTTAACGGCACCATTACCTCTACCGGCGACCAGACCGCGGGCGGCATCAGCCAGATTAACCATACCCACGGCGGTGTACAGCCCGGTGGCGGAAATACCGGAAAGCCGAATTAATCAAAACCAATACGACAAAAAGCCCCGAAGTGTTAGCGCACTCGGGGCTTTTTATTGGAAATAATTTATACGGTGGGAGACCGTGAGTGAATTATAAACGAATATTGCTGAGGTTGACTATGAAAAATGGCCTTGAAGTTGACGCCCCGTTCACGAAAGAGATTAGCAGTGCTTCCGCGTGGGCGATTCGGGCGGTTGCTGTCATGATGTTCCTGTATGGGATCTCCAAACTGATTACGGCGGTTGTTCCGCTGGTTGAAGCATTCAAGTAAGCCATGGCTAACTGGAGATTTATTTTAATATGGGCAGTTTTCTTTTTATTTGGGATAGCCCGTCTGATCGATGCCATTCGCTGGTGGTGAAAGGAGGTTTGTATGCGATACCGACGCGAAAACGCCGACGGCGATTATACATTCGGTCAGGGGGATGAAACCTGGCTGATTAACTCACCAGAGACCGTGGCACAGGCGGTTAAAACCCGGTTTGAACTCTGGTACGGGCAGTGGTTCCTCGATCTGACTGACGGCACACCGTGGATCCAGTCGGTGCTGGGTAAACAGCGGCCGGAGATTTATAACCTGGCTATCCGGCGGCGTATCCTCGATACGCAGGGGGTTAGCGGCATTCTCGAATTCACCACCACGACCGACACCGCCAGCCGGCGCATCACTTTCACCGCGACTATCGAAACCATTTACGGACAGACCACAGTAACCAGCGAGGCATAAATGGCCCTCAATTTGGACACACTGGGCTTATCGGCAACGGTAAACGCCCAGGGGATCAGCGCGCCTGATTATCAGACGATACTCAGCACGCTCACCGATTATTTTCGCCAGATTTACGGCGCTGACGCCTATCTGGAGCCGGACAGTAAAGACGGCCAGATGGTGGCGCTGGTGGCGCTGGCCATTCATGACGCGAACAATACCGCACAGGCCGTATACCGGTCCTTCTCGCCGACAACGGCGCTGTCGGAGGCGCTGACCAGTAACGTACGCATCAACGGGATTGCGCGCAAACCGGCGGTTAACTCGACGGTTGATCTGGTGCTCACCGGCACAGTGGGCACCACCATCAATAATGGTTCTGTACGTGATGCCAATAACGTTATCTGGGATTTGCCGGAAGCGGTGATAATTGGCGTTGATGGGCAGGCAGAGGCGACGGCAACCTGCCGCACCGCGGGGCCGGTGGCGGCGGTGGTTGGCAGTATCAGCCAGATAAACACGCCCACCCGTGGCTGGATATCTGTCACGAACGCCACCGCTGCAGCGCCTGGTCGCGACGCGGAGACGGATGCGCAGTTGCGTACCCGGCAGCGGCAGAGTGTGGCGTTGCCCTCCCTTACGCCGTTTGACGGGCTGGATGGCGCCATCGCCAGCGTTAACGGGGTAACGCGCCATAAATTGTATGAGAACGACACCGGCGACGTTGATGATAACGGCCTGCCGGCGCATTCCATTTCCGCGATTGTGGAGGGCGGCGACGTTACAGAAATAGCCCAGACCATCCGGGGTAAAAAATCACCGGGGGTATCAACATTCGGTAATACGGCAGTCACGGTTAATGATGCGTATGGTAACCCTAGGACAATTAATTTTTCCCGGCCAGTATCGGTACAGATTTATGTCGAAATAGCGTTACGGGCATTTGTCGGTTACACCAACCCGATCGGCGAAGGTATTAAAAAATCCATGTCTGATTACATCAGTGGTCTGGATATTGGCGATGATGTATTACTCAGTCGGCTGTATTCTCCGGCGAACCTGACAGCCGGGGCCGACAATAGTGAAAGTCGTTATTACGATGTCCTGTCTATTAAAATCGGCACAAGCGCCTCTGCGGTATCGGTTGGTAATATAACTGTCGATTACGATGAACTACCCGTCTGTAATATCGGTAATGTGAAATTAACGGTGACGCAATGATATGAGTAAATACACCGAGCTGATTACCAGTTATAACGCGAAACCGCTTTTTGAACAGCATGTCGATTTATCCACCCGTCCGGTTTCGGATATTGCAAAAACCATTGATGGATTAATAAATAGCTTTGATTTGGAAAAAGCGGTCGGCGTGCAGCTCGATGCCGTCGGGCAGTGGATAGGGCGAACGCGGGAAATTACCGCACCGATAGAGGGCTATTTTTTCTCGTTCGACATCCCCGATCTCGGCTTTGATTATGGTGTCTGGAAAGACCGGTATGACCCAATTTCAGGAATCATGCGCGTTAGCGATGATGATTACCGGACGATGCTACGAGCCAAAATCGGCGCCAATAACTGGCAGGGTACCTCTGATGAGCTGCCCGCGCTGTTTAAAAGTATTTATCCGAAAGGCGACATTAAAATTACTTATTCAGATAACCAGGATATGACAATGACGGTTTTTGTCACTGGCTCGGCGATATCTCCGGTAACTCGCGAAATTATCCGCCAGGGGTATCTGGCTATAAAACCCGCTGGTGTCACCGTAAATTACCAGATTAATGGAGAGCAGATATAAATGGCTAAGAACGATTTTAAGGCGTTTGCCATCGGTGCGAATGCCAATGTGTTATCACAGGCAGACTATGAGGCGCTGGAGGCGGTCGGCACCGGCTTTCAGTCAGGTGTAGCGCTCAGTGAACAACTCAATAAGGTCTGGCGCCAGGGCTCCACAATGGCGGCGGTGCTGGCTAACTTCATCGCCAGCAAGGCGGGTGATGATGTGCTGGATGACGGCAATCTGAATAAGCTCCAGTCATCGCTGGTTAAAGCGCTGCTTAATAACTCCACCGCCCAGCTCGATGGCCGCTACCTGAACATTGCCAAAAACCTGAGTGACCTCAGCGACCCGACCAAAGCGCGCCAGAGTCTGGGGCTTAAAGGCGCCGCAGTGCTGGATGTCGGCACCACAGCGGGAACGGTAGCCGCCGGCAACGACTCGCGCATCGTTAATGCGCTTCAGAAGGGGAATAACCTCTCCGACCTGACCAGCGCAGCGACGGCACGTACTAATTTAGGGCTGGGAACAGCAGCAACGGCCAGTGTGCAGACCTCTGCGGATGATGTGACGGCTGGGCGGGTGCTGGTTAACGGTAATGCGATTGCCTGCCGGACAATCCGATACAATGCCGGCAGTAATTTTAATGACGCGCCGGCGAACTCGACGAGCTTTGTATATGGAACCGCGACTAACTCGCCGGGTATTACCGGATCGGTGCTCGATTTTTCAGGATTCAATAATCGATATAATGTACAGATTGCGGCGGATTATGGCTCTGCGGCAAACCGGATGAAATTTCGGACTAAAAACGGCGACTCAAATGCCTGGAATAACTGGTATGAAATTTACCATACCGGTAATAAACCCAGCGCACAGGACGTTGACGCCGTATCTGCAACTAACGGCGGGACATTTAGTGGCAACGTGGCGTTTGAACGTGCGATTTTAGTCTCTGCAAATTATCCCGGTATTTTACTCCGTGATGCTGATATGGCTGATGGCGTTGGTAAACGGATTCTGTTAGAGCAAAATAATGGGTCATTATACATTGCCTCACGGCGGGATGATGGATCGTTAACAGGCCAGACAACGCTGATATTCCCCCAGGTATCAGGAACTATTTATTCCACGGGTAATAAACCCACTGCTAGCGATGTCGGGGCGCTGGCGACTACAGGCGGCACGTTATCAGGGCAGCTGAATACTCCGGATACCGGGCACGGTGCATATGCCGGCCAGTATACGTCGGGCGCGCCATTAATGCAGACGGTTACTGCAGCTGAAACCAGCAGTACATTCTGGCCGATGATTAAACAAAAAATCACCACGACAGGCGCGAACCCCTACGCATACGCCGTTTCTACAGGGGCTCTGACCTCGGTCAGCCAGCTCATTGCATGGCAGGCTCACATCCGCAGCTACGGGGGCGCCGATTACGTGATGTCGTTCTCTGCCCAGAACGGCGGACGACTGACCGTGCCGGAACAGATGATTCCGGGTAACTACGGTAATTTCGATGCCCGGTATCAGGCCAGAGGGAATTATACCCCGGCGGGAGAAGCGTACACTAAATCCGAGTCCGATAACCGATTCCAGCCTAAGGGAAACTACACACCTGCGGGACAGGCATATACCAAAGCTGAAAGCGATAATCGGTTCCAGTTAAAAAATACGGCGTCTAAAGCTGCAAACTTATGGCATAAAGATACGTCTACGGGAGTTATCACTCAGAGCGGATTTATCAGAGCGAATGATAATGAGGTGACAACGGCTAATTTCCCCATTCCGTTTCCCAGCGCGTGCTCATCCTTACAGGTTACCGCCTGCTCATCGGCGGGGAATAGCGCGAATCTAATTTTATCTGCATATGGGCAGGCAATTAGTAATACACAGATGAAAGTTTCTGTCTGCGCCAACTGGGACCAGCATGGTGCGACGGGTGTTTATTTTGAAGCGACGGGGTACTGATTATGGAAAAGTATTATTTTAGTCCATCTAAATCGTTATTACTGCCTGAGTCTCTCATTGATAATTATCGTTCGGTGGGCATGTGGCCAGATGATGCAATTCCGGTGAGTGATGATATTTATATTGAGTACGGTGGAACGCCGGCACCGGCAGGAAAAATTATGGTGACGGGTGAGGACGGGATGCCCGCATGGGGAGATCAGCCACCGCCAACACCTGAAGAGGCTCGGACGCTGGCTGCCGCTGTTAAATCCTCGCTGCTGGCGCGCGCTACTGCTGCAATCGCCCCGCTGCAGGATGCCGCTGATCTGGATATGGCGACCGACGACGAGCAGGCGCAGATACTGGCCTGGAAAAAATACCGGGTGCTTCTGAACCGGGTCGATACATCCACAGCGCCGGATATTGAGTGGCCGGCAGCGCCAGGAACTAAATCTGACGAACTGGCAGGCAGTTAACTACGATCCGATAAAATCCAGTTGATAGCTCTCACCAATAAAACTACTGTATATATAATCAGTATTTATTGGATTGAGTATTATGGACATGGGCCGATTTACTGGTGGTCAGGTAAAAAACGGCGCGACTGCTGCAATCGTGAGGCACACGCCAAAATATGAAAAATAAATCGGGGTCAGGTTAACGCCGCAGGTGGCAAACGTCATCAGCGGCGTTCTCGTTTCTGGGGGCGGGTTCAGGAGTGATTTAAAGGGGGGCAAAAAAGGGGGCAAAACTAATGCTGGGGGGGCAAAAAAGGGGGCAGATAAAAGGGTGGTTAAGGTATCTTGAGGTAGCTAATGGAGATTGATAACCGATTGATAATGAAGATATATTCATAACAATCATTGAGTTATGGGATTTATAGCTTTACATTCAGATTGTATTGGTCTTTCTTATTAATTTCTTGATTTTCTTGCATTTAATTAACATCTCAATCGTCAAAGGGGCAAGTTTTGGGCATAACAACTACAAATCACGAGTTTAGCATCTGATAGTTGATAGAAGGGCTCACTGCCTGCGTGGCTTACCGGATGTAAAATGCTCGTGTTCATATCGTTCTGGCCCCATTTGGCTTGCAACAAAGAAGAGGGGGCGCTCGCCAACATCGTCGGCGTATGTACGTGTGGCGAGTATGGTACGGATTACTGCGACGATTGCCAGCGGGTTTTATTGTGTTGTAGCAAAGCGCGTTAGGATAAGCAGACAAGCTGCGATTTTTCCATGGCTTACTATCTCGTCATCATAAGATGTTCTGAGATCACTCCTCCCTGCCATGCGGCCATGATGCAATTACAGTAGCAATGTTAAATGGGATGTTATTTTCCGGCTTATTTCAATGTAGCTCGTCCTGACTAAATAATATTACAAGCGTAAGAGGCTACAGAGTGGCTGCTCAAGGCTATATTTACCACGAGATGAAGAGTCATGATTATGATGCGTGATGATGACGCAATGGTATTAAGTGATGGTTAATGGGAGCAGGGCACGGTAACGGATAAATACCCCGTGCGGGATAAAAATTTATAGAGAATGACAGGCGGATAGCATCAGGATATGTAGAGGCTCTTCCTTTCCTGAATTGGTATGTGTATGGGAATCCTGAAAGGATGATAAGAAATGCCTTTTTATCATGATTGGCTATTCGGAATGAATATTTGTATTTGTGTATTTTTTTTGCAGGAAAATTAAATCTTCAGGTGATTGATGATTTTAAGCCGGTGATTCTATATTTGAGGGAATTATCACGGCCATGGACGACTGATGTTTGGGCGTTCTTTATCTGTTCCGGCTTTTTATCTTTTTATTCTCCAGGGTGCAATCTGGTTAAAAAATAGTCTCGATTGCATGTTTTATGGTGGACACCCCCGTTTGCCCATATCTCCATTTATCCAAAAAAAGTCCATCTTGGGAGTCTTGTGGAGAGGGCGCTGTAGGCTGAAGATGGAGCGGGTATCAATCAGGCTGTAACTCGGGGCAGGAGTTGCGATGTTTACGTCTAACTGTATGGCGCAGGGATCGAATAAATATTCTACAGCCTGTAATAATCATATTAGCTCATACTTAATACATTAAGTTAACAAGTCGGTATCATTAAATGTACAGGAGTGATTGACAGAATAACAACGTAGTTAAATGTGATGGAGCTTGTTTTTTCAGGATTATAAAGACTATCACTAGCGATGTGGTGAAGAGTGATGGTTCTCATCTATTCTTATCGATCTTGTAATGAACTGGCTAAGGATTACAGTGACAAGAAAATATTTGAGTGATGGCGCTATCTGTGGGTGAATAATTATTTATCTCTATAAGCATTATCATTAAATTTCATGGCCGGAAGTTATGTTGAAACGATGGTTAATACCAGCGTCATTTCTACTATACAGTCAGCTTTAAATTTATCTTCATGCGATGGGATATTTTTTATCATTACGCGGCATTAAGATAATTTTAAAATTGCTATCTGTGTCTCAATTTGTCTTATAATTAGCGCCAGGGATGGCAAAGGTGAACCGAGCCAAACAGATTGCTGACATGGAAGCGGCGCAAAACAAGAGACTAACGGGACACACATGGCTTCTTCAAAGCAGATCGGGCTTATTGCCTGCACGGGGATTGTGGCCGGGAACATGATGGGTAGCGGCATCGCACTGTTACCGGCAAACCTGGCCCGAATTGGCTCCATCGCACTCTTCGGCTGGATAATCGCACTGGTTGGCGCTTTATCTCTCGCCTACGTATACGCGCGCCTGGCGACGCGCGATCCACAGATCGGCGGCCCCGTTGCTTATGCCAGCCGGCTGGGCCCCAGCTACGGCTTTCAAACCGCAGTGCTTTACTATCACGCAAACTGGATAGGCAACCTGGCTGATTGCCTGGCCGGTGTCGCTTACCTGTCGTTCTTTTTTCCGGCGCTGAACAATCCGGTTCCAGCGGGGATTACCAGCATTGCGCTTATCTGGATCATGGCAATAGTTAACCTGATGGGCGGGAACTGGGTTAGCCGGTTAACCACCGCGGGTTTGGTCATGGTATTGATTCCGGTATTTGGTACCGCAATCCTCGGCTGGCACTGGTTTGACCCTGCCATTTACCATGCTAACTGGAACTCATCCGGTGGCACCGATGGCCATGCAGTGATGAAAAGTATCCTTATTTGCCTGTGGGCCTTTGTGGGCGTGGAGTCAGCCGCTGTGAGTTCCGGCTTAGTGAAAAATCCAAAACGCACCGTCCCACTGGCAACGCTGCTGGGTACTGCGCTGGCCGGCGGTGTTTATATTCTGGCAACCCAGGTGATGAGTGGTATGTTCCCGGCGAGCGTAATGGCATCAACCGGTGCGCCGTTTGCAACCAGTGCTTCGTTGATAGTCGGCAGTTGGGCGGCTCCCGTCGTTTCTGCTTTTACCGCCTTTGCCTGTATCGCGGCTCTGGGCTCCTGGATGATGATGGTCGGCCAGGCCGGTTTGCGTGCGGCTCAGGATGGTAACTTCCCGAAAATATATGGCGAAACAGACAGCCACGGGGTGCCTCGTAAAGGTATCATCCTGTCATCTATCAAGATGACGCTGTTGATGGGGCTGATGACCATTATCTCGGCGAATGGTGAGAAGACTTCCGATATCTTCGGTAACCTGATAGGGATTGCCGTTCTGCTGACAATGCTGCCTTATTTCTACTCTTGCGTGGCCTTAATCAGTATGGAAGGTGCTAAGCCTAAAAACGTTCTGAGCATGATTGCCTCAGTTATCGGCTGTTTATTCTGCTTCGTTGCGTTATCTGGCGCTGACTCGGTAAAACTTATCGCTACTTTCATCATCAGCCTGAGCATTCTTATGTTCTATGCGCGTAAGCAGGAAACTCATGAGAAAGAGTTTGCGCTGCGCCATCCGCGCAAACCAGATGATGAAGCTTAATGAGTAAGCTTGTTTGCGGCAGGGCGTGAGTGGCCTCACGCTTTGTTGCCTGCCTGGGGTCTACCATAAACATTACTTTTTAAATGCAGCAGGTATTGTGTATTCAGGAGGTAATTATGCTGTGGGCCCTGGCGACAGAATCAGACCTGGCTCGTCATTTTAGTTATTGTAGTATTTGGCAGCGCCCGTGGATTGCGACCGGGCATACGGTAACTATTCTTGCCAAGACACGCCCGGTTGAGCTTACTATCTGGCAGGTGGTGCTCCCAGACCGCATCCAGCTTTTCGCCGCTCGGCAAACAAGCCCGACGCATTGGTATTTTGCTTTGCAGCGTTAATATTCTTGAGTCAGAGAGATAAAAAAATCCGCGCCCTGGTTACCCAGAGCGCGGATTTTTTATTTAATACGATTAATCGTCTTCGTCGTCATCAAGTTCTATTGGTGTCTGATAATCGGAGGGCTTGATAGCCAGCAGATCGCAGCGCAGATGGTCGATGACCTGTTCAACAGTATTACCGAGAAACGCTGCTGAGAGCCCGGTACGTCCGACGGTTCCTAACACCACAATACCGGCCTGCAAATGATCGGCAATGCCTGGAATAACTTCTTCCGGCAGCCCTTTTTCTACGTGGGTATGCTGCTCATCGATACCGAACTTCTGGCGCAAAGCTTTCATGGCAACCAGGTGCTGACCGCGAATCGCGTCGTTGTAAACGCTAGGATCAAAATCAGGCAACTCGATGGCAATATTAATTGGTGTAACCGGATAGGCTCCTACCAGATGTACATCGGTGTGATCGACTTTTGCGGCTAAAGCGATGGTATCGTGAACCAGCTTTTCGTTGAGCAGGTCATGATAGGGTTCTTCGCTGGCCAGGTTTACGGCTACCAGCGCTTTACCCTGTTCTGGCCACGGCTGGTCTTTGACCATCCAGACCGGGCACGGGCATTTACGCAGCAGGTGCCAGTCGGTTGGCGTGAAAATGACGGACTCTAGCCGATCGTGCTGATGTGCCATTTTCAGCAGTAAGTCATGCTTCTCAGCAATAATCTCCTGAATGATGGCCTCAAAAGGACGGTTGTGCCACACCACTTTAATCTCAATGGGAACACCCGCCTCAAGGTAATACTGGGCCTGTTCACGGATCCAGGCAGTACGCTGACTTATTACCCCTTTGCGCATAGCATTGCGCTCGTCAGGGGACAACAGCGTTGTCATTTCATAGGAAAAGTCATAGATAGGTAAAAAGGCTTTTATCTTGCCACCAATCCGTTGGTGCAAATATACCGCGCGTCGTAATGCTGGCTGATCGTCCTGATTCGGGTCAATAGCGACCAGCATATTTTGGTAGTTAGCCATACAGGGTCTCCTTACAACTGTAAACCACAGACAGTAAAGTAAGATTAACCTATATGCCAGAAATGAAACAGAGGAGTTACAGTTGCCGGGTCAATAATTTGGAAAAATTATTACCCGGCAATGGGAGAGAGTCGTCAGGCAACGTTACGGGACTGGCCAGCAAGCTGAGCCAGGGAGTCGCTGTCTTCGATAGTGATATATTTACCTTTTACTGCCAGCATACCGCTTTTCTGGAAACGGCCCAGCAGGCGGCTGATAGTCTCTACGGTCAGGCCTAGATAGTTACCGATATCACCACGCGTCATGGTCAGACGAAACTCACGTGGGGAAAATCCGCGCTGAGCAAAGCGGCGAGAGAGGTTATAAATAAAGGCAGCCAGCCGCTCTTCGGCATTTTTCTTAGATAACAACAGGATCATATCCTGGTCACCCTTAATTTCACCGCTCATAAGACGCATCATCTGCTGGCGCAGATTAGGCATTTTGCCGGAAAGATCATCAAGCGTCTCAAATGGAATTTCACAAACCATAGAGGTTTCAAGCGCCTGGGCAAAGCTTGGATGATGCCCGGTACCGATAGCATCAAAGCCCACCAGATCGCCTGCCAGATGGAAACCGGTTATCTGCTCATCACCTTGTTCGGTAATGGTGTAACTTTTAATGGTTCCTGAGCGAATCGCGTACAGTGATTTTAATTCGTCGCCGGCTTTGAACAGCGTCTGACCCTTCTGGATAGGCTTCTTGCGTTCAATGATATTGTCGAGCTGATCGAGTTCATGCTCATTAAGCGTAAAAGGAATACAGAGCTGGCTGATGCTGCAATCCTGGCAATGGATAGCACAACCGCCAGACTGAATGCGTCGGATAATTCGCTTTTCTGGGATCATAGGAATGCTCAGGCCTTAATTGATATTGGTCAATTTTAACATCTTTTTGCTACGCAGGTAAGTCCGTCGCGTCGCCTTTTGACCATTTCCCTGCTAAGGATGTGGAGTAGGATGCAGATCAGGGATTTACCGGTAACATTGTCTTGCTTTTACTGGAAAGGCATTTTTGTTATTCCAATAAAGTCTTAATGTTACAGTAACAAATACCCTTCATGCCTGAGCAACCACTCTTTACGTTCGAGCCCTCCGCTATAACCAGTTAGCGTTCCGTTGCTACCTATTACCCGATGGCAGGGCACAACAATGCTGACAGGATTGGCTCCATTTGCTGCACCGACAGCGCGTGATGCACCAGGTTTGCCTATGGCCGCCGCAATTTGCCCATAATTCACGGCCTGACCACAAGGAATGGTGCGCAACATTGCCCAAACCTGTTTCTGAAATGGCGTACCGGCGCTGGCTACCGGTAGTGATTCAATGATCGCAAGATTACCTGAGAAATAGTCGAGGATTTTAGAACTGAGATAACCGGGGTTACTGTGAGAGAGGCGCCGATAACCTGAGGTTAAATAATGATGGTCGAGATATTTATTCATTTGTGGGGTATATATTTCCCACTCAACGGCGCGAAGTTGAAACTCTTCATCGCAGATAATCCACAGTTCTCCTAGCGGAGTGGTTATTTTATCCTCAAGCAGCGTCAGCACAATTATTATCCAATGTTATCGGGAATCGACAGCATAACACCCAGGCAGCCTAAGGGTAATTAACCATTGAGAGTACAGGGTGGAGGCTTCACCGCACGAGACCGCAAGACTCGCTGTGTCAATAAATGTAAGCGTGTGTGGTTTTCGGAAATTTAGGCTTCAATAGTCACATGTCTGTTTAGATAATTGTTAGAATTAAAAAGCGATTTAATGATATTTTAATAAACCCATGCTATTTCTGAATTGATGGTGTAGCGGATGGGTTGGTAATTCATCATCAATTTGTGTTTGTAAGACGAAAAATGTGACCTTACTTAGAACTTTTACCTATTGAGTTTTAAGAAACTTTTGGATTTTATATCCTAGTGCAGGTCAGAGGTTTAGAAAATAACTGGGCAACCTTTTTGAACTGTTGCCATGGTTAATTTGTAATACATAAACGTATTAACGTGGTGAAGGGATTCATACAAATCACTCTCAGGGTGAGCGTAGTATTAGTTTGGATGAATAGCGTAGTCGCGTTGAAACACTAACGCAGGAGGCATGAGATGCAGACCACAACAGCAAAAAAAAATGGCCATCGTCTTGGCTGGTCAGATGTAGATATCCGGTATCGTTGGGCATTAACTTTGTTAGGCCTTACCTTAATCGGTGGCATGGGATGGTCATCATTTTACCACCATAGCCAGTTTGTTATTGCTGAAAGCGCCCGTGTGGCGGCCCTTAGCAAAAGCGAAGTTCAGCAAAAAACCATCAATGACCTGACGGCGCGTGAAAAAGCGCTTATTGAGATGGATAGCCGCCGTAACCAAGAGCTGGCAGATGCCCGTGCAACCATTCAGCGTTTGCAGGGTGTAGCGGAAAAAAGCCACATGTAATTTCCCCCTGCCGCGGGCATTGAGCGCCCGCGGTACCGGGGTTATAGTGATACCTCCTTATTGAACGAGGCCGGAGGATGCACTGTGAACCCTGATGAAAAATCTCTATTTCTTGACGCCATGGCCGACGTTCAACCGCTCAAAAGTTGCCACAGCCTGTGGCTGAAAAAATCTAATACCCGTTCCCGCTCCCCGGAAGATTTGCAGCAACTGGATAATTTCCTGACCACAGGATATCTCGATATTTTACCTGTCTCTACACCTCTGGAATATCGGCGCGAGGGAGTACAGCCGGGTATCACTGATAAGCTGCGGCGGGGGAAATATCCGCAACAGGCCAGCCTGAATCTGATTCGAAAGCCGGTGGAACAGTGTCGACAACAGCTGTTTACCTTCATTCAGGAAGCCGGCCTTCAGGGATTACGTAATTTACTGATAGTGCACGGGCATCCTCGTAGTGATGATGCTCATGCCAATATTGTACGCAGCTATTTGTCTCGCTGGCTGCCGGAGTTCGACAATGTACAGGCCTTTTATATGGCTCAGCCTCAGCATGGAGGTGGTGCGGCCTGTTATGTTGCACTGCAAAAAAGCCACGCTGCACGCGAGGAGAACTGGGAGCGACACGCCAAGCGTAGCCGCTAAATCTATTTTCGTTATACGAATCTGACACCCTTCTTAAGGAGAACTCTGTGCCACACATCGACGTGAAATTTTTTAAACGTGAATTATCTGAGCAGGAAAGAACTGCATTTGCTGATGAACTGTGTGCAGTGGTAAAAAAGCATCTCGGCTCAAAAGATAGTGCGCTTTCAGTGGCGCTCACCGGGGTTGAGCCATCAGCCTGGAAAGAAGACGTTTATGATGTGGAGATTCTTCCGGCCATGGATTCACTGGCGAAGAAGCCAGGCTACTCCATGTAAAACCTGAGCAGGGATGCTGCTTTTGACCAGAACAGATGCCGGTCGGGGTCTGTTTCGGAAATTCGCGTCAGCCGCGATATTCTCAGGCAAGTTAATTAAATTAGTAAAATGAAAACGAGGAAGTATGACTATCAGGCTGATTGCCGTCGACATGGACGGTACTTTTCTTAACGATAAAAAATCTTACGATGTACCCCGTTTTAATCAGCAATTTCAGCAGCTCAAAGAGCTTGGTATAAAGTTTGTCGTTGCCAGTGGTAATCAGTATTACCAGCTGGTCTCCTTCTTTCCAGAGTTACGGCCACAACTGTCTTTTGTTGCTGAAAACGGTGCTCTGGTTTTTGACGGTATGGAACAACTTTGGCATGCCGAACTAGCGGCTGCGGATTATCAGCATATTCTTGATGTTCTGGATAATTTCCCTGATCTGACTTACGTAGCCTGTGGTCTGAAAAGTGCCTATACCCAGCGCGGCGCATCCCGGCAGTTTATGGATCTGATGGCTAAACATTACCACCGTCTGGAAGTGCGCGACAGCCTGCGTGATATCGACGATGTTATGTTTAAATTTTCACTCAATCTTCCGGATAACGAGATCCCTGAGCTGATTAAGCGTCTGCATCAGGAATTAAACGGGTCGGTACGTCCGGTTACCAGTGGTTTTGGTTTCGTAGATCTGATTCTGCCCGGCGCTCATAAGGCCAGCGGCTTACAGCGTTTGCTCGATCGCTGGGGTATTGCGGCTGAGGATTGCGTAGCGCTGGGCGATAGCGCCAATGATATTGAGATGCTCAAGCTGGTTGGTTACTCCTTTGCCATGGAAAACGCGGCGCCGGAAGTGGTGGCAAGCGCCCGGTATCGGGCGCCGTCCAATAATGCCAGTGGCGTATTAGATGTTATTGACTGGGTTCTGAAAGGGCAGGAGCCATTCGACCAGCAGCGTTAAACAGCGTTATTGTCTCCCAGCAGCTGTGCTACGCGAGCACCGCTGCTGGATTGCTCAAGCGTTATTTTTACCGCGATGGTGAGCGGTACTGATAGCAGCATACCTACTGGTCCCAGTAGCCAGCCCCAGAATATTAATGATAAGAACACTATTAATGTAGATAGTCCCAGTCCGCGTCCCATCAGGCGCGGCTCAATCATATTTCCCACCACCATATTGATGGTTAAATATCCGATAAGAACCCAAAGCGTATCCTGCGCGGTGCCAAATAGCATTACCTGAGCAAGTGGTGGAATAGCCGCCAGTACTGAGCCGATATTTGGAATGTAATTAAGCGCAAATGCTGCCAGCCCCCAGACAAAGGCAAAGCGGATATCAAGCCATGAGAGCCAGGCCCAGATAATTATACCGGTGGCCAGGCTGACCACAGTTTTAAGGACTAAATAGTGGCTGACGCTGCTCACTGCACGCCCGATAGCGGCCATGCTTTCACCTGGACGATTCATTAACGGGCGTAACTTACCGGGTAACTGTGGCACTTCCAGCAGCATGAATACCACCGTCAGCAACAGTAAAAAAACAGATGTCATGGCGTTAGAAAGTTGAGACAGCAGCCGTGTAACTAAACTCATGACGGCGCCAGGGTCGATGTATCGCAGTAAATCGTTGACTGCGACGTCGATGCCGGCCCGCTGTAGCCATGGCTCCAGACGGGTGAGGGGCACAGAAAGCGCACCTCGGTATTGAGGTAAGGTGCGGGTTAACTCGTTTAATACGTTGCCCAGGTACGCCAGTAGCAGCAGCATAAGTAAGACAATGATGGTGATGATTAATGATACTGCGATAATTCTGGGCATCCGCAGGCGGATTAAAAGTGTGACTAATGGGTTTAAAATAACGGCTAAAAATAATGCCAAAATAAACGGTACAATAATGTCTGCCGCGATTTTTATTCCGGCAAGAATAATGACCAGTGAGGCCAGCATGATAAACAGTTTGATTCCGCTGCGGGTAATTATTGGCTGGCTCATCAGTAATAATCGTTTCCTAAATGTTTGGACGGAGAGGATAATTTCGGTATTTTACCTGCCGAAGATGATTAGCGGCGTGAGTAGCTGGCAATCTAAGGTAAAGTATTGCAAAGAGTTTTTTATTAACCTAAGGCGGTGGGAGTGAGCGGTAATAACCGACGTTGTAAATGAATCCTGTCAGAACGTGGCTCTGAGGCGTATTTGTCAGGCAATTAGTCTTCGGCGCTTAACGTTTTTTTGCTAAAAAAAGCGAAAGCCGGTTAGCTTTAAAAATATTAATCATAGTGGGGTGGCATTTTTACGGGCCATCTGATAGAGTCAGTGCCACAACTGAAATTAATACCAACAGCACGAGGACAAATTTTTTCCGCAACGACGAGAAGCAACAACGCGGATAAATTTATAAAATTATGGACAATATGTTTATTCAGCATACTCCACAGATTACCCCACCTTCTTTCATCGCGCTTTGCGATGGCGAGCAGCACTGGCGCAGCGCGCTTTAGTCTATTTCTCTCTTTTTATCCTGGGTATAAACGCCCGGAATTGATATTTGTGCTGTGCAAAAAATTTGCGCGGCGTGATTAATCGCATGAAGGAGAGAGAACATGCGTTACTGGATTTTACTGGCTTGCGCCATTATGGCGGAAATAACCGGCACTCTGTCAATGAAATGGGCAGGGGCGGACAAAGCGAGCTATTTTTTCATGCTGGCGATGATTTCGCTTTCTTATATTTTACTATCGTTTTCCGTTAAACGTATTGCCCTGGGCGTAGCTTATGCGCTCTGGGAAGGGATAGGCATTATCTTCATTACCGGCTTTAGCGTAATGCTCTTTGGTGAGAGCCTGTCGCCGATGAAAGTCATGGGGCTGCTGGCGTTAATTGGCGGTATTGTGCTGATTAAATCGGGCACCAGTCCGAAGCAGAGTAAAGGCGAGGTGCAACATGGCTCAGTTTGAGTGGTACCACGCTGCGTGGCTCATTGGTGCAACTTTGTTGGAGATTGTTGCCAATATATTCTTAAAACTCTCCGATGGTTTTAAGCGCCCATTTTACGGCATTATGTCGTTGCTATGCGTGCTGGCTGCATTTAGCGCCCTTGCTCAGGCCGTGAAAGGCATCGAGTTGTCAGTTGCTTACGCATTATGGGGTGGGTTCGGCATTATGGCGACCGTAGCTGCTGGCTGGGTGTTATTTGGTCAGCGCCTTAATCTGCGCGGCTGGCTGGGGCTGGGCTTACTGCTAACCGGGATGGTATTTATTAAGCTGGCCTGATTGTTAAGCCTGATGACTCGGGGGGCGATTTCCGCCCCCTATTTTTTTACCTGAATAACACGATCTCTTATGAAGATGGTCAGCGACAGGTTTTGGCTTTGCATTATTTTCTTTGGGTTTTAATTATTCATAACACGCAGAGGCTTCTGCGAAGCATTAAGTACGTCTCTATGGTGCGAAATCAAGACCACCTTCTAATTCTAATAAGGTGGCCTTTTAGTGATTTTAAACCACCTCAATCTGAGGCGTTTTTTATTGGGCAGCCAGGGCTTCCAGCTGGTCACGGAAACCAGTGACCGAAATCGCCCGGTTATCTGCGCGATATCGGTCTTTTGCGGCGGGGGCAGAACTTTGCACCGCAATCAGACGCCATCCATCGTCAGTCTTTAACATTAGCGGTGAACCGCTGTCGCCTGGCAGCGTATCGCACTGGTGCGATAACACACTTTTTTGCGCCCAGCCGGTAATGACGCAATCTTCATGAGTATAAAGACTATCCAGATGATCTTCGGGATATCCGGCCTGAGTAACCTTGCGATCTCGCTGCTTAAGGGCTGCGGTCAGGGCGCTGCGGTCGCCGTCAAATAGTGGTAGCGGTGTAATTCCGGAAGGGGGATAGCGCAATACTATTAGGCCAAAATCCAGCGCGGCGGCGTTAGGTGGCACTATCCAGCCATCACCATCCGGTTTTAGACGACCGGTAAGCGCCGGATCGGCACGGCCTTCAATATTATGAATCTCATAGCGCCAGATACCATTATGAGAAATGAAACGCAGAGCAACGGCTTTATCCGGCTTGCCGCGGGGGGGCGTCAACAGGCAATGTCCGGCAGTCAGCGCAAGATTTGGGGCAATAAGAGTGGCACTGCACAGGTTGCCGCTTGCCGTTTCTAACTGACCAATTGCGGAAAAAGGGGATGCTTCGGGATCGGTGACTTGCTGGCGGTCATCCTTACCGAAAAACAGTGTAGTAATGTCATGGGCACTCAGGCCGGTATCGTCGACGTCATCATCGGCATGCGAACACAAAGGCAACCATGATAGTGAAACCAGTAACAGAACAGCTGTTTTGCGCATATCACTCTCTGATGGGGTGATTAAAATTCTTAACCCGGAGGGTCTAACTATAGACGGGAAATCCTGAAAGCGGGAGCAAAATCAGCGTGCTACATGGGTCAGAGATAGAAACTGGCGGTGATAACCGCACAAATAATTAACAGAGTAAGCAGGATCTCAAACCGGTAACGACGCATCATCATCCGGACTCCAGATATAAACGCCCGGAAGCCCGGGCGTTTGATACTCAAAATCACAGGACTAAAGCCTGGACAGTCCTTATGCAGCTGGCTGAGCGGCAGGAGCTGCGGCAGCGGTGCTGTGTTTTACGTGTTTTTTATGGTGTTTTTTAGCAGCCTGGGCTTTCTGTGCAACTGGTGCCTGGGTCTGTGCAGCAGCGTGTTTCACATGTTTTTTATGATGTTTTTTAGCGGCCTGAGCTTTCTGCTCTGCTGGTGCCTGAGTCTGCGCTTGTGCAGCAGCAGGTTTCACATGTTTTTTGTGGTGTTTTTTAGCGGCCTGCGCTTTTTGCTCTGCTGCAGCTGGAGCTGCGGCTTTCGCTTTTTTAGCCATGGCTGTTTTTTTATGTTTTTTATGATGAGTCGTTTTCACGGCAGCATCTTTAGTAGCAGCTGGAGCGGCTGCGGTTGATGCAGCGGCAGGAGCTGCAGGAGCGGTCGTAGTGGCTGCAGTGTCAGCTGCGAAAGCCGCAGAGGAAAGACCCATTGTAGCGGCTACAACAAGTGCAAATACTTTGTTCATCCCGATATCCTCAAAAATTGTTTGTTCGGCAACCCCACTACGGGGCCGTTGAAATGAACTATATGCGCTTAGCAGTAAGCCTTCCGTGAGTGATTAGTATCGGCGTGTAACCGATTGTACAAAGGGGAGGACGCCAGAGCCGTCGCGAATCGAACCGGCCTGGCGCAGGGATGAGGTATTGGGAAAATTAGCTCACCTGACGACGCAGATGCAGAGCAATAATCAGAGCTATGACTAACAGCGAGGCAATAAAAGCGCTAACGCCAGGCCAGCCATAGTTGTGCCAGAACACGCCGCCCAGAGTGCCTGCTACGCTGGAGCCCAGGTAATAACTAAATAGATAAAGTGAGGATGCCTGGCCTTTAGCACGTCGGGCTCGTGGCCCTATCCAGCTACTGGCAACAGAATGAGCGGCAAAAAAACCGGCGGTAAATAGCAGCATTCCCAGGAAAATCATCCACAGTGAAGAGCTTAGGGTGATTATAAGGCCGCTTAGCATCACCAGGATAAACATCAGCATTATCGGGCCGCGCCCAAAGCGTACGCTTAGGGCTCCTGCTTTTGGTGAACTCCACGTCCCGGTCAGGTAGGCTAAAGACAATAAACCGACCACGGCCTGGCTTAGCTGCCACGGTGACTGGACCAGGCGATAGCCTATGTAATTAAACAACGTCACAAAGGCACCCATCAGCAAGAAGCCTTCAGCAAAAAGCCACGGCAGGCCTTTATCGCGCCAGTGCAGACGGAAATTTATCAGCAAGGTGTGTGGACGAAGTGATATAGGTCGAAAATGGCGTGAAGGCGGCAAAATTTTCCAAAACATCAGTGCAGATGCCAAAGAGAAACAGCCAATCGCACCCAAAGCAACTCGCCAGCTAAAATAGTCAGTTATTACCCCGGCAAGTAATCGCCCGCTCATTCCACCAATTGAGTTGCCGCTAATATAAAGCCCCATTGCAAATGCAACTACACCATGGTGCATCTCTTCACTCAGATAAGTCATGCCAACGGCCGCTACGCCAGACAACGCAAGCCCTGTCAATGCGCGCATTATTAGAATGGCGTGCCAGCTTGTAGTTAAAGTAGATAACAGCGTGCAAATAGCGGCCAGCAACAGAGCTGTCACCATTACCGGTTTACGGCCAACTGCATCAGATATCGGTCCGGTAAATAATAAACCCACGGCCATAAATCCCGTCGAGATTGATAGCGAAATGCTACTGGTTGCAGGTGAGACATTAAATTCGTGGGACAGAACCGGCAAAATCGGCTGCACGCAGTAAAGCAGGGCAAATGTAGCCAGGCCCGCAGAGAATAGTGCCAGAGTAACGCGAGTAAACGCATTTGAAGGGCGCGTAATAAAGACAGATTTATCAATAGGTTTTGGTTCTACCCGTGGGGGTGTATCGGTTCCAGCATGGGTAACGGCGGTTGTACGACTCAAGGTAAATTCCTGTAACAAACGGCTAATAGTTACAGCCTGGAGAAAATACGGCATTCTGTCTAATATATTAATAATCATAATTAATACTTAATAAATATGAATATTGAATTGCGTCATATGCGCTATTTCATCGCTGTGGCTGAAGAGTTGCATTTTGGGCGTGCCGCGGCGCGGTTAAATATTTCTCAGCCGCCGCTGAGTATGCAAATCCAACAGTTAGAGCAGCAAATTGGTGCGCAGTTGTTGCAGCGGACTAACCGCAGCGTGCAGCTAACCGCAGCAGGTCGTCAGTTTCTTCAGGATGCCAGGCAGATTTTATTACAAGTGGATGCGGCAGCAGCGAGGGCCGCGCGATTGCACCATGGTGAAACCGGTGAGTTGCGCCTGGGGTTTACTTCTTCTGCCCCTTTTGTTCCGGCGGTGTCCCAGACCCTTTCGCGTTTCCGTCAGCAGTTTCCTGATGTTCATATTCAGACCAGGGAAATTACAACCCGCGCCCAGATTGCCCCTCTCAGTAGCGGCGAACTGGATATTGGCCTGATGCGTAATACTGAACTACCGGATACCTTAAGCTGGCGTCTGATATTGCGTGAGCCTCTACGCGTAGTGCTGCCACGCAATCATCCCTTGGCGGCAGAGGCTGCAATTCGGATTAGCTCACTGGCTCAGCAACCTTTCGTCTTCTTTGATCCTCTGGTGGGCACCGGATTGTATGACGATATTTTGGCTTTGCTCAGGCAGTACGATGTTATTCCCGTTATTGCCCAGGAAGTGGGAGAGGCGATGACAATTATTGGGCTAGTGGCGGCCGGGCTGGGCGTATCTATTTTACCGGCATCATTTGAGCGTATTGGGCTACCTGAGATTGTCTGGCGGCCAATTATCGAAACCGATGCGGTTTCAGAGCTGTGGCTGGTATGGCCCCGGCAAATGGAGCATCAGGCGCCGGTACAACACTTCATCCGGTTAATGGCTGAAGCCCTGTCTCCAGTGGATAGGTAGGGTATTAATTGTGCTACTAATCACATATTTATCTAAAAAATTGCCCTTTAAGGCGCAAATGATCCACCCTAGCGGAAAGATTATTTCGAAGCGCGAAAATAAAGGGAGACGGGCGTGGTTGCTGAGAGTCAACCCGGGCATATAGACCAGATCAAACAGGCTAATGCAGGGAGTGTTTACCGGCTTATAGACCGGCTCGGGCCAATATCTCGAATTGACCTGTCGCGTCATGCGCAACTAGCTCCGGCAAGTATTACCAAAATTGTGCGCGAGATGTTGGAGGCGCACCTTATTCAGGAAACCGAAATACAGGAACCCGGGAGTCGGGGGCGGCCGGCAATTGGACTTTGTCTCGATACCGCAGCCTGGCATTTTCTTGCGGTCAATATTAGCCGCAACCTGCTGGTGCTTAGCCTGCGCGATCTTAGCTGTAGGGAAGTTGTCAGCGAACGGCTGCCATTGCCTCAGGGCGATCCCCGGCCGCTGCTCACCCGTCTGGTTAGTCATGTTGACCAGTTTTTCACTCGCAATCAGCATCGGCTGGAGCGTTTGACCGCTATTGCCATTACCTCTCCGGGGATTATCGACAGTACATCCGGCGTTGTTCACAGCATGCCGTTTTACGATGTGAATGAGCTACCGCTGGCTGAGGCGCTCAACAAGCGTACGGGACTGCCGATATTCGTCCATCATGACATCAGCGCCTGGACGCTGGCAGAATCGTTGTTTGGCGCATCTCAGGGGGCAAACGATGTTATTCAGGTGGTTATTGACCATAATGTAGGGGCCGGGGTGATAACAGGCGGACGGCTGCTGCATGGACAGCGAAGTAGTGTGGTAGAGATTGGCCACACCCAGGTCGATCCGTACGGGCAGCGTTGCTATTGTGGTAATCATGGCTGTCTTGAGACGGTAGCCAGTATTGATAGCATCCTTGCTACTGCCGCACAGCGTATGGCTCATTCGCCCGGCTCAATGCTCCACCAGCAGCCATTAACTATCGAAGCGCTCTGTGAAGCGGCGCGGGATGGCGACCTGCTGGCCTGTGACATTATTGAAGGCGTTGGCCATAGCGTAGGGCGGATTGTGGCGGTAATGGTGAATTTATTTAATCCGCAAAAAATATTAATCGGTTCCCCGCTTAACCAGGCCGCCGAAGTTCTTCATCCGGCAATTTTGACCTGTATACATCAGCAGTCATTACCGGCCTATGGTCGCCATCTCTCTCTTGAAAGTACCGAGCTTGGCAGCGGTAGTACCCTGGCAGGTGCTGCGCTGGTAAAAGAGGCAATGTATAACGGTTCTTTACTGATTAGGCTGCTTCAGGGCTAACATTTAGCGGGATATTCACTAAAAATTGCGCTATCTCAATCTGAAAACGAGGTGACTCTTTTAGACTCTGCGCCAGTTAGTTTTGTCAATTGATTTTCCCGAAGCACAATTATTGGAGTCAGTCATGCTCAAGCGTATCTTCATTACCGGAACCGATACCTCCGTGGGGAAGACGGTAGTGTCGCGCGCACTGCTACAGGCGTTATCATCTCAGAGGCACAGCGCCGTCGGCTATAAACCAGTAGCAAAAGGTAGTAAGGAAACGCCTGAAGGGCTACGAAATAAAGACGCATTAGTCCTGCAAAGCACCTCTACGATAGAGCTGCCGTATAGCACTATCAATCCGGTGGCGTTGAGCGAACAGGAAAGCAGCATTGCCCACAGTTCACCGATTAATTACGGCCTTCTGTCAGACAAACTGCATGAAGTAAACAGCCTTGCTGATTACACCGTCGTGGAAGGTACCGGCGGCTGGCGCAGTTTGATGAACGATTTGCGCCCATTATCTGAATGGGTGGTTCAGGAACAGCTGCCGGTTATTTTGGTGGTTGGTATCCAGGAGGGTTGTATCAACCATGCGCTGCTGACCGCCCAGGCGATTGCTAACGATGGGCTACCGCTGCTGGGCTGGGTTGCTAACCGAATTAACCCGGGGCTGGCGCACTACGCGGAAATTATTGACGTGCTGCGTAAAAAATTACCGGCGCCACTGCTTGGCGAGATCCCTTATCTTCCGCGCGCTGAACAGCGTGAACTGGCTCAGTATCTGGATATGGGGCTGGTTACTCAGGCTCTGGTTGGCTAACCTTTCTGAGCCGCAGGCTGGGTTGCCTGTTTTGTGGCGAGATGCTGACGATAAATAGAGTCAGGATGTAACGCTCGAGACACGACGGAACCAATCACACAGGCGACCAGCAAACCGGGGAGTAGCGAATATTCTCCGGTCATTTCACAGACCATCAACGTTGCCATAATTGGCGCATGAGTCGTTGCCGCCAGCAGCGCAGCCATCCCCGTTAGGCCCATCACCAAAATAAAATCAGGCCCCAGGCCCAGGGCTATGCTAATAAGCTGGCCCAACAGCATGCCAGATGCGACACCGGCGAATAGCGTTGGCGTAAAAACGCCCCCAGGCGCGCCGGATCCGCTGCTGGCAATGATAGCCAGCAACTTCCAGACCAGTATTCCTGCCAGTAGCGACATGGCCGGTGGCGCAGATAGAAACGATTGCACTACGCTATAGCCATTCCCCCACACCAGAGGGGTAATCAGTGATAATCCGCCTACACAAAGCCCGCCCAGCGCCAGCTGTAAAGGGGGGGCCAGTCGCAGGGCCAAAAATAAGCGATTACTAGCGGTCATCAGCCATAGAAATAATGGCCCGGCAAATCCTGAAACCAGCCCGCACAATGTAATGGCCAGATAAAGCCCGGGTGATGGCACCGGTAGTTGAATAACCTGATAAAGCGTTACATTACCCGGCGAGATAGCGTGGGTCACTAGCAAAGCGGTGACAGCGGAAATGACGACTGGCCCCAGTGATGCCAGCACCAGCGTTCCAAATAAGATCTCGGCGATAAACAGGCTTCCGGCAAGCGGGGCATGATAGGCGCTTGCCATGCCCGCCGCTGCGCCACAGGCAACCCACAGTTTCCACTCATTGGGACGTGCAAGCTTCTGGGCGAATACTGATGCAGCCAGTGTAGCCAGCAGAATCATCGCGCCTTCACGCCCGATGGCGCTGCCGCTGACCACCACCAGCAAAGATGCCAGCGACTTCACCAGGCATGAAGGAACATCAAGGCGTCCGTCTCCGGTATCGATAGCTTCCATATAGTCGGCTGGCGCGTGGGGCCGCTGTCGGGTATAGCGCTGCCACATCCACAATAACGATCCTGCGGCCAGCCCTCCAAGCGCCGGGGTCAATACCCGACGAACGGGATCTAATGCCGCGGCAGCGTGTACCAGGCTGCCATTAAAATCGCCCAGCAGAAGTCGCTCCAGGGTTATCATTGCCAGGCGAAATAAGGCTACCGCGAGGGCGGCCAGTATACCGATAGTGATAGCGAAGCCCAGACGGCGCAACATAACTCGAATATCCGAAAAGCTATAGCGACCCATCTGAACTCCCACATATCAAGACCTTGTTTTGCTCTGAATTTTACAGCAAATATGAGGGCGCGCACTAAAGCGTGCGCGCGAAGGGCGGGAGAAGAGAGGAAAAACTCAGCCAGTAACGATATTCAGCGCCCGTCGGGTACGACCAGAACTGAGATAATCAGCGATATAATCCTGCGAGATTTCTCCGCTATAGCGGCCATCCTCATCGACTATCGGCATCCAGACCATATTATGCTCATAGAGTTTGGACAGCACGATACGCAGGTTATCTTCCGCCTTACCGGTGATCACGAATGGATGCAGCATCTCTTCACATCGCCCCTGAGCACCACGAGCCTCGCGACGCTTAACAAATCCAAGCGGCTTACCATCGCTATCGACAATAGCCAGCGAGCGCATATCGTTATCATCCATAATGGCAAATGCCTCTGGCAGCGGCATATCTTTGCTGCCGGTAATGGTTGGCTGCTGGTCGGTAACGTCGCCAGCCTGAACCAGCAGCAGGCGTTTCAGCGTGCGATCCTGGCCAACAAAAGAGCCTACGAACTCGTTTGCCGGCTTGGCCAGCAATTCATCAGGGCTGGCGCACTGCACGATTTTTCCCTGCCGGAATACCGCAATTCGGTCGCCTAGTTTCAATGCTTCGTCGATATCATGGCTAACCAGCATTACGGTTTTACGCAGCTGGCGCTGCATCTCCAAAAACTCATTTTGGATGACCTCTCGGTTGATCGGGTCAATAGCGCCAAAAGGTTCATCCATCAGTAACACCGGAGGATCTGCCGCCAGAGCGCGGATCACGCCGATACGCTGCTGCTGTCCGCCGGACAGCTCTTTGGGGTAGCGGGGCAGATAGTGTTTAGGATCCAACGCTACCATATTCATCAACTCGGCAGCCCGTTCCTGGCAACGCTTTTTGTCCCAGCCCAGCATGCGGGGAACAACGGTGATATTTTCCGCGATGGTCATATTAGGAAATAGCCCGATTTGCTGGATAACATAGCCAATATTGCGCCGCAGGGTGACGGTGTCGAACTCTTCGGTATTTTTACCGTTAATCAAAATTTTGCCGCTGCCCGGAGTTATCAGGCGATTGATCATCTTAAGTGTGGTTGTTTTTCCACAGCCAGATGGCCCAAGAAGGACACACATTTCACCTTTTGGCACGTGCAGGTTAACGTTATCGACCGCGTTAAATACCTGGCCATTTTTCTGCTTAAATTGCTTGGTTAAATTTTCCAGTTTTATCATTGTTTTCTCCAGCGTCGTCAGTGATGACGCAAAAAATCTAGTGGCGCAGGCCTTTTGGGGTCAATGCGTTTTGCAGCCCGTGTAACAGCCAGTCGAGAATTATCGCCAGCAGGCAAATAAGCACTGCGCCGGTAATCAGCAGACGGATATCACTACCGCCAATACCGTTAAGTAGCAGCAATCCCAGCCCGCCGGCACCAATCACTGCAGCAATAGCCATTACGCCAATATTCATCACTACCGCAGTACGGATACCGCCGAAAATAACGGGTAGCGCCATTGGAATTTCAACCCAGCGCAGACGCTGCCAGAAAGTCATGCCGATACCGCGTCCCGCTTCGCTAAGTTCCGCAGGCAAGTTATCCAAAGCGGTAAAGGTGTTACGGATAATTGGCAGTAAGGAGTAAAGGAACACTGCCGTTACCGCAGGCACTGTCCCGATGCCACGACCGATAAGCGAAAACAGGGGGATCATCAGCCCGAACAGCGCGATGGATGGGATAGTAAGAACAATGGTAGCCAGGCCAAGAACAGGGGCCGATAGCCACTTATGGCGAACCAGAAGCACTCCAACCGGAACACCGACAATAATTGCCATTCCTACGGCCATGATAACCAGCCAGAGGTGTTGAAGAGTGAGGCTGCCAAGATAGCCAGCGTTTTCAATCATATAATTAATCGTTTCCACACACTCTCCTTACAGCAGGCCTTGCTGTTGTAAAAACTCACGGGCGACCTTTTGCGGCGTTTCGTGAGAAATATCCACCCGGGCATTAAGATCGGTGATGACTTCGTTATTAAGTCGGGCAGAGAGTTCGTTGAGCGCATCGGCAAGACCAGGATTAGCCTTTAGGGTATCCTCGCGCACTACCGGCGTAACGGCGTAGCTGGGGAAAAAGCCTTTATCATCTTCCAGCACCTTCAGATCGAATCCTTTAACCCGGCCATCGGTGGTATAGATAAGCCCTGCCTCAACAAAACCGTCGCGAATAGCGTTATAGACTAAGCCGGGGTCCATCTGGCGGATCTGTGGACGATCGAGCTTCATGTTGTAAGCCTCTTGCAATGGCTTCATACCATCGCTGCGCCCGGAGAACTCAAGGTCCAGCCCCAGCATCCAGTTGTGTTTAGGATCGGTCTGGCGGATGTGTTCAATTCGGGCTACAAGCTGAGACATCGTATTTATTTGCTCTTTTTCGGCTCGCTTTCGCTGCATGGCAAAAGCATAGGTATTGTTCATTTTGGCTGGGTTAAGCCACACCAGACCCACTTTCGCATCCAGACGTTTTACGGTGTCGTACGACTCCTGAGGCGACATGCGTTTATTGATGTGGTTAAAGATGATGAGCGAGGTGCCGGTGTATTCCCATGTCATATCAATTTGTTTATTGATCATAGCATTACGTGAAATAGTGGTGGCGATATTGGTCTGCGGTGTAACATCAAATCCTTTCTTTTTTAAATACTGAACCGTCATAGCGGACAAAATATGCTGCTCGGTAAAGCTTTTAGTCGCCAGGATCAGCGGTGCCGCCTGGCTCTGAGTGCTAATGAATAGCATTCCCGCCATGAGCCAGCCGGTGAGGGTAGTTAATTTCATCTTTATAACTCTCCGTTTAGGCAGTGTGCGGGCTGAGCCACTGACCGAGAAAAGCCAGTGCCATATCCAAAATTAATGCAAACAATGCTGTTGCTGCGGCTCCTAAAATCAGGGTGGGAAAATCGTTCAGATAGATGCCAGGGAAAATGAGCTCACCATAGCTACTGGCGCCAATCAGAAACGCCAGAGGAGCGGTACCCACATTGATGGCCGTAGCGATTCTGATGCCAGAAAGCATGACCGGCCATGCATCAGGTAACTCAACCATGCGTAGCCGCTGGCTACGGGTCATACCAATACCTTTTGCCGCTTCAGTTAGCGCTGGCGGTACCGCACACAATCCCGCATAGGTGTTACGTACAATAGGCAGCAAAGAAGCGAGGAACAGCGCGACAATAGCCGGCTTATCCCCAATGCCAATGACTACCATCGCCAGAGCCAAAACCGCCAGCGGTGGTAAAGTATTTCCGACGTTGAAAATTTGCATGACATATTCCGCCCAGCGCCGGGCAAAAGGGCGGCTAAGGAATATGCCGCTGGGTACTCCTACAAGTAACGCCAGGGCCATGGAACTAAAAACCAGAATTAGGTGCTGTTTTCCGAGGTAAACCAGGTCAATCTGACGCTCGCGAATGGTTTCAATACCAATCCCCCAGACCAGTAATGCCAGGATTACCGCTAAAATCACAAACCCCAATAGCAGGCGTCCGGCAAATGTGTTTTGCTTCATTGCGTATCTCCATATCCCGTCTTAAAACCTAAAAAATCATCCCGTAACAAGACGAGTTTTTGTGCTGACAATATGGCCTATAGCAATATCTTTACATTACATCCAGTTTGTTAACATTTTTTGATATGATAATTTTTACCGTAAATCAGCCAGTTGCCCTTATGCAGGCTGGGCTGAGTGTAAACAGACCAGGAATCGTCTGATGTTCATTAATGTAAGGTGACACCGTCACTTTGTAGCTGATGAATTACATGGCGTTTGCGATGGGTTTGGTTGAGTCATATAGGAGCGTCGGGTGGGGATTTTAATAAAAGCGCTTATTGGAGCGCTGGTGGTGGTGTTGATTGGTTTACTGGCGAAAACGCGTAATTATTACATTGCCGGATTAGTGCCTTTATTTCCGACTTTTGCGTTGATCGCCCACTATATAGTGGTGACAGAGCGCAACGTTGCAGCTTTACGCACCACTATTGTTTTCGGGATGTGGGCGATTATTCCCTATTTTGTCTATCTGGCTTCGCTCTGGCTGTTTAGTGCAATGATGCGCATCCCACTGGCCCTGGGGTGTGCCGTGGGATGCTGGGCGCTATCGGCCTGGCTGCTAATTGTTATCTGGACACGCCTGCATTGATGCGTAATCCATCAGGTGATTAAAGATAAAGTTCACGCAGGCTTACCGGGAGTATCATACCGCGCTGCCAACGCACCAGAGTGTGGCGAGTCAGTTCGCCTAATGCCTCGTAAAACGGGTGGCCGGCGCGCTCGGTAAAGCATTCTAAAAAGCGATCGGCCCATGGTAGCAAGTGCCAGGCAAGCAGTTCATCCAGCGCCTGCTGTTCACCGGCCTCTGCCAGCCAGGCCGCCATCAGTAACAGCAGGCCAATATGGTCTTCTGGCTCATTTTGAGCGGCAAGGCTGGCAATATTGTGTTCACGCATCCACTGACGCAGCTCTAGCGTTGAGTCGCCAAATAAGACCTTTTCTTTATCAAGCCAGACTGAACCCCATGGGGCCGCAGGAAGGGCGTAAGGGCCAATAAATAATCTTTGCCATGCTTCATCCAGGTCTGCGCCAGCTGAGCCTTCCTGCATTTTTGCAGCAATTGATGGCAACTCACTAAACGGCATCGGCCACTCGTCAGCCCATTCGGTAGTTGCCAGCATCTGCATCAAAGGTGCAGCTTCCTGGCTGGACGGGGCTGAATAAAATAGTGTTCCCAGCACCCGGCCGGTGAGCGAAATACAGGCCAGACGGTCAGCGTTAGGCGTAATGGTCATGCGAATTCCTTAGTTCAGGGCGTGCTCCCGATAGCTTTGGCGCGCCGTTATTTTATCTTGCCAGTTGAGGCTAAGGTAGCCCGGAGCATCCGGGCTGGACTCAAAGTTTTTCTATTTCCACCAGGTTAGTGTGCTGGGGATTACCTTTAGCCAGCGGGGAGGGCCGCTGGGTGGTCAGCGTATTCATGCAGGCTCCGCGATCGATGCGATCGCCATTCATGTTGGCATCATGCCAGGCTCCCTGACCCATTGCAGTGACTCCTGGCATAATACGTGGGGTGACTTTAGCGTTGAGTCGCACTTCACCCCGGGCATTGAATACTCGCACCATATCACCATTAGCTATTTGTCTGCGGGCTGCATCCTGCGGGTTCAGCCATACTTCCTGGCGGCAGGCTGCCTGTAGAACATCCACATTGCCATAGCTGGAGTGTGTACGGGCCTTATAGTGAAAACCAAACATTTGTAGAGGATACTGGCTGCGTTCCGGCGAATCCCAGCCTTCAAAGGTACTGGTATATATTGGCAACGGAGAGATAACTTCGTCAGGTTCAAGTTCCCAGCTTGCGGCGATCTCAGCGAGGCGAGTTGAGTAGATCTCAATTTTCCCTGAAGGTGTTTTCAGGGGATGAGCTTGCGGATCTTCGCGAAATTTGCGATAGGCCACGAAATGACCTTCTGGATCATGGCGTTTATAGATACCCATCTTTTTCAAATCATTGTACGCAGGAAGCTCAGGATCGCGGTCGCGCATTTTGGCGTAGAGATACTGTAGCCACTGCTCCTGGCTTCGTCCCTCGGTAAATGTCTGATAGACATCTGGCCCGAGCCTTCTGGCAACTTCACTTAGGATCCAGTAAATAGGACGGCGTTCGAATTTCGGCCCGGTGGCGGGTTGGCTGAAAATCAGATAACCCATATTCCCGGCGTAATCGTTGGGAATAATATCTTCCTGCTCTACAGTCATGAGATCGGGCAGCAGAATATCGGCATATTTTGCCGATGAGGTCATAAAATTCTCAATAACTACAATGGTTTCACACTGACTGACATTGGCTAAAATATCGTGAGTTTTGTTGATATCAGAGTGCTGATTAACCAGCGTATTCCCGGCGTAATTCCAGATAAATTTAATCGGCACATCCAGCCGTTCTTTACCTCGAACCCCATCGCGTTTAGCTGTCATCTCGGTACCGCGCGAGATGGCATCAGTCCAGCTAAAGCAGGATATTGCGGTGGTAACCGGATTTGTCAGCACCGGCATGCGCTCGATTGTTATGGTATAGGTTGATTCACGGGCTCCGCTGTTGCCACCACTAATGCCAACATTGCCGGTGAGGATAGGCAGCATGGCAATGGCACGTGCCGTTAGTTCGCCATTAGCCTGTCGCTGTGGTCCCCAACCCTGACAAATATAGGCCGGTTTAGTCCGGCCAATCTCACGCGCCAGTTTCACTATTTTATCCGCCGGGATCCCGGTAATTCTGGACGCCCATTGCGGCGTTTTGGCTGTATTATCATCGCTAAGACCAAGAATCCACGCCTTGTAGTGGCCGTTAGCCGGTGCGCCCTCTGGTAGCGTTTTTTCGTCGTAACCAACACAGTATTTATCTAAAAAAGGCTGGTCGACCATGTTTTCGGTGATAAGCACCCAGGCGATACCGGCAACCAGCGCAGCATCAGTCCCGGGCCGAATCGGTATCCACTCATCTTCCCGGCCCGCAGCGGTGTCGGTATAACGCGGATCAATGATAATCATCCGGGCATTAGAGCGTTCTCTGGCTTGCTCCAGGTAATAGGTAATTCCGCCACCGCTCATACGCGTTTCAGCTGGATTATTGCCAAACATCACCACCAGTTTGCTATTAGCAATATCTGAGGTGCTGTTGCCGTCATTGCTGCCATAGGTATAAGGCATGGCGCAGCTGATCTGCGCCGTACTATAGGTGCCATATTGATTTAGAAACCCGCCATAGCAATTCATCAAACGGGCGACGAGTGAGGCGGAAGGTGATGAGCGGGTAATGTTGCCGCCCACGATACCTGATGAGTAGTTTATATAAATCGACTCATTGCCATAGCGTGCAACCGTATCCTTCAGGCTGTTGGCGATGGTATCGAGTGCTTCTTCCCAGCTAATACGTACAAATGCCCCTTCACCGCGTGCGCCTGCACGTTTCATCGGATAGTTCAGGCGGTCTGGATGATTGATTCGCCGGCGAATAGAACGGCCACGCAGACAGGCCCGAACCTGGTGATCACCATAAATATCGGCACCAGTATTATCCGTTTCGACCCAATAAACTTCATCATCCCGTACATGCAGGCGCAGAGCGCAGCGGCTGCCGCAGTTAACTGAGCAAGCCCCCCAAACCACTTTCTCCACTGGCTTAACGCTCTGCGCGATGGCTGAAGCCGCGCAGCGCATGCTAAAAGGTAGGGTAATGCCACCGGCGGCCAGTGCCAGCCCGCCAAGCGTGCCATTTTTAATCAGGCAACGGCGGCTGATGCCGCTTTTTTGCTTTGACATAACAGATAGCTCCAGTAAACGGAGGTCGCTAAGACCAGTGCCAAAAATAAGATGAAATAAAGGAATCGGAGCATCTTGATAAAGGTCTGTGCGCTCCTGGGGCAGGATGTTACCTGGAAAGGAGTAGGGAATATTAATTCTGGTCAAAAAGTATCAAGAAATGCGTAAGTTGCGCGAGAAAAGAGTGATGATATTTTAGCCGGTGGCCAGAGGCAGGATTTAATAAAGAAGAGGGCCGGGTAAAAACCCGGCTCTCTTACGTCATTGAGTGTTTGCTGCTGATGCGTCGTCTGATGAGCGCTGATAAACGATTTTTTGCGTGTCATTAGCACAGTGACCGACGACCTGGCCCGGTGCTGAATCGGCTTCATCGTTAGGGACAATGGTCAGAGTAAAGCCATTTTCCGGAACGCCATTACCGATGATTTTATGTGCGATATCATCACGTACACTTTCACAAGATTTAACTGCGGCCATCGCCGGGGCTGTGACAGTTAACATCAATACGCTGGCTAAAATAATGCCTTTCATGTGATTCTCCTTGGCGCCTGTTTTGTGCTCATAATTATAACACTATGGCGGTAAATTATTGTATTGTAAGCCTTGCATGCGGATTAATCTTATCAGGAGCGGCGGATGAAGCATATAGTGTTGCCTGTAACGGCAGCAGCGCTGGTAGCAGGATTACTGGGGGGATGCGATAACCAAAAGCCCGACACGCAATTTAGCCCAGAGATGGCGAGCTTCGCCAATGAGTTCGATTTTGATCCTCTGCTTGGCCCGGTTAAATCCTTTACTCAGACCGTGATTACATCAGGCGGTAGTGTTGACCGGCGGGTATCAGCTACTCTTTCGCCACAGGGGTGTATTGAAACGCTGAGCCTCGAAGATTTCACGCGTGATTCAGAAGCTTCGTTAGTGCTGGATGGTAATTTTTACCGCGATGCTCAGAGCAATGAGCCGCGAATTAGCACTCAGGGCACCTGCCAGCTAGCGGATATTCCGGCGACCGGACTACGCTACATTACTAACGATTCTGATTTTATTATTGGTGCCAGTGCCAAAGATCTCGAGATTGCGTACAGCTACGATAAAGAGGGCTTTCCCATCGGTAGAATCGCTCGTCAGGCAAATGATGTACTGACGACGGAAAGCCAGCCGTTGAAAGATGCTAAGGGTAAGCTCGACTATCAGGCGACAATGAAAGAGAACGATCGATTGTTGAGTCGCGCAGAACAACGTTGCGAATATGACCGCCACCGCAATCCAACTTCATGTTCATTGGTTATTGAGCCTGCGGGTAAAGCGGCCATTAAGTATTCGATTGAAAATACTATCGATTATTATTAAAAACTGGATTACTGGGCGGTGGGTTTAACCAGCCCGCCAGTTTTGTGCTGTGCCAGATATTGATGTTGAAAAATGCACATTCTGATGGTGGTTCGATACTGACCATTAATAAAGAACTCATCAATAAGCTCACCTTCAACCACAAATCCCAGCTTCTGATAAATATGCAAAGCGACGGCATTTTCTTTGTCGACAATCAGGTACAGCTTGTAGAGGTTTAGAACGCTGAACCCATATTCCATAGCCAGCCGGGCGGCACAAGTAGCCAGCCCCCGTCCTTGATATTCCGGCGAGATGATTATCTGAAACTCTGCCCGACGGTGTACGTGGTTGATTTCAACCAGCTCAACCAGTCCGGCTTTATTACTTTCATACTCAATGACGAAGCGCCGTTCGCTCTGGTCGTGAATATGCTTATCGTAAAGATCGGACAGCTCGACAAATGCCTCGTAAGGTTCCTCAAACCAGTACCGCATTACGCTGGCATTATTATCTAGCTGGTGGACAAAGCGCAGATCTTCACGTTCCAAAGGGCGTAATTTTATATCGGATAATTGCACGCGAACTCCTTAAATCTGGCTTAAATAACGACGCCCGGTCGGGCGTCGTTGCTGTCAGGGATTAATAACCCGGCCGCTGGTACGATCCAGACAGCGCAGAGTGTTGGGCTCCCAGTAAGCATTTATATTAGTACTTTTCAGGCAGTTATCGCGGGCATCAAAAGCAACGTCACTTTTATCCCACTCTTTTTCTACCCGGCGGTTAACTTTCTGGCGCAGAGAGCGGGTATCGCTCCATTGCTCTTTTTCCATCGAAGCTTCCTGTCGGCTTAGCGAGCTGTCGCCAGATTCAATCACCAAACGCTGAGTGGAATTGGCGCTTACGGGCGCGCTTAACGCCATGCTTCCCAGCAAAGCCAGAGGAATAAAAGCCGCCAGCAGGCGTTTGTTACCGATTGTTTTCATTACTATTTCCTTCTAAGCTACGGCTGAGCTAATCTTCCAGCCTGATGCTTTTACTATATCACCGGTGGCCGCTATCAGGTAGCGGCGGCCTCAGGGCAATCTACGGATATACATCAACATGATTAAAACGACTTTGCTATTTTTTGTCACGGCGCTGGCGGAGATTACCGGTTGTTTCCTTCCCTGGCTGTGGCTCAAACGCGCTGGTTCGCCATTATTACTGATTCCGGCAATCTGTTCGCTGGGGCTATTTGTCTGGCTACTTACACTTCATCCTGCTGCCAGCGGGCGGGTATATGCCGCCTACGGTGGGGTTTACGTGGCAACAGCGTTGGTTTGGCTGCGGGTGGTTGATGGGGTAAAGCTTTCGGTTTATGACTGGCTGGGAGCTCTGGTAGCGTTAAGCGGAATGCTGATAATCGTTGCCGGGTGGGGGCGAGCATGAGCTGTGCAGTAATACATAGAGCAGAGCGATTTTACATTATTCCTAAGCATGAAGTTTTGCGGGCAGGCTCTCTGCCCGCTGTCTGGAATCAAGCGTCGCGATGTACGTTCAATCCGGCATAGCTCTGGCTGACAGGCATCATCTCAAGAGTGTTGATATTAACGTGTGCGGGCAGGGTGGCAACCCACCATACGGCTTCACAAACATCTTCAGCATTGAGCGCGTTAGCGTTCTGATAAGTCTGCTCTACTTTTCCGTCGTTACCTTTGAAACGTACATTCGAAAACTCGGTTCCACCCACTAATCCAGGCTCAATATCCGTTACCCGCACGGCGGTTCCATGTAAATCGGTACGCAGATTCAGGCTAAACTGGCGAACAAAAGCTTTAGTAGCGCCATAGACATTTCCACCGGCATAAGGCCAGCTACCGGCGGTAGAGCCGATATTGATAATGTGACCGCGATTACGTTCGACCATCCCCGGCAGTACGGCGCGGGTCATGAATACCAGGCCTTTATTGTTGGTATCGATCATAGTTTCCCAGTCATCAGTATTAGCCTGATGTGCCGGTTCCATTCCCAGAGCCAGGCCCGCATTATTAACCAGAATATCAATATCACGCCATTCGGCCGGTAGCCCTGCAAGCATCTCCTCGATGGAGGCCCGGTTGCGGACATCCAGCTGTACAGTGAGTATGTTATCGCCTAGCTCATCCTGTAAGGTCTGCAGGCGATCTTCCCGTCGCCCGGTGGCTATCACTTTATGCCCGTGACTAACAAAACGGCGGGTAATGCTTGCACCAAAGCCGGCGGTAGCACCGGTCACCAGAACTATCATCTGTCTGTTCCTCAACTCTTTTCGGGTCATTCACCTTAGCATGGGGTTTTTATTTTCGGTTATGAAAATTCACCCTCTTAACCAGACTCGATATGTTTTCTGGAGACAGCGTCCGGTAAATGCATTCCGGGATTGCAGGTCGCCGCTGCCCGGCTTAAGCTACTTTTTTACCGAGGGATACTTATGACTATCGCTAATCCATTCTTTACCACTAATATTTTGCCTTATCAGGCACCTCCCTTCGATTTAATCAAAATCGAACACTTTCGGCCTGCATTCGACCGCGGCGTGGAGCAGAAGCGTAAAGAGCTGGCTGCGATAGTTGAGAATAAAGCGCCTGCGGATTTTGCTAATACCTGTGAGGCCCTTGAGGTTAGCGGTGAGCTTTTAGCCCGTGTATGCAATGTGTTTTATGCTCTGGCTTCGGCGGATACCAACCCTCAGATTCAGGCTCTGGAAGAGGCTTTCTCCGCTGAGCTCGCCCAGCTCAATGATGAGCTATGGCTTAATCCATTACTATTTTCCCGCGTTGATGCCATATTTAGCCACCGTAAAACGCTGGGGCTGGAGGCAGAGGCATTGAGACTGCTTGAAACGCAGCATCAGCGTCTCCTGCTGGCGGGTGCGCGTCTGGATAGTGGCCAAAAAGAACGTCTCAAGGTGCTCAACCAGGAGGCAGCTCGCTTAAGCAGTCAGTTCAATCGTCGACTATTAGCGGCCAGTAAAGCCAGTGGTGTCTGGGTGGATGGGCTATCTTCGCTGCATGGCCTTCCGGCAGATATGTTGGGACAGGCTAAGGCTGCAGCCAGTGCTAAATCTCATCCCGAACGCTGGTGGTTGGGGATTACCAACACCACTCAGCAACCTCCTTTGCAATATCTTTCCGACCGGCAGGTCCGCGAGCAGCTATTTATGGCAGGCTGGCAGCGTTGTCAGCAGGGTGATGATAATGATACCCAGGAGGTCATTCTCCGCCTCGCGGCCTTACGCGCGGAACGGGCGGAATTATTAGGGTTTGCCGACTACGCCAGCTGGAGTATGGCCAGCCAAATGGCGGGTGAGCCGGATGCCGCATTAGATTTTATGCGCGGAATAGTGCCTGCGGCGACCGCGCGTGCGCGCCAGGAGCAGGCAGATCTTCAACAGTTAATTGATAATGGTGCTCGTCCATTCAGTACCAAAGCCTGGGACTGGGATTACTATGCCAGTCAGGTGCGTTCAACGCGTTACGCGCTCGATGATGAAGCTGTCCGGCCATATTTCTCACTCGATCGCGTTCTGCTGGATGGTGTGTTCTATAGCGCCAGCGAACTCTTCGGTATCAGTTTCACCGAGCGTTTTGACATTCCCGTTTATCATCCGGATGTCCGCGTGTGGGAGATCTTCGATGCTGATGGCCGCGGTATGGCACTATTCTATGGCGACTTTTTCGCTCGTGAATCGAAAAGTGGCGGTGCCTGGATGGGAAATCTGGTTGAGCAGTCGACTCTTCTGGAACAGTATCCGGTTATTTATAACGTTTGTAACTTTACCCGTCCGGAAAGCGGCCCGGCACTATTAAGCTGGGACGACGTTATAACGCTATTCCACGAATTTGGTCATACTTTGCATGGGCTATTTGCCAGCCAGCGGTATGCGACGCTTTCCGGAACTAATACGCCTCGTGATTTTGTTGAATTTCCGTCACAGATTAATGAGCACTGGGCCAGTCATCCACAAGTGTTCAACCATTATGCGCGCCATTATAAGACTGGTGAGGCTATGCCAAAGCAACTGCAAGCTAGTCTGCTAGCTGCAGGGCAGTTTAATAAGGGCTATGAGATGACTGAACTGCTGGCCGCCGCGTTGCTGGATATGCACTGGCACCTCTTAAACGTCCAGGACTCGGTTACTGATGTCACTCTTTTTGAGAAAACAATTCTGGAGCAGGAAAAAATTGCGCTAGAAGCCGTTCCACCGCGCTATCGCAGCAGCTATTTCGCCCATATCTGGGGCGGCGGTTATGGGGCAGGGTATTACGCCTATTTATGGACCCAAATGCTCGCGGATGACGGTTTCCAATGGTTCCAGGAAAATGGCGGGCTGACCCGTGAGAACGGCGAAAAATTCCGTGAAATGATTTTGTCTCGCGGAAATAGTAGCGAATTATCAGCGCTTTATCGCGACTGGCGCGGTCACGATCCAGTGATTGAGCCGATGCTCAAAAACCGCGGTCTGGCTGAATAATCTCTTCCAGAAAGTTCATGTAAAACCGGCTCATACGAGCCGGTGAAATGCAAGAAATTCCTTCCCCAAAACTCCTCCAAAACTCTTCCCCAAAACTGCACAAAAAACAGGCTGATTTTTGCTCTTTAAATGACCAGAGTCTGCCAGCCTTCGCCGCGGGTATCGTGGTACATATCGGTGGTTTTCTGGCTGCGATGGCCCAGCAGCATTTTGGTATCGATCCCTTGTTCACGATAGAGTCGTTCTGCCAGAGAACGCTGCTCGTGAAAGGTCGGTAACTGCTTGCCAGTAGCTGGAACGATCCCCGCCTTTTTAATCGCGGTGCGGAATGCCTGGGTAATGCCGGTAACGCCGACGGGATCGCCCAGCACTGTCTGACTGTTACGTACCGTATGGTGAATCAGATAAGGGCTGACCACCCGATCGCGGCAGCGCGCGATAACGTCTCCCAGCGTGATACCAATGCCATCCAGCTTCAGGCTCAGGGGGATGGCCAGCCGCATACCGGTTTTCTCCTGCTCAATACTCATCGGCCCACTGCGTAACGGGCTCATAACCTAATCTGCACAGGGTGCGACTTCGACACCGCACCAGGGCCACCCATTCAGGCCGCAGACTAAATTCCTCAGATCACCCATATGCAGTTTTATCTACTTCCCCTACGATTGTAGATAGTAACCATTGGTTACTATTTCAATACAGCTATGAGGGTAAGGTATGAGCGGCGACGATCAGTGGACACATTGGCCTTGGCTTTTATCTATTTCTGAGTCTTCCCTGGATACAACAGAGTTAGTGGGGCGAAAATGCAGAGTTATTCGGCATGGAGAATCTGTAACTCAGGAGATTGAGCCCGGAAGAGTAACAATCATGTTGGACGCAGAAAGCAGAATTGCTGGAATTTATATAGATAGTCAGAACTCAGAGCTTAAATGAAATAACTCAATGTATAAGCCTCGGTTAATGCCGGGGCTTTTTTGTATCTAAAAATGGGTCTTGCAATAGAGTGCAGAGCACCTCTATTTATTTGCTCTCTGTTTTACCCCATGAATTTCTGCTACAGATGAATCGCCACGGATAATCTAGACACTTCCGAGCCGTTGATAATACTGGTTTTCATATTCTGTCGGTGACATTTGATCGCTAGAACCATGCCGACGCTTACTGTTATAAAACATTTCGATGTAATCAAAAATATCGCTGCGGGCTTCTTCCCGCGTTCCGTAGAACTTTTTCTTTATCCGTTCGCGTTTCAGCAACTGGAAAAAGCTTTCTGCAACCGCATTATCGTGGCAGTTACCGCGACGGCTCATGCTGCCCTTCAGACCGTGTGATTTCAGGAACGACTGCCACTCATAGCTTGTGTACTGACTGCCCTGATCCGAATGAACCAGCACCTGTTTTTGGGGATTACGCCGCCATACAGCCATCAGCAGTGCGTTCAGGACAATGTCCTTTGTCATCCGGGATTGCATGGACCTGCCGATAATTTTGCGTGAGAACAGCTCAACAACCACGGCAATATACAGCCAGCCCTCGTGGGTCCTGATATAGGTTATGTCCGTTACCCAACGCTCATCCGGAGCATCCAGATTGAACTGTCGCTGGAGCCTGTTGGGCGACACGATACTGGCCTCGCCTTTACGTGCCCGCGGGCTCCGGTATCCGACCAGAGCCTTTATCCCAACACGTTTCATCAGTCGCCAGACTCTGTTGACTCCGCACTGTTGCCCGCTGTCCCGCAGATCAAGATGGATCTTGCGATAACCATAGACGCATCCCGATTCCAGCCAGAGCTGTTTAATCTGTCCTGTCAGTCTCAGGTCTGCCTGATGGCGTTGTGAATGCGGCTGCTGAAGCCAGGTGTAAAAGCCACTCGGATGAAGATCCAGCACCTGACAGAGCAGGCGAACATGCCAGCAACTGGTGTTGTCACGGATAAAGGCGTACCTCAGTCGGACAGCTTTGCGAAGTACGCCGCGGCTTTTTTTAATATATCCCTTTCGTCGGTAACCCGCTTCAGCTCTTTCTGAAGACGGCGGATCTCGGCCTGAGCATCTGACTATTCTTTATGAGTGGAAGAATCCGGGCCGTACTTCTTTATCCAGGCATAAAGGCTGTGAGTGGTGATATCGAGACGTGTGGCAACGCTGGAAACTGAATGACCGCGATCAACAACCTGTTTGACTGCTTCAATTTTAAACTCTTCGGGATAACGTTTGCTGCTCATGGGCACCACTCTTTAAGCCATCTTAAATGACTCTGAGGTGTCTGTTAAACCTGTGGCGATTCACTCAGCCATAACCAAGAATCGGTATACATCAATATCAGGTGCTGTGCATAGTACCAGTGTTATTGCAAACAATGTTTCTGGTTAATAAGTTAGAATGGCACCACAAATGTGGTGCCATTTATTGTTACGCAATGGAGTGTTTTTTAAACCAGAACCCACTAGATATAAACTTACGCTCTACAATGTAGTAGTTTGCTGTACATATTATTGATAACAATATTGAGCTGATTACCATAATCTCCATATATGAGTTCGTTTCTGAAAATGCCCAGCATGTAATATTAAGTATAAGCCCATGCATTATATATATACTATAACTTCCCTTTCCTGCAATAACTAGCGGCTTAGAGCTTAGCAGTCCCAGTAACGGGTTGTTATTAACAATGACTATGAATAAAAAGCCTAAAGCCGGGAGTGCTGTAAAAAAATAGGTCCCAGGTAGGTAATAAACCGTCATCGACAGTACCATATACGAGATGATGGCAGCTATTTTTCCGGAGAGTATTTTTTTTAATTTGTTTGGTATTATATTTAATAATGCAGATGATAGCATTCCTATCAAAAAGCAAATTGCAATTACAGTATCTTTCTCGTTTATGATTCCGCTGATATATAATGCGACTGCGATCGAAAATACAACTGCAATAAATAATAATGAAGCGGTAGCTGTTTTTGTAAACAATCCTATGGCGGGGACTAATAAATAAAATTTAACCTCAATTGCTAAAGTCCAGAAGACGCCGCATGTTAATACCCATCCCGGGATGTTTTCCGTGATTTTTGTTAGTGGTATTAATCCAAATGATAACCACGATATTATTGTCGTGATAATCTCGGTCATTTTACCATCGTCAATTATATTTGAGATAAGTATTGCAGTTAACGTGCATACTATCATGGATGGCAATAGTCTGTTTATTCTCTTTATATAAAAACTTACGTTATCAACCACTCCTCTGTTTTTTAAAAGCTGACCAAAAAACAGAAATCCAGTTACCATGAAAAAAATCATTACTGAGGCTTGGCCAAAGTGAGTATAAATATTTTTTACGATTGGTGAACTGTATGAAAATACTCCAGATGGGGTAAATACGCCTGAGACATGATAATTGTAAACCATTCTTGAGTGATGGATAAATACCAGAAGCGCCGCAACGCCCCGCAGCCCGTCAAGACTTTTATAGATAGGAGCTGCCTTCATATCATTATTTATTGTTTTGCTTCTTACAAAAAATGGAAGGAAAAATGAAGTAAAGGAAATCAATACGCTCCCTATAATAACCCAATTACTTAACAGCATGCCTGCACCACGGATATGAAAAGATAAACTATAATTTTACATTAAATTAGTATTCAATTATCGTGACGCATGTCACACTATTTTTCGTAGCATGCTGATTGACATACAGTTATAGAGACAGACTAAAAAAATAGCGGGCGATGGATATACAGGTTTCGCCCGCGCTGCGTTACAGCAGCACTCCACCGTTCTACTCGAACCGAGACAGCGCTACTAGGGCTTCTCCCAAGTGTTGTAATGCCATAGAGACAGTCTGCATTTTGCTGGCAGCGCAGGTGACATCTAAAATGCCATCTAGCTAGATGGAGTGGGTGACGGTGTTAATGCTGCGTTGCGGAGTGCGAATCAGATACTGGTATTCCATATATCTTTTGTCTGAATCAGTTGTAATCATGATGATTAGGTATTATTCAGGTATCAGCAGTAGTTGGCATGGGGCTAACCATAATAACTAATAATTTCCCATTATCAGTTATTATGGAATCTAATTTGGTTAGGTAATTAGGATGGTGACCGCTAGCCTGCCTAAATTGGAATAATACGATGATTTATCATTATAAATTTCTTCTGAGAATTTTTTTGCATGGCACCTCTAAAAGGTGATATGTGAGCATAGATATTATGATGGTTAGTATGAAAAATATAACAGACATGCTGTTATTAGTTGTAGCTATGAACTGAGATACAACCTCTTTTATATCTTTTCCGAAGTTTAAAAATACAATCGGATGTAATAGATACAACGATAGTGATATATCCCCTAAATATACAACTGGTCGTAATGATAGAATTTTTTTGGTATAACTTTCGCCATTATGAAGTGAAAATATAAGCATGGAGAAAAGTACAATGCATACCACATCCAAACCTTTGCATGCTAATGCTAGTATAATTGAAATGATTATATAATCAGATGCATGCTTTCTTCTAAATGTAGATAACATTTCTTTCTTTGCAAGAGTATACATGCCTACGCCAATCATAAAATCAGCAAGGCCTCTGATGAGGCTCAAAGGGTTTCTATAAATATCCAAGGGGCCGCTTGATTGATGGTCGTTGTAATAAGTAATGAAATTCACAGAAAAAAGGCAGATAGCTATGGTTATAATAATTGTTGTGATATTTTTTGTGACGGCATAGATAATTATAGGGAATAAAAAATATGCTACCAGTTCTATGCTTAGAGACCATGATGCTACAACAAGAGAATCTCCGAGAAGTCCTTGCATTAAGAAAATGTTGGTTGGTATTTTGTGCAGATCTATAATATTGTTGTTATATATGTTTATGGAAATCATTGTGACCAGTGCGAAAAAATAAACTGGATAAACTCTTGCGAATCTATGCTTTAAAAAAGATAAGTATAATAAATCATCGCTTTTTTGAGTGAATTTATCAGCATATACCAGCGATAAAATATATCCACTCAGTATAAAGAACAGATCAACGCCAAGATAGCCATTCCATAAGAAAAAAGTCTTCCCATACGTGAAGTGATAAAGCATTACATATAATGCTGCGAGGCCTCTTATTCCTGTCAAAGAAAGCAGATGCATATTTTTTTGATGATTGAGCGTTAGATTTTGGCGCATATTCTCATGTTGTTGTTTTTTTAAACAAATATTTTTATGGCGAATGGGCTCTTGGGCTCAAATTTATCACTAAAATGGAATGCAGATCTACTCTGAACTTAACAACATTTGGTTTGATTACTGACATTTTTAGATAACCCTTCATACATGGATCTTCTCCAGGCCTCAATCTTCTGCTGGCTTCAGTGTTGTGATGGCTTAGTGTTCAGTAAATCGGGTCTTACGCACGGAGTTCTCATGAGGGGAGATGAATAGTATGTCGGAAGAATCCAGAAGTGAATGGTCCGGTTAGGCGGATACTTACGAGGTTATCTCTGCAGGTGGCAGACGTCATCAGCGGAGTTTTGGTTACTGGCAAATGGTCAAAACCTTTCTCCAAAACTACACATAACATGTTGATTTTACATAGCACCACATAGAGGTGAGTCTAATAAGACTGAGACCAAAAATTACATTTAATGCATTGATTATTATGAATTAATATGAAATTCATGCTCTCTATTTCGCCCATATCTGGGGCGGCGGTTATGGGGCAGGGTATTACGCCTATTTATGGACTCAAATGCTCGCGGATGACGGCTTCCAATGGTTCCAGGAAAACGGCGGGCTGACCCGCGAGAACGGAGAAAAATTCCGTGAAATGATTTTGTCTCGCGGAAATAGTAGCGAATTATCAGCGCTTTATCGCGACTGGCGCGGTCACGACCCGGTGATCGAACCGATGCTGAAGAACCGCGGTGTGGCTGAATAATCGTTCCCAGACATTTTATACAATACCGGCTCTTTTGAGCCGGTAAAATATTATAAATAGGCTCTTCGAAACTTTTTCAATAACCAGTCGAATCTTGAATTGAAGTGCGCTAATACTAAAGATATAGAGTCAATGAGCGGGGGGATGCAATATTTCCAATACTCATATTTGATATTGATTGAGACGGTTATTAGCTAGAGAAGTTATTGCTATTACGAAAGATATACGTTCGCTGCACTTGGGCCTCGAGGGCCGTTTACTCGGCAAAACTCTACACGCATTCCAGGGATGAGGACTTCTGAACTATGGAGGATAACGGCTGATATATGAAGTTGAACATCTTTGCGGCCATCTGATGGGATGATAAAACCTTTCCCACTTTTTCCGTCATACGATTTGACAATTCCTGTCATTTTACGGGACAAATAAATTCCTTACTGATAATAATACGCTGTAACTATACGCGAAATTATTGTAATGGCCAGATTTATTTTTCAACGCATAGTGCTGCGATAAATGATGTATTTATTAATAGTAGTTAGTGTCCTCTCCACCAGGGATGTTGCCTCTGCTAGGCGAGGTTCTTCCATCGCTATAGCTGATATCCTGGCCACCAAGTATGTTCGACCTGTTGGTTGAGATGGTGAAGGGGGCGGGGGCCCCTGTTGTGGGGATAAACAGGTGGAACAAATCAGGGAGGACAGAGAAAACCGGAGCTTATGTTACGGTAGGATACCTATATAAGTAAGCGCAGCTTTTATGGGCATGGTTTAAGTACACTCTCGCAATCCAGAGACAGAACGATATGTGCGGTCGTTATCGCATAGCTCAAGGGCGGCATATGAGATGAGTAAAGTAATTGCTAAATAGAATGAGTCATAAAAAAGGGGGTGATAACCCCCCAAAATAAAATTAATCACATGAGCTTTTGCTGCCGGCTGAGATTATGAGAGCAGCGTCGAATGAGTTAAATACACTGGAAGGTCAGTCGGGCAACTCCGTTGACAAGAAGATGTGAATCCCGTTCCATTTTTACTTCTTTCATCGATTTATTCTGAGCCTTACAAAAATCTGTAGCATTTTTATTTACCGAACCAACTGCGCCGGGGATCCGACCCGCAGCTGGTGCGGCTTCTGTTTCGGTAAAATAATCACCATTTGCTAGCTGCTTAACATTGGATTGGTAGGTCAAGCCCAGACCATGGAATTGAGTTTTTTCATTATTAACAGCGCAACCACTCATCAGGAGTGTGCCTGCAATGATTGCAAGTGAAAGTAATTTTTTGTTCATAGCTTTAGTCTCTTTAGCTGTTGGTGTGTTTAAATTTAGCAGTAAATTATTAAACAAATGCTAAAGGTTAATTTGTTTCAGAGTCTTACCTCCTAAAGGCGTTCTCTCCTCTTTTGGGGACAAATAATGTATTGTAACTTCTTGATGAGAAAACGATAGATTAACTTCATTAATAAGTGACAGGGGGTGTGGTGGAAAAAATCCTGATGACTATAGCCGTCCTTATATTGATGGGTTGTGCCGGAGGCCATAAAAAACATGTTGATAAGCCTCGGATTATCCACAAAGAATTACCGGTATATCCTTATTACGCTGCTAAAAACCATATAGATGGGGTGGTTGTTTTTAACTATGATGTAGATGCTGAAGGAAAAGTTAGTGAGATGCGAATTATAAAATCAACGCCAGATCACCTTTTCGATGATGCGGTTGTTAAAGCAGTGGCTAAGTGGCGATTTGAAAGAAATAAACCTGCGCAAAACATGCAAATGACAATAAAGCTTAAGATTCGGGAACCTATATGAAATAGTTTTGGTCATGCTCATATGCCGGACATAACCAGGTCGATGATTATGTCCGGCATGGTATCTTTAAAGTTAGTGGCTTCCTTTGTCTGGCTTTGCATGGGATAGAATGTTTCCTTCCCAACCATTCTTACCGTAGTCGTTAAAGTGAATGATCCGTTTTACCGGTTGCCCCGTAGTAAAATCTATATCGCTTAATTTTACGTAAACTGCAGACGGAGCAAACAGCGATTTGAAATAATATTCGCCGTGTGTCAGGTCGGCCAAAGTCTGGAAGTAGGTAGCATTACCTTTGTTATCCTGCTTCCTTATGGTGTACTGGCCATAATCCTTCATGATGGCCGCATCCATGCCAGCTTTATCATCTGGCATTCCCGGAGCCTCGGCCGTATTGCTGGCTATTGCTAATACAAACCCCTGGGCCTGTGATTTGTAGTCTGGCTGCGGCACATGCTCCAGATCGTAACTTGCCCGAACGAATCGTTCATCTGCATCCTGGCCCCCTGGAATGCCTTCAAGATCGGCATTTTTATATTTTTGCAGATTTTTTATTTGCTCAGGAATGGATGGTGGATTGGTCATTACCCGATATTCTTTGCCATGGTAAATATTCACCTTCCCATTATCTATTTCTATAATGGCTGAGTCTCCAGTAGCATCTTCAATAGCCATATGTTTAGTATCGGTCGCATAATCGATATGCATTTTTTTCGCTTTCAGTTGCACATTGTGCTGTAAAGCTTGAACTGCCTGTGAAACGGTGGAGAAGTTGTCCAGAACGTAGCTTACCCAGCTACGGCTTTCCAATACTGGTTTTCCCTTGTTATCTTTTTGTTCCTGACTGCCGTTAGTATAATACTGGGTGTGAGCCGCCAGACCTGCTTCATTTATTCCATCCATTGGGAAGGCATTGTCTGCATAAATAACCACACTTCCATAGCGTGTTTTCCATTCGGGAGAATTGGAAGTATCACCACCCTTGTGAAGAATACCGCGGGGGGTAATGACTAGCGAAGGATCGACCGGCCCAAAAAAGTCCAAATTACGCGCACTCACCATATATCCGGGGTATTGATTCATAAACACCCGAGTGCAAGCGCCAGCACTATTTATCATCATTATTCCTGTCGCTGCACCAACCGCCGCAGCCAGTAGTTGTTGTTTAAACCCTTTCATAAAACATTCCTTTCCATGTCAATTTAAAATAACCGGGTCACTATCTAAGTTTTTAAAGCGGTATAAGTAACTAATAATGTGATTGATAAACCGATTGTGTAAGCGAAAGTTAATTGAAAAGCTATAGAGCAATTTTTATGGTTGGGATATTATCCTATGGATTTATGAAGCTAATTAGAACGCCTGATTTATATGTGGATTATTATAATTTATGTTGCAGGATCGAAATGATAAACGGGGTGAATAATATGTCGGTAAGCCAGAAGGTATAAGTATTTTAGAGCTAATGTTTCTGCCACTTACAAATTTTAATTCAACGGGCAGGACTGTGAGATGAGAGTGGTGATGGGTAGCCAGGGCGCAAGCCAGATTATTTAGCAAACGGTCAATCGACTAGTGACTAGGGAAAGCGTAGTTGGCAACTTTTTTGCCTGATGGTTAGGACGGTTCGCTATCGTTTTCAGTGGCGTGTCATTGGCTGAAGGTCAGACTGCCAGCGCAATAGAGCTTAGAGTTACGCTTGTAAATCCACGACTTCATCGTGCGCACGCCAGTTTCAGCTGGCGATTCTCAGTGCAAAGCCAGGGAAAGTGAAGTCATACGGAGAAGTATCAATAGTATTTCTAATCCGAATTTAAGGCAAGCAATCTATAATATACTCAATATATCAATCGCTTGCGTGTTATTTTTAATTATATTATCTAATCTTTTTTACTCGGGTTAAAAAATCTAAATCGCGCTTAATACTGCAAAGCATTACCCTCGCGCAGTTTTCTAACCTGAGGTGATAATTCATGTTGCTACACATTCTCTATCTAATTGGGATAACGGCCGAAGCCATGACTGGAGCGCTGTCCGCTGGACGCCGCAGGATGGATACTTTTGGAGTTATCATCATTGCCACAGTAACGGCACTGGGAGGGGGCTCTGTACGTGATATGCTATTAGGGCACTATCCCCTTGGATGGGTGCAACACCCAGAGTATGTGGTTATCGTGGCGGTAGCCGCGGTGCTAACCACCATTTTTTATCCTGTAATGCCTCATCTGCGGCGTCTGTTTCTGGTCCTTGATGCACTGGGATTGGTCGTCTTTTCTATTATTGGCGCTCAGGTGGCACTTAATATGGGACAAGGGCCGGTTATTGCGACGATTGCAGCGGTCATTACCGGTGTGTTTGGCGGTGTGCTGAGAGATCTATTTTGTAAGCGTATTCCGCTGGTGTTCCAGAAAGAGCTCTATGCCGGAATCTCTTTTGCGTCAGCATTACTTTATCTTGCAATGGGGCATTACCATTTTGATACCGATGTCGCGACTATCGTGACGCTCATTTTTGGTTTCAGCACTCGTTTGCTGGCGCTGCGTTTCAGGTTAGGGCTTCCGGTATTTCACTACTCGCACCCATCAGCCTGAGTTAAGTGCAGTGGCTTGTTTATATTGAGTGCTGGTTTTTGATTCTCTCAAAAACATTCTGTATTCATGAGATAAATATCGTGTCCGGTTAACCAGTACCAATGCGAAGCCAGGTGCTTTCAAACGGCATTTGATAACAGGTCCTTATCCTAAAGACTGTTGCTGGCGGGACCTCCAGTCATGGTTTATTCTCAAACTGATGCGGTAATTGCCGCCGGGTTTCTCTGACAGGAGTTGCATATGGTTTTGTCGCGTGAGTTTATTCGTAATAACCGAATTCTATTTGGCATTGGTGCGTTGTTACTGGTGGGAGGCGTGGGCGCTGCTGAGACCACCGATAATCCGGTTAAGCAGGATGGCAGCAGCCAGACTCAACCGCCCCGGGCACCTGCCAGTACCACAAAAGATTTGAAAAGTGAGGGGCTCAAAACAACGCCTCCGGCAGTTAGCTCGTCTCATGATATATCGAAACATGGTGTGAGTGGCGATCCAACTTTACGGCCACAAAAAGCTAAGAAACCACATGATGCAGTGAAAAATGGCGCTACCAGCGTAGATGATGATGTTTCACCTTAGCGCTCAATAGTTCTCGGCAGAGATATAGTAACGGTATAAGCTATTCGTGTTGTTAATTATTAACATGCCAATAAATGCTAATAATTGGTTAATTAAAAGTTGCTATAGTCGTTCTACCCCTTCAAGAGCTAAGCCGCTAACCAGCGAGTGCCGGATATAAGCGCCGGGTGGGGCGATAATTTTTTTACAGGCTGTTTTTCAACAGCCTGTTTTTATTCCTGTAACAGATTGATTATCTGAGTCATCCTGCGTTTATTTCGCAAGGACTAAGTCCAGGATGTCATTAATGGCAGCTTCCAGTTCTCCATTCGCTTTGTAGTGCTCACGCACAGTATCATCACCATTAACTACTGAAGTAGGATATTCAATAAAGGTACCCACCGGGTTGAATTGTTCATCCAATATGACTGCAAATGGAATCGCCACTCTCTCAATCCACAGCGCTGGCCGTAGGGCTCGTTCTCCCCGTGAATGAGTGATTATTCGCATCTGAATAGCGGGAGCCAGTTTGCACAGTGCATCAAATGCAGTGATATTGCGGTGACAGTCCGGGCACCACATCTCACCACAAACCAGAAGGTAGGCTGGCTTATTTACTTGAGCTATACGCTCCCGCGTTTTGGCCGATAGTGAGTCAGGGCGGCTTAGGATAGCCGCAACCCGATCTACAGCAGCGATTTCATCGCTCAGACCATGGGTGCGAAAGTGTGCAAAGTCCTCGCCCAGATTGAATAAAGCACGCCAGTCAGTCATAACAACTCCCCTAGTAAAATGAAAAATGCCATCATAATCTTAAAGCGCTTAAAGCCTACGGCAGGCTATGCAGAGGGTCAATCGTCTGCCAGTGACAATTCTTAACCTGGGACGGATAAATGAGAACAATTTTTTTAAGTGTGATTTTGCTTTTAAGCGCCTGTGCCTCGGATAGCGGAGCGGGCGTCAATGGCGAGGGTGGAAGCCATGGTGCTGTGTTTGGCGTTGGTGGCACTATAAGTTTATAAAAACATCAGCCGCCAGCCCTAATCCGGGCTGGCGGTCGGAAGGATTAGAAGTCGTAGAAGAAGGTAAGCCAGGTTGCATCAGCTTCATTATCGCTGCTTGAGGCGATAGTACGCTCCAGATAGAGCGACAGCCCATGGCCGATTGTGGTACCCGCACCGAGATATACATGGTTGGCGTGGTAATTTTCATCCCCTTTCAAACGCAAGCTGTCCGCGGCAATATAAGGCTGAACTGATTTCAGCAATGGCTTGTCGATATTAAAGGTATAACCTACAAAACTTTCAAGCCCATAACCAGCGCCTGCAAAATAGCGGTCTACCGGATTTGCCCTTGTACTTGGTACATAGTCTTTATAGTAACTGGCTGTTCCAACGATATACCAGTTACCAGGCTGCCAGGTTAAAGCTGTACCTGACAAATCCTGGTGGTAAGTTTTTTGATTATCGTTTCCTGATTTAACCGTAGCTTCAGTCTGGCTATATGCTGCGCTCCAGACTAATGTTGGCGTTAATTGATAATCCAGACCCAGCCCTGCGCCATGATTACGGCGATAAGTCATATTGTCGCCAGCAGTAGTTTCATCTTCTGGTAACAGGTAGTTGGCATATAAGGTGACCGGCCCAAAGGTATTAATATATTTGATGCTGTTTTTGGGCCGGTTGCCGCCATCATAGTCGCCGTTAATCCCAATACCGGTACCGCCTGCATGGCCGTCGTTGTCCCAGACGTCGCTTTTCAAGCCGACAACCTGATAATAGATACCCCACTGGTGACCCCAGGTTAGGGTGCCGTAGCGATCGTCCTTAATACCGGTATAGAGTTGACGCTGATAATCACGTTTGCCATCAGTATTATAATGGTTATCCCATTCCAGTGCGTGGGCCAGATCTACCCCCCATTCGTAATACCCAATAACAGAGGTATGTGACGACAAGGCGTAATCAGCTGTAAAACGGAAACGCGTACCGCCATCGTGACCATTTTTATAGTATCCAGGCTCGGGGCCATTATTAAAAATAAATTCGGGACGAATGCTACCGCCAACTTTAAGACTTAATGGGGCCAGCAGAGCAGTGCTAATTGAATTTTTTTCAAGTACCTCAATTTCAGCTTTAGCCGATATCGAAGTTAAAGACAATAATATGCCACCGGCCACCGTAGTGGTCGTTATTTTCTTTATCATTACCTGTCTCCCAAAATGTTCGGACAACGCTGTGTTAGTTTTATTGCGTTGCGGAATAATAATTAACATGCTGCGCAAGTCTTAGGAAGAGCTAAAAAAATAGGAGGGAGAAAATGTGGGGCAAAGATTTGATTAAATTAAATGCACGAATGTTTTAAATAGAAATTTAGTGTTAATTATTCTTGATTAGTGTGAACTTGTGTGACAAAACACGAGCTAAAATGGGGTTTTGATTCTATAAAGTTATAACGGCGGTGTTTTTTAGCCTTGAAAAATTCTAAGTGATTTTAGGGGCTTTTATGAACTTTATGACATCCAGCATTACCAATAATTTCTCTTTACCGGGGTGCTGGCCGGATAACCGCGATGACTGTCACTTAAGCATCAGCAATGCCAGAACAGTGACAGATCATACGCGTTGTAAAAGAAAGTTTTTTAGTAATTCGGGCCAGATAGCTTAACGGCGGCTAAGCAGGTAGCCAATCACTACGCCTACGGCCCCGGCAATAGCTGCGCTGGCCAGCGGGTTGGCTTTTACCTGGCTGCACAACCCGTTAGCGAGGTCTCTTGATGTATCACATGCCTGGGAGGCATATTTTCGCGATGCGCCCTGAATTTGCTGGCGGACATTGCCCGTGGATTCCCCAAAAGCCTGTTCTACTGCACCTGCTGCCTGATTGAGCTTATCTTGTGTCTTTCCAAACATATGTTTCTCCCATCAGCTATCAAACAAATTGTACAAAGGTTAATAAAGCGTAGCAGATAGGATGAATCTCTGTTGAATGGCGTTTTTTTGGAGCTATCAGGAATAAAGGCTCGGGGGGCTTATAACCCGCAGGTTGTTTTTTGTACAGCGCATGAATGGTATTATAAACGGGTACTGATAACCCCACGAGGCAAGATATGGATTACAACATAAGCCCGACTCAGCTTGCATTTGAATACCTGCGTCGGGAGCAAGAAAACTTAACCCCTGCCCAATATCTACAGCGTTTCCGTCAGCTTCAGCTGGAATTCGCCGATGTTTTGGCTCTGTCGTCTGGGGAGCTGAATGAAGAAATTTTCCTTGCCTCGCGCATGGGGATTCACTAAGTATCTTTTTTGCGATTAGCATTAATGTCATTAGCCACTGCTTTGCAGTGGTTTTTTTTGCTCTGAGAGGTATCATAGCCCCCGGCTGAATGGGGTTGCTAAACTGCCGACATCTGCCAAAATTATCATTAGGTACAACAGCTGCCCGAACCATTTTAAAAGGGGGCGGGGTTTTCAGGCTATTTTTTTACGTATGGGAGAGATACACATGGGCATTTTGTCATGGATTATTTTTGGTCTGATCGCTGGTATTCTGGCCAAGTGGATCATGCCGGGTAAAGACGGCGGTGGTTTTATTATGACCGTTGTTCTGGGTATTGTCGGTGCCGTAGTTGGTGGCTGGATCAGCAGTGCTGTTTTTGGCATGGGTAAAGTAACAGGCTTCAACATTGGTAGCTTTGTAGTTGCGGTTATTGGTGCCATTCTGGTTCTTTGGATTTACCGTAAAGTTAGTAGCCGTTAATATACTATACATACAGATAAAGCCGCTAAATTAGCGGCTTTTTTATAGGTAAATCGTCTTCTTGCAATGCTATCTTAACTGCGGGTTTGTACCCAGAATGCGTGAATCAGACCTGGAATATATCCAAGTAAGGTAAGAATAATATTTAAAATAAATGCCCACCCAAATCCATTACCTAAAAGGACGCCCAAAGGTGGCAAAATTATGGTTATTACAATTCGCCAAAATCCCATAAACCCTCCGCTGTAAAAAACTAACCAATAGCATGGAAGCCAATAAGTTATATTTCAATATTAGCAGCTCTTTTTCAGACTGACGGCAATTAAGGAAGTCAGGAATAGATAGGAGCCTTATGCTTTACTGACCGAAGCAATGACCTCGTACAGGCGAGGGGACAGTACCAGCACTCTGGAAGTTGTTTCTAAACCCCGAAATGCCCATTCAAATAAACGCACCAAATGGGCTGGTTTGCGAACTAAAGCTTTGGAGAGGATGTTCCCGCGATAGGTTACTTTTTGTCGTAATGCAGATATGCCATAGCACAAATAATTTTTTTCATCAGAAAAATAGCCAATAACAGAATAGATGACTATATTCAAGTAATAGTGTGAACTTGATCACTCATTTAAACCCTGCTAGGGTAGATAAGTCACTAAGCATCAGGCAGCCGGGATGACATAATCTTCAAGCCCTGTTTATTCCCGCCAATCACTGGCCCAAACTCTCCACATTCATAATGTGCCGCCTGTTATGTTTAGCTATAACAATCATAATTAAACCGCTCAGATAGAGGATAAAAACAGGCACCAACTAACAATACCAGCCATGTTTACCTCGCGACCAAAAAGAAGCGATAGCATATTTACGAGGACCAGATGAAGCTCAAAAGGAAAAAAGTTAAACCGATATCGTTAAGCGATGTCACGATTATCGACGATGCCAAACTACGCAAAGCAATAACCGCCGCTTCCTTAGGGAATGCGATGGAGTGGTTCGATTTTGGCGTATATGGATTCGTTGCCTTTGCACTAGGTAAAGTATTTTTCCCTGATGCCACACCGGGAATACAGATGATTGCGGCGCTGGCCACTTTCTCTGTTCCTTTCCTTATCCGCCCGCTGGGCGGGCTGTTTTTCGGTATGCTGGGTGATAAATATGGGCGTCAGAAGATTCTGTCGACGACCATTGTCATTATGTCGATAAGTACTTTCTGTATCGGCCTTATACCTGGTTATGCCACCATTGGTATCTGGGCGCCCGTTCTGCTGCTGCTATGTAAAATGGCGCAGGGCTTTTCTGTCGGCGGGGAATATACCGGGGCTTCAATCTTTGTAGCAGAATACTCACCTGACCGTAAGCGCGGTTTTATGGGCAGCTGGCTTGATTTCGGTTCAATAGCCGGTTTTGTGCTGGGTGCGGGCGTGGTGGTCTTGATTCAGACCATAATCGGTGAGGCGCGCTTCCTTGATTGGGGCTGGAGGCTCCCGTTCTTCCTGGCACTGCCGTTAGGGATAATTGGTTTGTATCTGCGTCATGCTCTTGAAGAGACACCAGCGTTTCAGCAGCATGTTGACAAGCTGGAGCAGGGCGATCGTGAAGGGCTGCAAAACGGTCCACGCGTCTCCTTTAAAGAGATTGCGACTAAACACTGGCGCAGCCTGTTAAGTTGTATTGGTCTGGTACTGGCGACCAACGTGACTTATTACATGCTGTTGACCTATATGCCGAGCTATCTGTCGCATAACCTGCATTATTCTGAATCGCATGGGGTGCTGATAATCATCGCCATTATGCTGGGTATGCTGTTCGTTCAGCCGGTAATGGGGCTGCTGAGTGACCGTTTCGGACGTCGTCCGTTTGTGGTGACCGGTAGTATTGCGCTAATTATTCTGGCTGTACCGGCGTTCCATCTGATTAATAGTGACGTTCTGGGGCTTATTTTTGCCGGCCTGTTGATATTGGCGGTTATCCTTAACTCTTTCACGGGGGTAATGGCCTCTTCTTTACCAGCAATGTTCCCAACGCATATTCGTTATAGTGCGCTGGCCAGCTCGTTCAATATTTCGATTCTGATTGCCGGGGTAACGCCTACGCTAACTGCGTGGCTGGTGGAGTCCAGCGGTAATCTGATGATGCCGGCATACTATCTGATAGTTGTGGGTGCGATTGGTTTGATGACCGGGGTAACGATGAAAGAAACCGCGAATCAACCTCTCAAAGGGGCCACGCCTGCGGCGTCTGATATTGCCGAAGCGCGTGAAATATTGCAGGAACATCACGACAATATTGAATCTAAGATTGACGACCTGACCCAGGAGATTGAGACACTGGAGCGCAAACGTCGCCAGCTTATCGATCAGCATCCAAGAATCAATGAATAGATTGTAATTGCAGACTAAAAACACCGGCTCAGGCCGGTGTTTTTGTATCAGAAGGCTCACTTCTGACGGCTAACAGATACGATACTCAGGAAATTTATTTTTAATGACTCCATCATAAAATCGCCCTTTGGAGACAACTCTGATGAAGGTATTGAAGGTACGTTCCGGCACTCGGTGGTAGTGGTAGATACGGTTGTCACGAAACCGAACCTCCAGCAGGCACTGGTGTGTGTCGTAACCAATTTCCATAATACGGGATGAAGAGACAGGCAAACGCTTCATGGTTACCCCCATGAGTGAGGGACAGAGCATTAAGATTAGCGAAAAGCGCAGCTTTTGATCAATAGCGCTGGGCAGGAGAATTGCTAAATATAACTTTTTTGAATGCCGCCGCAGCGGCATTCACCACACCTGATATTGAATTAATGCATGCCGAGGCGGATTAGTTCGACCGGTTTATACTGGCCGTCCAGTCCCTGCAGCTCAACCACGTCGGAACGACGCAGCTGCTGAGCAGACATGTTCTCACCATGAATGGAGCTGATAGTTCCGGTTTTGCCGGTGCCATTAATCATTACACGGCTGCCAACGGTAATTGCATTACGGTTACGATCATAAGTCATCATTGTGGTTTCTCCTCTGAATAAACAAGACAATTCAGACCGGTAAATTTTAGGCCTGTCAGAGTGAAAAAAGTTAACCGCGATCAAAATGAGCGCCATTGCCTGGCACTGAATGCCGCTAAAGGCTAAAGGCTAGTTACGGCGAGCGACAATAAATAAGCGCGGAAAACGCAGCAGCACCTTGCCATCAGGCTGTTCTGGATATGCTTCAGCCAGCATCATCTTGTATCGCGCAAGGAAGCGGGTTGTATCAGCGTTATGCAGCTGGCTAAGCCATGGGCGTAATCCGGTCGCCTGCAGCCAGTCGATAATCGCATCGACTGAAAGCAATGGGTGGTAATAGACGGTGCGCCAGATATCTACCTGGCAGCCTGCCTGGGTTAACAGAGCATAGTAATGCTCTGCGCAAGCCAACGGTGAGCGGGCCACATCTGGATAACCTAAGGTTTGAGCGGCCTCGCGCATTAGCCTGTGGCTCGGCTCGCTGGCGTTATCCGGCATCTGGATTGCCAGGTAGCCGCCGTGAGCAAGCTGCCTGGCGAGGCTCGGAAACAGCTGGTCGTGATTGGTTGCCCATTGCAGGGAGGCATTGGCCAGAATAACGTCCTGAAGAATAGCCGGCTGCCAAAGGTTAATATCACAATTTAGAAATGCGCAATCAGGCAGTACCTTGCGAGCCTGAGTTAGCATAGCCTGTGAGTTATCGATACCGGTTATATTTGCATCCGGCCAGCGCTGCTGGAGGAGTGCCGTGCTGTTGCCTGGCCCGCAGCCCAGGTCGGTAACCTGTTGGGCATCCGTTGCCGTAATGGCATTAACCAGCTCGCGAGCAGGGCGGGTGCGTTCAGTAGCAAAATTCAAATAACGCTTTGGATCCCAGTCTTGCATCTTCGTTCTCCCGGTATTAAGTCTGTTTAATAACCATTGAATCGATATTCATTATTCTGGGGGCAGTAAAAAGCTCTGCCGTCACGCACATCAGACAGAGCAAATGCAATCCATGCAAGCTTCCACCGTCAGCCGCCGCTGGCGGTTTTTTTTATCCTGAATTCGGGTGATTTGCTAAAACAGCAATTGCATCTTAGCTTCGTATTTTGGCCGGCGACACCTGGCGCATCCCCACAATTAAGGCGACCCAGGCCATCACCACCACGCTGATAAACACCATGAACATTCCGCTGCCCGGGATCCACAATAACAGATAGCCGGTTAGCAAAGGGTTTAGTGCCCCTCCGAGCGTTCCAAGCGTCTGAGCTGAAAAATAGCTGGCCTTCATTCCATCCGGCGCGATGTTATCTATAAGCATATATTCACCGGGAACAAAGATTAGTTCGCCAAGAGTAAATATCACGGCCGATAACCCCCACAGCCATAAATTAGTGCCGGAAATCATAAAACCCGCGAGACCGAAGATGAAAAAAATCGTGCCAAATCCCATCATTCGTTGCAGATTCTCCGGGCGTAGCCGTTTCCCTACCAGGTATTGCAATACCACCACGATAGTCGCGTTTACCGGCAGCACGACTGCGACAATCTGAGCTGCGAGCGTGGCGTCATGGCGGGCGATGGCATACTGAGCGAGGCAGGCAGTGAAGGCACCAAAAGCCAGTTGGCTTAAAAAGTTGGACAAGGTAAACCAGGCCAGGGCCCGATCGTGTAACAGCAAACGAGGCTGCCAGTGGCTGCCATCACTAAGTGCGGCGGGAGGTAGCGGCGGCACGCGGCTGGCTATTAGCCACCAGGGGACGCATACCGTCAGCGCCGCCAGCCAAAAAGGCAGATTTAGGCTCCAGCTCATAACCCAGGTGCCAATCGGCGGGCCGACGGCCCAGCCTATATTGATAAAGGTGTAGTTCAGCGAGAAAACCCGCGGTCGCTCTTCAATCGCCAGCGTTTCGGAGAAGTAGCTTTTTATTACAATGGCAAACAGTGAATAGGTGGCGTTGACCAAAGAGAAAATAAACACCACCAGATACGGGTTCTCGCATAAAGGAAGTAGTGCGAAACCGCAGCCAAAAAAGAGCGCGGAAAGGGAGAGAAAGCGTTTTTTATCGAAGCTGTCAGCCAGCATTCCGGAAAGCAGGCTGCTCAAAGTGCTAAACCCCAAAGCCAGGGTCATTGCCGTTCCCACTGATTGCACGTTCCAGCCAAAGCGTTCGGTCAGATAAATCGTCATAAACGGTAGAGTCATACCGCGGGCGATGGTTAATAGCCCGGAGGCCAGCAGCAAAATCCTGATGGCAGGTGAGGCGGTGCGATTAAAAGCGGGCAGGCGTAACAGTGGAAGCATAGAAGCAGACAGCAATATCAGATGGCACAGTCAGAAATCATAATGTGCTGACTCTAAAGAAGTACAGATGATTTTAGACATTTAGTGCTATTAGGTTGGTACAAATGTAATCATATTGTAAATAAATGACATCTTCTGCCAGTATGTTTCTTTACAAAAAAATCAGGATAGGCAATGACTCGGCGCGATGGCTTTCTGGCATTACTGGTAGTGGTAGTCTGGGGACTGAATTTTGTCGTTATTAAGCTGGGGCTGGCCCATACGCCGCCTCTAATGTTAGCCGCAATGCGTTTTATGCTGGTGGCTTTTCCCGCTATCTTCTTTGTACGCCGGCCAAAAGTTCCTATGCGATTACTGCTTGGTTACGGGCTGACTATCAGTTTCGGTCAGTTTGCCTTTTTGTTTTGCGCTATACGCTTTGGCATGCCTGCCGGGCTGGCATCTCTGGTATTACAGGCTCAGGCTTTTTTTACCATCCTGCTGGGTACTGTGGCCTTTGGCGAACGTCTGCTGCCTCGCCAGACTGTCGGTATTACGGTCGCAGCCTGTGGTGTACTGGTATTAATTAATGCAAGCCTGGGCAGTGGACAGAGCATAACCTTGCTGGGGTTTGCGTTGACGCTGATAGCCGCGTTTTGCTGGGCCTGTGGCAACATCTTTAATAAAAAAATTATGTCGCGCGCTGACCGACCTGAGATTATGTCGCTGGTGGTCTGGAGTGCGCTTATCCCAATTATTCCGTTCTGGCTGGCAAGCCTGGTTCTGGAAGGGCCGCAGAATATAGCGACCAGCCTTCGGCAGCTGGATATCCCGACCCTATTGGCAGTGGCTTATCTGGCATTTATCGCCACTATCGTTGGCTATGGGTTGTGGGGCGCGCTGCTGGGGCGTTATGAAACCTGGCGGGTGGCTCCACTCACGCTGTTAGTTCCGGTGGTAGGAATGAGTAGTGCGGGCATTTTACTAGGCGAAACCCTAAGCGCGATGCAAATTGCCGGAGCGGTATTGATAATGGCCGGGCTGTATATCAATGTTTTTGGCTGGCGCTGGAAAGTAATGAACCGACGGGCAGGGTGAGCGCGCGGGCCAGGGCTGGAAAGCGATGGCCCGCAACAGACGGGTCTAACGGGAGGAACAGGCTTGATAGTAAGGTACGCCGAGATTATCTGATTTCTCGCCACCTGACTGCGAATGGTTAAAGTCAAAAGGAGACTGGTCGTCACCCAGCGGCATCACCATATTGCTATGTTCTTTAGGACAAGGCATCTGAGTATCCAGGGGCTGTGCCAGGGCACTACCAGAGGCTATCAGCAAAACGCTTAGTAACAGCAACTGTTTCATTGTGACCTCGGATACCGGTTAACAACCACTGCAGTAATGATTAATCGGCATCAGATACTTACCTTCACCAGGCATATCGGTCACCCGAAATTTATGTGGCGGCACTGAAAAATAGTTTTTAAAAGTGCGGGTTAGCGTCTGTTGAGACTCAAATCCATAACGTTCAGCCAAATAGAGAATCGGCTCGTTGCTCTGTTTGAGCTGTTGAGCTATCTCGGTCAGCTTACGGTTACGAATATATTGGCCCAGTGAGTGGCCGGTTTCTTTTTTGAACATCCGCTGTAGATGCCATTTGGAGTAACCAGAGCGTTGCGATACGCGCTCAAGCGATAGTGGAGACTCCAGATTATCTTCGATCCAATCAAGAATGCTATGGATCGTTACGGCATCATTATTACGTTTGGACATTATCTTACCCCTTTCGTTTACGGCAGGATCTTCTTGAGCAGGTATTCAAGAGTTGCCACATCATCCGCCGTTAGATTTTTTGTTAGTTCTCGATGTAAGTCCTGACCAAATCGTCTCCGACATTCCTCGCAAAGCATGGCGCCTTGTTTGGTAAGCCGAAGGAGCACCCCTCGACCATCGGCTGGGTTAGGTAATCTTTCTGCCCATCCCTTACAGACCAGACGCTCAAGCATGCGGGTAAGAGCGCCGGGATCTACCGACAATATTTTTTTTAACTCCACCGGTGTAATACACACTTCTCTGTGTATAGCGCACAGAACGCTGAACTGTGTTGCGGTGACATCGAGTGGAGACAGGTACTCGTTAAGCAGGCGATCTTTTTTTTGGTTCACCATCTGAATCAGGCGCCCAAGTGGAATAATTTCATTAAACAGATCGCAACTGCTCTTCACGATAATTGCCCAGGCAAGTAGATTAGTCACGCGAGATACTATTGCTGCTGGAAATATAAGTCAACCGAATGGATTGTCGAATGCCACGATCTGCTAAAATGTATTTTAACAATTAAAAAATAAAAACATTCCAATATTTAACAAAAGGTTAGCGCATGCAGAATATTGCATTTTAAATGCTGTATGAGAACTAATCAGTTGTTATTTGAAGGTGTAATTCGGCTATCGTTATAATTGGTTTGGTGAATCATAAGATGTGATTATGTTAATTTCTGGATTATTTGTGGTATTGGATATGTGCAGCGAAAAAAAATACCGGTTAGTCAATTGACTAACCGGCGTTTACTTAAGGTTGAGTTTGCGTAGCTCCAGTCTCTGGCCAGCGTCGGAAGATATATATTGACCACAGCAGAGCGGCCAGGGCAGGAATTGCACCAATAAAACCAATATAACCCATACCGATATGCAGGCTGACCTGGCCACCGACCAGGGCACCTGCACCGATGCCAATATTAAAAATTCCTGAAAATAGCGACATAGCCACATCCGTGGCATCACTGGCCTGGCCGAGTACTTTTACCTGCATACCCAGAATTATCATCATAAAGCTGGTGCCCCAGAACAGACCTAGCAACAACAACTCCCAGGCACCTTTAGCGGCCGGTAACAGTGCCAGCAGGCTTAACATCACCAAACCAATAGCAATATTAATCAGCCCGGATGCATGCAGGTTGCCAAACTTGCTGAAGATAAGGCTGCCGATAATCCCAGCCCCGCCTAATACCAGCAGCAGCAGGGTCGCAAAGCCAGGGCCCAGGTGTGCGACCTGAATGACAAACGGTTCGATGTAGCTATAGGCCGTATAGTGGGCAGTGACAATAACCACAGTCAGCAGATAAATCCCCATCAGCGCCGGGCGGCGACATAATAGCGGCAGGCTTTTCAGCGATCCTGAATGCTCGCTTGGCAGGCGCGGCAGCAATTTAATAAGGCAGGCCAGAGTCACCATTGCGGCGATTCCGATGACCAGAAAGGAGGTACGCCAACCCATTAGCTGCCCAATCAGACGGCCAAGCGGCAGGCCGAGTACCATCGCCAGTGCTGTACCGGTCGCAAGCAGGCTGAGTGCCTGCGCTCGCTTACCCGAAGGGGCCATGCGGATGGCCAGCGAAGCGGTTATTGACCAGAAAATAGCGTGGGCAAAAGCGATACCAATCCGGCTAATGACCAGAACGGTAAAACTCCATGCCAGATAAGAGAGCAAATGGCTGGCAATAAAGAGTATGAAGATACCGATAAGCAGCTTTCGGCGCTCGACCTGGCTTGTCAGCAGCATAAATGGGAGAGATGCCAGGGCTACTACCCAGGCATAAATCGTCAGCATCAGCCCGACATCGGCCGTCCGCATCTGGAAGCTCTGGGCAATGTCCGACAGCAAACCTACCGGTACAAATTCAGTCGTATTAAAAATGAAGGCCGCCACTGCCATAGTGACGACCCGCAGCCACGCAGTGCGGCGCGAAACGGTCTCAGGTGCCATAAATATCCGCAAAAAATAAAGTAACAACTTTGTTGATCATAAAGCTAACTGGCGCAGATAACAGCTATTTTGTGATCGTTATCTCATTTCGTTGGGTTCTGGCGTCGGGAGAAGTGCCCGCAGAGCTTCAAGCTGGCGGGTGGATGCATCACGCCGCCATATAAGCCAGGTGGTTAGCCAGCGCCATTGAGGGGCCAGGGGCCAGACGCTTGCCTGATGGCTGCCGGGCATACTTTCCAGCATCGAGCGCGGCATCAACGCAATACCGGCACCAGCCACAACACACGCCAGCATGCCGTGGTATGACTCCATTTCGTGGATCTTCCCCGGGATTGCGTTTTCTGTCTGAAACCAGTGTTCGAGATGGCGGCGATAGGAGCAGTCGGCCCGAAACGCATAAACTGGAATGCCATTTGCCTGGGCGGGAGAGTGGATAGGGGATTGGGACAGAGGGGCCACAATAACCATTTCTTCTTTAAAAACAGCCTGTCCGTCCAGGGCCGGGTGATGGAGCGGCCCATCGACAAAAGCAGCCCCCAGCCGTCCGTCCAGAACGCCATCGATCATCTGCCCGGAAGAGCCGGTCGACAATGCCAGATCTACCTTTGGATAGCGTTGATTAAATTCGGCCAGTACTGATGGAATGCGCACCGCCGCCGTACTTTCCAGCGAACCAAGTGCCAGTATGCCCTGAGGCTCATCTCCAGACACCGCGCCTCGAGCTTCATCAACCAGTTGTAAAATCTGACGGCTGTAGTGCAGGAAGCTGTGGCCCGCGGGTGAAAGCCGCAGACGCTGATTTTCGCGAATAAACAGCGCTACGCCGAGGTCTTCCTCTAGCTGACGGATGCGGGTTGTCAGGTTAGAGGGAACCCGATGGACGGCGCGAGCTGCGGCGGTGATGCTGCCGGTTTCGGCTACTGCGTTGAACATCTCAAGCTGAACAAGATCCATGGCGTTCTCATATTGTGAATAACTTGCTTAAGATTATTCATTTTTCATTTGGTACAGGCAAGGATAGTCTCAATTGCACTCAAAAGGAGGACACAATGACCATATCACCTGCAACTCACGCTATCTCCGTTAACCCTGCCACCGGCGAGCAGCTCAATGCCTGGCCGCTGGCGAACGCTCAACAAGTTGATGAAGCAATCCAGGCCGCTGATACCGGTTTTCGCATCTGGCGTCGCCGTTCTATTGGTGAACGAGCTGCGACGTTGCGCACGTTAGGCGAGCTGCTGCGCCAGAACTGCGAAGCGATGGCGCAGATGATTGCGGCGGAAATGGGCAAGCCAATCGGACAGGCCAGAGCTGAGGTGATTAAGTCAGCAGGTTTATGCGACTGGTATGCGGAAAATGGCCCGCGCATGCTGGCAACCCAGGCGACAAGCGTTGGCCCTGAAGCCGTCACTGAATTTCGCCCTCTGGGGCCGGTACTGGCAGTTATGCCGTGGAACTTTCCGGTGTGGCAGGTACTGCGCGGCGCGGTGCCCATTCTGTTAACCGGCAATAGTTATCTGCTTAAGCATGCGCCTAACGTAATGGGCTGCGCTTACCTGTTGCAGGAAATTATCGGTCGCGCCGGATTCCCGGCAGGTGCTTTTGGCGTAGTAAATGCCACGACTGAAAGCGTCAGCCAGATGATTAAAGACCCGCGTATTGCGGCCGTTACCGTCACGGGCAGTGTGCGTGCCGGTGCTGCAATTGGCGCTCAGGCGGGGGCGGCTTTGAAAAAATGCGTGCTGGAATTAGGCGGTAGCGATCCATTTATCGTGCTGGCCGATGCCGACCTGGATGCCGCGGTCGCCGCAGCCATTGCCGGGCGTTATCAGAATAGTGGCCAGGTTTGTGCAGCGGCTAAACGCTTTATCATCGAACGTCCGGTCTACCGTGAGTTTATTCGCCGTTTTGTGTCCGCAGCCCAGGCGCTGCAAATGGGTAATCCTACCGATGAACAGAACTATGTCGGACCAATGGCTCGCTATGACCTGCGCGATGAGCTGCACGATCAGGTGAGCCGTAGCCTGGCTCAGGGGGCGAAGCTGGCGCTGGGAGGCGAGAAAGTTAGCGGCAGCGGTAATTATTATCTGCCGACGGTACTCACCGATGTTACTCCGGATATGACAGCGTTCCGAGAAGAGCTATTTGGCCCGGTAGCCGCTATTTGCGAGGCTCGCGATGCGGCACACGCTTTGGAGCTGGCTAACAACAGTGAATTTGGCTTATCGGCCACGATTTATAGCGCAGATGAGCAGGCGGCGTTAAAAATGGCCGAGGACATGGAGTGTGGCGGGGTATTTATTAATGGCTATAGCGCCAGCGATCCGCGCGTTGCCTTTGGTGGCGTGAAAAAAAGTGGCTTTGGCCGCGAATTGGCCCAGTTCGGGTTGCTCGAATTCTGTAATGTTCAAACGGTGTGGCGTAACCGCCGCTGATAACCTCTGGCTACTCAATACGAAACTCCCGTCAAACGAGGCGGGAATTTCGTTTGCCAGCCGCCATTCGCTCTCTTTATACTGCCGCCCGGCATTTTCCCTTCAGGAGCTAATGGTGTCTTCAGTTCTTAGTAACGCACTGCTGGCGTCTATCCTCGATAAAGTTCGGCCTTTAACCCATCAGGGTAAAGTGGCGGACTATATTCCGGCGCTGGCCAGCATCTCTTCCGACAAACTTGGTATTGCCGTTTGTACCATTGATGGTGTCTGCTACCACGCGGGAGATGCACTGGAGCGATTTTCTATTCAGTCCATCTCCAAGGTGCTGAGCCTGGTTGTGGCAATGTCACTGTATGAGGAAGATAAAATCTGGCAGCGGGTTGGCAAAGACCCTTCAGGCCAGCCATTCAACTCGCTGGTACAGCTGGAGCTGGAGCAGGGTAAACCCCGGAATCCTTTTATTAATGCCGGGGCTTTAGTGGTTTGCGACATGCTGCAAAGTCGCCTCAGCGCACCTCGCCAGCGCATGCTGGAAGTGGTGCGCGAGCTGGCAGGCGTAGATAGTCTTATCTATGACACTCAGGTGGCTCGTTCAGAGTTCGAGCATGCGGATCGGAATGCGGCTATTGCATATCTGATGAAGTCTTTCGGTAATTTCGATAATGACGTGATTACCGTACTGCAAAATTACTTCCATTACTGCGCCCTTAAGATGAGTTGCGTAGAGTTGGCCAGCAGCTTTCTGTTTCTGGCAAATCAGGGCAAAGCCCCGGCGCTGGCAAAACCGGTGATAACTCCGGTACAGGCACGCCAGGTCAATGCGCTGATGGCCACCAGCGGTATGTATGAAAACTCCGGTGAGTTTGCCTGGCGGGTAGGGATGCCGGGTAAATCTGGGGTTGGCGGCGGTATCATCGCCATTGTTCCGCATGAGATGTCGATAGCGGTCTGGAGCCCGGCTCTGGATAAAGCCGGTAACTCACTGGCTGGCGTGGCAGCCCTGGAATTGCTTGCTGATGAGATTGGCCGCTCAATTTTTTAGCGGTTCATGACAAGAGGTAACAATGAATAGCGATACTCTTTTTCAACGTCTGGCGCGCTCTCCGTTTCGCCAGCGTTTTCATCTGGGTGCTAAAGAACGCCAGTATTGCATGGACAAAGGCCCGGACGTTATTGATAGCCATGCGGCGGATTTTATTGCCACTCGTCTGGCCCCTGCGCATCCGGCTAATGATGGAAAGCAGACGCCGATGCGCGGTCATCCGGTTTTTATCGCCCAGCACGCCACGGCAACCTGCTGCCGGGGTTGCCTGGAAAAATGGCATAATATTCCTCAGGGTACCGAGCTTAGCGCTGCGCGCCAGCGCTATGTAGTTAGCGTTATCCACCGCTGGCTGGTTGAAGAGATGAACCGCTGAGTCGTCAGGCCTCATCTATGTGATGTTGTCACTTATTTTGCGGCCGGACACCTCGCCTCGCCATCATTTACAGCGCTGACAACTATCCAATATGCTATTTTAATTCAGGCTATTTGCCAGATTATCAAACGGCTACAAACCGGGTGAAAACGCGCCAGATATCAAACTAACTCTGTAATATACTTAATATTTCTGATATACAATTTTCTACGTAATACGCTTACTTCTGATATTAATCCACGGGTACGACGATGGAAATTGCTGAAAAACCGCTCAATGAAGCGCAAAGGCTGTGTTCTTTACGAGAGTCCGGCTTGCTGGATGTACCGCCTTCGGAACGTTTTGACCGCCTGACCCGTATTGCCCAGCGGCTGTTTAATCTGCCCATTGCGCTGGTAAGCCTGGTTGATTCAGACCGGCTATGGTTCACCGCCAGCACTGGCCTCGATTGCCGCGAAGCTCCCCGCGATGTATCTTTCTGTTCCCACACCATTCTGCATAACAAACCCTTCATCGTTAATGACGCCCTCAAAGATCCGCGTTTTTTTGATAATCCCTGGGTGTTAGGAGAGAACAACGTTCGTTTTTATGCCGGGTGTCCATTGCGCCTGCCTGATGGGGCGGTAGCCGGTGCCTTCTGTCTGGTCGATAACAAACCTCGCGATTTTTCTGACGAGGACGTGGCGGCGCTATGTGACCTGGCAGCTATCGTTGAAGACGAATTTGCCGCGCTAAATATCGCGACTATCGATGAGCTTACTCAGCTGTTTAACCGTCGCGGGTTCTTTGGTTTGAGCAACTACGCACTGGCCAGTGCCGTTCGTCGCGCCGGGGATTTGAGCCTTGGGTTTATCGATCTGGATGATTTCAAAAAAATTAACGATAACTACGGGCACGAGCAGGGCGATCACGCGCTGGTGCACATGGCGTCGATGATGCGCCAAACCTTCAGAGAAACGGATATTCTGGCTCGTATCGGCGGTGATGAATTTTGCGTACTGTTTGCCGATACTCCGGAAAATGGGGCATGGATCGCCATGACCTGTCTGGAGGAGAGGATTGCTGATTTTAATGCTCGCAATAACTATCCCTGGAAACTGGCTTTTTCATGGGGAATTGAGCCTTTCGACGGCGCGCAACATGAAACGCTTGAGGCGCTGTTAAAAGCTGCGGATGAGCGTATGTACGATATGAAGCATCAGCATCGCCGCTAACCATTATTTTGTGTACCTCGAGCCCACTGTAAATTAGCGATGTGGGCTTATCTAATCTAACTACTTGTTTAATAATGTATTTACGCAATATTCATTGTGAGGCGCTGACTTTAACACCCTGATTAGTTACAACATACTTATGGTGTTTATATAATTCCTGCATTAAACACCCTGCGCGCTGTAAATTCTCTAGCCTGACAGAGGTCAACGGGCGGCTTTTAACCGACGCCATAGCGTCGTGCGACTGATTCCAAGCGCCTGTGCGGCTGCGGAATGATTCCCCTGATAACGAGCCAGGACTTCATTGGCATCTTCGGTTTCGGGAATGGCGGCTATCGGCTCATAGAGTTCAGGAAAGAGGCGCTCAAAAGGCAGCGTTGCAGATTGCTGGTGCACCCGGACATACAGACACATCCGCTCAGCCATATTGCGCAATTCACGCACGTTTCCCGGCCATTGATAATGGCTAAAACGGCTTAACAATCTTTCGAATGCGGCAACCGCATGAGGAATATCAGACGGATGTTCGCAAAACTGACGGATAAAGCTTTTGGCCAGCAGGGGGAGATCCGCACGCCGCTCCCTTAATGGCGGGACTGCAAGACGCAGTGCGCTAAGTCGATAGAACAGGTCGGGGCGAAAACGGTTGTGGCGCATACCTGCCGCGAGCGAATTATGGGTCGCGCTAATAATCCGAATCCTGACCGGTAATGGCTGATGTCCGCCGACCCGGGTAACACATTTCTCTTCCAATACCCGCAATAGCCGGGTTTGTAACTCGTGGGGCATCTCGCCGATTTCATCAAGAAAGAGCGTGCCGCCATCTGCCACTTCAATCAGCCCCGGCTTTCCGCCGCGCCGCGAACCGGTAAAAGCGCCATCTTCATAACCAAAGAGTTCTGCTTCCAGCAGGCTGGCCGACAGCGCACCGCAGTTGACCGCAATAAAAGGCGCAGGCTGGTAATTTTCACCATATGCAGACCAGAGCTGATGTACCGCCTGGGCGATGAGTTCTTTGCCGGTTCCGGTTTCCCCTTCAATGAGCAGGGCCCCGTTGGAGCGGCTAAACAGTTTTATATCCTCCCGCAGCTGGATTATCGACGGAGAGTCGCCAAGCAGATCCATGAGTTGATAACGGACATCCGGCTGGCGCTGCCGGGCCTGATGGCGGCGCATTGCGCTGCTATGCGCCACCTGCGCTGCGTCCAGCGCATCGGCAAATGCTTTACGTACCGTTGCGGCAGAATAGAGAAAAATACCGGTCAATCCCATTTGCTGGGCCAGCTGGGTAATCAAACCGGCTCCAACCACGGCCCTTATCCCGGTATCTTTAAGCTGTGCCAGAAGGGTGCGAGCATCATCTTCGGTTTCATAGCTGTAGTAATTAATTTTCAGGTTAAACGCATCTGCAAATTCGATTAGCGGTTCTGGCGAGTTTTTATAAGTAATTAGCGCGACTTCTGGGCTGAAGCGCCGCGCTTTGGCCAGCGCCTGAATAACATCATATCCGCCCGGATTTATCAGTATTACCGGCACCGGTACGCGATTTTTAAGCCACGCGCCGTTAGAACCGGCGGCAATTATCGCGTCACAGCGCTCTCGCGCCAGCTTTTTACGGATATAGGTCACCGCTTTATCAAAACCCAACTCAATAGGCGTAATGGTGGCCTGGTTGTCAAACTCGAGGCTGATATCGCGAAACAGTTCAAACAAGCGGGTGAAGGATACCGTCCAGATAACCGGTTTATCGTCGATTTCACGTAGCTGGCGGCGTTGGCTCATAGCAGTACCCGGATGGCATAAAATTTAGGTTTATATTTGTTTCTGGAATGTTTCAATGTTGTTTGCTCATGTAACATCTGAAACGTTAACCATCGCACAAAATGTGATTGGCATTTCCTCTGATAAATAGAATCGATCGCAACCTTATGATTATTAAATTTATTTTTTAATGGTGGGTAAAAAACACTCGATTGGTACGACGTTTGCTTTATCCCTGAGTCCATTATTTTCAGGGAGTGCAACATGGAACACCTTTCACCCGGCGGCGCATTTAGAACGGCAGTAAGCGCCGAAACGCCGTTACAAATCGTCGGCACGATTAATGCCAACCACGCATTACTTGCCCAACAGGCCGGATTCAAGGCCATTTATCTCTCCGGTGGCGGGGTAGCGGCCGGTTCACTCGGGCTTCCCGACTTGGGTATTACCACTCTCGATGATGTGCTGACTGATATCCGTCGAATAACGGATATATGCCCGCTGCCGCTTCTGGTTGATGTCGATATAGGTTTTGGCACCTCGGCGTTTAATGTGGCACGCACCGTACGTTCGGTGGCCAAAGCGGGAGCCGGAGCGCTGCATATTGAAGATCAGGTAGGGGCGAAGCGCTGTGGCCACCGTCCAAATAAAGCCATAGTCTCGCAATCTGAAATGGTTGATCGCATCCGTGCCGCGGTGGATGCCAGGACAGATCCGCAGTTTGTGATTATGGCCCGTACCGATGCGCTTGCCTGCGAAGGTATGAATGCCGCGCTGGATAGGGCGGCTGCTTATATCGAGGCCGGGGCCGATATGGTATTCCCGGAGGCGGTTACGGAATTAGGTCAGTATCGCCAGTTTGTAGAGCGTTGCCGGGTCCCGGTTCTGGCAAATATTACCGAATTTGGTCAGACCCCACTGTTTACCACCGCTGAATTGGCCGATGCCGGCGTCGCCATGGCGCTATATCCACTCTCCGCGTTCCGGGCAATGAATCGGGCCGCGCAAACCGTATATGAAACGCTGCGGGCAGAGGGAACGCAAAAAAGCGTAGTACCCATCATGCAAACCCGTCATGAACTCTATCAAAGCATCCATTACTACCAGTTCGAACAGCAACTCGATGAGCTTTTTGCCCGTGGCCAGGTGCCGTCGGCATCTCACGATCCTTCTAACGATTAACTATCCGAGGTCAGCATGAGTGATATTCAAACCCATTCATCTTCTGGCGAAGGTAAAGCCAAAAAGTCAGTCGCACTATCCGGGGTTCCCGCAGGGAACACTGCCCTAAGCAGCGTGGGGCGCAACGGTAATGAACTGCATTATCGCGGTTACGATATTCTGGATTTGGCCCAGAACTGTGAATTTGAGGAGGTGGCCTGGCTGCTGGTTCACGGTCAACTACCGGATCAAGAGCAACTGACCGCCTACAAGCAACGTCTTAAAGCGCTGCGCGGCTTACCGGCTAATGTTCGCAGTGTGTTAGAGGCGTTGCCGGCAGCGTCGCATCCCATGGATGTGATGCGCACTGGCGTTTCAGCGCTCGGATGCACTTTACCGGAAAAAGAAGCGCATTCTTCGGCGGGGGCACGCGAGATTGCCGACCGGTTACTGGCATCACTGGGATCGATATTGCTTTATTGGTATCACTACAGCCACAACGGTATTCGTATTCAGCCAGAAACCGACGATAGCTCAATTGGCGGGCACTTTTTGCATCTTCTGCATGGTGAAAAACCGTCCCAAAGCGCCGAGCGGGCAATGCATGCCTCCCTGGTGCTATACGCCGAGCATGAATTCAATGCCTCAACCTTTACCGCCAGGGTTATTGCCGGTACCGGTTCCGATATCTACTCAGCCATTATTGGTGCCATCGGTGCGCTGCGAGGGCCGAAACACGGCGGTGCGAATGAGGTATCACTGGATATTATCCAGCGCTATGAAACTCCTGATGAGGCCGAAGCAGACATTATTAAACGCCTTGAAAATAAAGAAGTCATCATGGGATTTGGCCACCCGGTTTATACCGTTTCCGACCCTCGCCACAGTGTGATTAAAAAGATTGCCCGCCAGCTGGCGAAAGAGGCCGGGACACTACAAATGTTTGATATCGCAGAGCGTATCGAGAAGGTGATGTGGGAGCGGAAAAAAATGTTCCCCAACCTCGACTGGTTTTCGGCGGTTTCCTACCACACGCTAGGGGTTCCTACCGAGATGTTTACCCCGCTGTTTGTCATGGCCCGCGTCGCCGGGTGGTCTGCCCACGTGCTGGAGCAGCGTCAGGACAACAAAATTATCCGGCCATCTGCCAATTACGTCGGGCCTGAGCCACAAACGTTTATTCCGCTCAATCAACGGTAATACATTCAGGGAGCTTATATATGTCTGGTAATTCCACCGTCCGTCCGGCATTTGATAAAGAGATTGCCGACATAGTCGATTACGTTCTCGACTATCCGATCGCTTCATCACTGGCGCTTGATACCGCACATTTGTGCCTGGTTGATACCCTGGGCTGCGGCCTTGAAGCCTTAACCTATCCGGCTTGCCGTAAGTTGCTGGGGCCAGTGGTACCCGGTACGGTCGTCCCTAACGGGGCCAGGGTGCCGGGCACCCAGTATCAACTCGATCCGGTGCAGGCCGCCTTTAATATTGGCGCGATGATCCGCTGGCTGGATTTTAACGATACCTGGCTTGCCGCAGAATGGGGGCATCCTTCGGATAATCTGGGCGCTATTCTGGCGGTAAGCGACTGGCTTTCACGCACCCATCGGGCGGCGGGGCGGCCGCCATTGCAAATGGGGCAGGTACTAGATGCTATGGTCAGAGCGCATGAGATTCAGGGATGCCTGGCGCTGGAAAATGCATTCAATCGCGTGGGGCTGGACCACGTTATTCTGGTTAAAGTGGCTTCGACGGCGGTGGCCTCGCGTCTGTTAGGGCTTAGCCGTGAGCAAACACTCAACGCAGTATCTCTGGCATGGGTAGACGGTCAGGCACTGCGCACCTACCGACATGCTCCTAATACCGGTACCCGTAAATCATGGGCGGCGGGTGATGCCACCGCGCGTGGCGTTCGGCTGGCACTGATGGCCCAGAGCGGTGAAATGGGCTATCCCTCAGCGTTAACCGCGCCGGAGTGGGGGTTTTACGATGCCAGCTATCGCGGAGAGTCGCTGCGCTTCCAACGGCCTTATGGCAGTTATGTTATGGAGAACGTGCTATTTAAAATCTCATTCCCGGCTGAGTTCCATGCTCAGACGGCGGCTGAGGCCGCGCTGGCGCTTCATCACCAGATTCTGGCCGCAGGCAAAACCCCAGAGCAAATTGAGAGCATCACCATTCGCACCCATGAAGCCTGCCTGCGGATTATCGACAAACAAGGGCCACTACATAACCCAGCCGACCGTGACCACTGTATTCAATATATGGTGGCGGTGCCGCTGCTTTTTGGCCGCCTGACTGCGGCCGATTATGAGGATAATATTGCCGTCGATCCCCGAATCGATGCGCTACGCGCCAGGATCCAGTGTGTTGAAGCGCTGGAGTTCACTGCGGCGTATCACGACCCGCAGCAGCGGGCGATCACTAACGCACTCACAATTACATTTAGCGACGGCAGCCGGCTTCCCGAGCTGCGCATTGATTATCCATTAGGCCACGCGCGCCGCCGCCAGGAGGCGCTGCCAAAACTATGGGAAAAATTTACCACTAACCTGGCGCGTCAATACGCTCCAGTCCAGCAGCAACGTATTGTCGAGGCATCGGGCGATCGCCAACAGTTGTCGGCAATGCCGGTTAGCGACTATCTCGACCTGTTCGTCATCCCCTGACTTCAGAGGCAACTTATGGCTTATCAGGACTTTTACCAACTCTCCGTTGACTCCCCCGAAAGCTTCTGGGCGGCCCAGGCGCAGCGTTTGCACTGGCAGCAACCCTTTGAACAGGTGCTGGATTACAGCAACCCACCGTTTAGCCGTTGGTTTTGCAAAGGGCGCACTAACCTGTGTTACAACGCGCTCGACCGCTGGCAGGATGAACGTCCGGACGCTGTGGCGCTGGTTGCAGTATCGCTGGAGACCGGCAGCGAGCGGAGCTACAGCTTTCGCCAGCTTTATGAAGAGGTAAACCGCGCTGCCGCTATTCTTGTCGCCACCGGGGTGGAGCGCGGAGATAGGGTGCTGGTATATATGCCGATGATTGCCGAAGCGCAGATTGTATTACTGGCCTGCGCCCGGATTGGTGCTATCCATTCGGTGGTATTTGGCGGGTTTGCTTCCCATAGCCTGGCGGCCCGTATTGATGATGCCAGACCGGTATTGATAGTCTCGGCTGATGCCGGCTCACGGGGTGGGAAAGTCATTCCCTATAAGCCATTACTGGATGAGGCCATCTCACTATGTCGGCATCCGCCGCGCCATGTGGTGCTGGTTGACCGCCATCTGGCCCCGATGGACAAAACCCCGGAGCGGGATCTGGATTACGCCACATTACGCCGCCGTCATTATGATGACCGGGTTCCGGTAGTCTGGCTGGAGTCTAATGAAACCTCCTGCATTCTTTATACCTCAGGCACCACCGGGCGGCCCAAAGGCGTGCAGCGTGATGTAGGAGGCTATGGGGTAGCGCTGGCGACCTCAATGGAACTGCTATTTGGTGGCGACGGCGGCGGAATATTTTTCTGCGCGTCGGATATCGGCTGGGTCGTTGGGCACTCATACATCGTTTATGGCCCGCTGTTGTCAGGGATGGGAACCATTGTCTGCGAAGGGCTACCAACCTGGCCGGATTGCGGCGTCTGGTGGCGAATAGTCGAACGTTATCAGGTAAAACGACTGTTTTGCGCGCCAACCGCCATTCGGGTACTGAAGAAGTATCCCACGGCGCAAATTCAGCAGTATGACATCAGCTCATTGCAGACGATCTATCTGGCGGGTGAGCCGCTGGATGCGCCGACGGCCAGCTGGGTGACAGAAACCCTCGGCGTACCGGCTATTGATAACTACTGGCAAACCGAAACCGGGTGGCCGATTCTCGGTATCGCACGCGGTGTGGATGACCGGCCACTGCGTATCGGCAGCCCGGGTGTGCCGGTCTATGGTTATCAGGTTGAGTTAATTAACGAACAGAGCGGGGAGCGTTGTACCACCGGTCAGAAAGGGATGCTTACCATTGCCGGGCCTCTGCCACCGGGCTGTATTCAGACTATCTGGGGCGATGATGAGCGCTATCTGCAAACCTACTGGTCGCACTTCGACCCACCGCGTTATACCACCTTTGACTGGGGCGTTAGAGATGAAGATGGTTACTACTTTATCCTTGGACGCAGTGACGATGTTATTAATATTGCGGGCCATCGCCTGGGTACTCGAGAAATTGAGGAGAGTGTGTCGCGCAGCGCCGGTGTTGCCGAAGTTGCAGTAGTTGGTGTGCGTTGCCCGCTAAAAGGTCAGGTGGCGGTCGCATTTGTGGTTCCAAAGGTTCAGGACTGCCTGGACTTCCCGGATAGCGCGACGCGGGAGGCTACGATTATTCGCGAACTGGTAGATAACCAGGTAGGCGCTATCGCCCGGCCAGCGCAAATCTGGTTTGTGGCGGCATTGCCTAAAACCCGCTCGGGAAAGTTGCTTCGGCGTACCCTCCAGGCGCTGTGTGAAGGAGAAGAGCCTGGAGATCTCTCCACTCTCGACGATCCGACGGTTCTGACCAGTATCCATCAGTTGCTAAATACCCGAAGCGAGTTTTGAGCAGTTTGCGCCGGGAGAACGGAGGGAAAAGACTTTCGGCGCAGTAACTAATAACTGAAAATTATAGTTTCACTAGTGGCATAGTTTTTATCGCAGTTTGCAGCCACTATCCTTCAGATATCTGCACGCTAAAAACCGAACCGAAATCCCACTTTAGTCAATATAAAACAATTGAATACGTCATTACCGTCCGCTGACTCAACCAACATTAATCCAGTTTGTCCTTCAGTCATTTATCCGAGATTATTGGGGCATCTTAGCCTTTCGTCTATCTTGTAAAGGCTGGGTGCTCTCAGTTAAAACATTGGCATTACGGGTTTGAACCTGAAGGAAGATGGCATGAGTTATCTGCATAAAATAATACGGATACGCTGGGCATGGTTGCTGGCAGCTTTAATTTTTACTCTGATTAACACCACGGCGGTGCGGGCCGACCCACCAGCAGATGATAGCCCCACGGCGTTGCAGCAGCAGTTGGATGAGCTGAAACAGAAAGTCACTCAAACCACCAGCGATAAAGAGCTCGCCGAGCTTGGCGATCAGAATCAAAGTATTCTTACCAGGGCTAACGATCTGCAATCCAAGTTGCAGGATGCACTGGTTCCGGTAGCGACGCAGCTTAACGTATTGGGACCAAAGCCTGCCGCAGGCGTGCAGGAAACCGATGAGGTCGTCGCCCGAAGAAAAGCCCTGACCAGCCAGAAAAATTTACTGGATAAGCAGACTGAACAGGTAACGGCGGTGCAAAGTAGCGCTCAGCAGTTAGCGCTACAAATTACCTCTATACGGCGTAATACCCTGCGCGAACAGCTGAGTTTAAACACCAACAGCATTTTGTCAGAAGCCTTCTGGCAGCCAATTCTGCATCGTTCACCTTATGACGACAGGCGTATCAAGCGCTTTAGCCAGCAGGTTAGCGAGGCTGTAAATGAGGCATTTTCCCCACCATACGTTACCGTTTCGGTTATTTGCCTGTTGCTGGCGCTGGCTTTGCCGTTATTTCGTAAATGGCTGGAAGATCCTATTACCCGGGCTACCGTGCGCTGGGTGCCGGAAGGGCGGTTAATTCGCAGTTTCTATACTCTGGTTTTGGTTCTGGCCAACGTGCTATTGCTGGGCACCGCCTCAGGGCTATTTATTTTTACCTTCCTGCGTCTGCCCGATCTGGCCGATAGCCTGAGGCAATTTTTACTGGACTGGTTCCGGCTATGTTTGTTTACGGCATTTTTACTGGGGTTAGGGCGAGCGCTTATCAGTAAACGCAAACCATCCTGGCGTCTGGCGCGTTTCTCTGACGGCGTGGCCGCCGCCATGAACCCATTCCCGCGTATTGTCGCCGGTATTATGTTTTTATTTGGTTCACTGGAAATTATTAACGCCACCATTGGCACTTCGGTCGCGACCAGCGTAGCCGCTTCCGGGATGACGGCGCTGTCGTTAATGATTTGCGCCCTGGTGATTATTGCCAGGGTCAATGCCGCTCGTACCAAAGAGAGCGTTCAGGGCGATGATAACCACCATTCGCCGCTGCACGGCGTAGTTTATCTGCTTATCGTGGTATTTGCCGTTCTGGAACTGGGTGCGCTGCTTACCGGATATATCAGCCTGGCGCGCTATCTGGCTTATAAAATGATTTGGGTGTGTCTGGTGCTGACCAGCGCCTTCTTCCTGGTTCGGTTCTGGGGAGATATGTGCGACACCATTTTTATGCCGGAAAATCGGGTCGGCAAACTCTTTCAGCGGTTTTTAAAGCTCCAGGAACGCCATTTATCAATTATGGGAACACTGCTGTCCGGTGTTGGGCGGCTGTCGATTATTTTTGTAGCGCTGATTTCTCTGTTTGAAGGATCGTTTGGTAACACCTCTCCAGCGGATCTATTACGGCGGGCGCTTGGCCTGTGGAGCGGTGAGGAGCTGGGACGACTGAATATCGTACCGGCTAATTTGCTTAACTCCCTGCTGGTGCTGATTATCTCAATCTACTGTCTGCGCCATTTACGCCGCTGGTTGGTCGAAATCCTGTTGCCGCTAACCAAAATGGACGGTGGCATGCAGGCATCGCTCATTACTCTGATGACGAATATCGGCTATGTGGTCATCATCATGGCTACGCTGGCAACACTGGGCGTTAAGTGGAGCAATCTGGCATGGATCGTCAGCGCCCTGTCAGTGGGTATTGGTTTTGGCTTGCAGGAGATAGTGAAGAACTTTATCTCCGGTCTGATTCTGCTGACAGAAAGGCCGGTGCGAGTCGGCGACCTGGTGAGTATTAGCGGTATTGAAGGGGATATTAAAAAAATCAGCGTGCGCGCTACCGAAATTCAGCTTAGCGACCGTTCCACCGTTATTGTGCCGAATTCGCAGTTTATCTCGCAAAACGTACGCAACGTGACCATGGGGAACTCTTTGGGGGTGGTCAGTATTACTTTGACTTATCCTCTGAATATTGACCCGGTAATGATCCGCGAGCTATTGCTGGATATTTACCACGCTAACGAATCCTTGCTCGACTCTCCACAGCCTTCCGTTACCTTTACTCAACTGGGCAGTGACGGATATACGCTGAGCGTCACCGGTTATGTGCCATCTCCGCGTATGATTGGCGGCACTAAAAGCGAGCTGCTATTTGAAATATTACATCAGCTGCGTGAGAAAGATATCCACATATCGGTTCCACAAACCGTGCTGCTGCAACCGGCGGAGGATTTTGAACTGATTAAAACGCCAGATAGCCCGGTAGACGCAAAACCCTCGCCGGAGCGCGGTAGGGAGTAGCGAAAGCCGATAGAAAGTCGTTAAAAAAGGCCGCATCTGCGGCCTTTTTGCTGGGGACTATTCGGTCAATCAGGAGGCGCTCTTAGCTGCCTGCGGCGCCGCTGCCTTTACCTCTGCCGGGCGGGCATGGGGCAAGCTGTCGTAATCAAACAAACCATTCTTCTGATACGGGTCGCCAATCCAGCGGGTCCGCGGCGTCCAGGCCGGGTTTATCAGGCTCTTAGCTGGTTCCCAGCCCTGATAACTGATACCGGTGAGTTCTGACCAGGTGTGGATAAAATCCATCAGGCTATAAGGGCGGCTGGCCAGAGTCTTAATATCGACCTGCTGCCCGGTGGCCCATTTTTCTGGCTGCCAAATCATAAATGGCACTTCGTACATTGGCCGGGTCGGTGCGCTCTCATTACGGCCCTGCATATTGTGCGGAGGAGTATCAAACACCTCTTCACCGTGGTCTGAAAAGTGCACCAGGAAACCGTTAGGGTCAGTATCGCGGAATGTTTTTATCAGACTGGAAACCACGAAGTCGTTATACAGGTTGGCATTGTCATAATCGTTCCACGAGGCGACCTGCTCATTAGTCAGCCCTTCAGGAAGGCCTTCACGACCGCTGAATTTGGCGTAGTTTTCCGGGAAACGGAATTTATAGTTGATATGCGTACCCAGTAAATGCACCACGATAAATTTCTTTTCCGCCGGGTCAGCCAGCGCTTCGGCGAACGGAGCGAGTACCGCATCATCATACTGACGGCTATTCTGGCGGCGCTGATGGTTGAGGTAATACTGTTTATCAGTTTGGCGTGAGAACACCGTCAGCATGGTATTGCGCTGCGTCATTGTCTGCTGATTGGTTATCCAGAATGATTTATATCCCGCCTGTTGCATCATATTCATCAGCGAGGGTTTGGTCAGATACAAATCCGGGTTTTCCTGGTCGGCGAAGCTGAGCACCTGTTGCAGAATTTCAATGGTGTAAGGGCGGGCAGAGACCACGTCATTAAAGATTGTCAGATTAGGATCGCTGGCTGCCAGCGCTTCAAGTTCTGGCGTGGTCTGGCGGGAATAGCCATACAGGCTCATACGTCCGCGCTGGGTCGACTCACCAAGGACTAAAACTACGGTGCGCGGCGTGTCTCCATGTTTGTCGCTTAGGTCATTGAGCGGTGGAATTTTGTTATTGCCGTCCAGTTGCTGCTGTAATCCGGCAAGCTGAGTACGGTACTGAAAATAGGCGGTTATCAGCTGCCACGGTGCGGCCGGTTCCATACGCTCCAGCAGGCGAGCGATATTTTTACTCCACGGCCAGCCACGGCGGTAACCGCGCCACAGTTTGTTGCCAAACAGCGCGTACAAAATTACCAGGCTAATACCGTAACGCCACAGCGGGGGCAGATACACAGGCTCCAGGCGAGTCCAGAGGAAAATGCCTCCCGCTGTGTAAAGCACCAGAAGCGCGGCAATCCGCCAGTTGAAATATTGACTGAAATACTCACCGGCTTCGGTGGCATTACTTTCAAACATGACAAACAGCACGCTTTGAGAGAATTCATGGCCGTAAATCAGGTAGTAAACCAGTGCGCTAAGAGAGGTTGCCCATAAAACAATCCCAATAATACCGGCAATCGACAGGGTATAACCGGGAAATAACAGCACCGGAATGAGCCACAGCGAGCTATAAAGCAATGAGTCGCGCAGGCCGTTGGTCCCGCTCTGGCCACGGACTAATACCGCAACCTGTAGCGTAGTAGAGAAATACCAAAAAAAGAGCACCAGCCACGCCGCCGCGGTTAGGGACAGGGCGGGTTCAGAACCTAACGTCGAGATCATAAACGTCCATACCTTAATCAGAGAAAGCTCAGGGCCCGTAATTGGCCATTGCACAAAAAACGCCGATTTTAAACGGTTATTAAACGAGATGTTAATTACAATTCTTAAACTGTTAGTTATGCAAAGCTTCTCTAAGTTCCACGGCCAATGGCATTTTTTATTAAAAAATTTTTAACCGTTGTAACTTTTTTAGTCTAAAGCGAGAGGTGGCGCGGTTTGGCGGGTAACTGGCGACAATGTTCTGAAAAACAGAGGGGGAGGAACTCCCCCAAGAGGATATTTTGTGACAACGTAACGAAATTATGGTTAGAAAATCATTTTCAATACGCCTGTGACGACCAGTAAACCGATGATAAAGATAATGAGTATTATCCATAGCAATATTTTCATTTGTCTTTCCTCCTGAAGGTTTATGCCTTGTAACTATAGGAAAGGAAACCGGAATGTGCAGGGAGATAGTGAATGCAGGAAACATTCTCATTATGAATCTTTCATTACTTTACGCCGCCAGACAGACCGGTAACGCGCATTAAGGCTATATTTTTACCTCACCACAAAGTTTTTAATGCAGGTTAACAGGGGGACATCATGGACAAGACCCATCACTTTACCGACCGCCCCGACGTTCGTCGCTGGCTTACCACGCCGCAACATCAGGATCTGCACGAAGCGCAAACAGATAGCTGGTCGGCCCGACGCCAGGGTCAGGGATTTGATAAAGAGGGCCGCATGGAAAACGGAAAATATCCTACATTAAGCTTATTTTTTAAGAAGGTATAACAGGCAGCTTTGAGTGAGGGACAGAGGTTCGAGATTGCCTCATACCCGATTATGACGGGAACATATTCGTGCTCAGGATCATGATAGAGGCAATACTAAATCGGGGTTTCTTAATCAACTTAGAACAGGGCAATCCGCCAGTTGACCTGTTCTAAGTATCCCCTTTCTGACTCGGCAAAAAGAGGCTTTAGCTGTGACTTTCACCGCGCAGAATTGCCCGGAAGTGCGAGACCAATGGCCGTTGGTTAGCCTTATGCCACGCAGCCCACAGCTGGGTGGCATAATCCATCCAGGGTAGCTCGCGCAGCACCACACCTTCCGGGGCGTTGTGCCGCAGGCTGTACTGAATCAGAGCCAGCCCAAGCCCAGCCGCCACCAGTCCTAATGCAGTCAAAGGCTCACCGGCTTCTAAACGAATATTCGGGTTGAATCCTGCTTTGACACAGGCGGCGACAAAGTTGTCACGCGAATGCGCACCATCGTTATGAAGAACCGCAATCCACTGTTCATCCACAAGGTGCTCAGCCATAAGCACTTCTTCCTGGGCAAGCGGGTGTGTCTGTGGTAGTGCGAGCAACATACGATCATTCAACACCTGTATATATTCCAGATCCTGCTCATCGGCATCGGGAGGCGTATCCACCAGAGAAAAGTCGAGGCTGCGTTGGCGCAAGCCCTCAATCTGGGTAGCTGGAGGCTGGCTGTAGAGAGCAATGTGTACGTCCGGACGTGAATCACGCAGGGTGCGCAGCGCCGTAGAGAGCACGCCTGAGTGCATAGCGTTTTCAATATAGCCAATACACAGGCCACCATCTTCACCTCGCCCCAGCCGCTGGCCCAACGATTCCAGTCGATTGGCGTGCGTCAGCAGCGAACGCGTCTCGGCTAAAAATGTCTTCCCATCGGCGGTCAGGCGAATACGCTGCTGGTTGCGTTCAAATAGCATTAAGCCCAGGCGCTCCTCAAGCTGAGCAATCTGGCGGCTTAATGGCGACTGGGAGATATGTAACCGCTCGGCCGCACGCCCTACGTGCTCCTCTTCCGCAACGACCACAAAATACTTCAACTGACGTAAATCGATCATGTTAGACCTCAAAGGACTCAAGTTAGACAAATTATGTCCTATCAAGTCACAAATGCGCAAGGTATTGTGAGCTCAGTCACATGACAGAGGCAAATAAATGCCCTGCATGAACCCTAAAAAAGAGGACATCTACATGAGCATTAGAAATATTCTTCCAGGAAACATCGGCTTAGGCGGCGCACCGCTCGGCAACATGTTCCGCGCCATCCCTGAAGAGGAAGCCCACGCCACCGTTGCAGAAGCCTGGAACCTGGGTATTCGCTATTTCGATACCGCACCGCTGTATGGCTCAGGTCTTTCCGAAATCCGCATGGGTGAAGCGCTTTCTCAGTATCCACGTGATGAATTCATTCTGAGCAGCAAAGTGGGCCGTATCATGCTGGATGAAATGGAAGACCCGACAAAACGCGACTTTGGTGAGAAAGGTGGGCTGTTCGAACACGGCCTGAAAAACAAAATCCTCAACGACTACTCTGCTGATGCCACTCTGCGTTCTATTGAAGATAGCCTGAAGCGCCTGAAAACAGACCATCTGGATATCGTATGGATCCACGATCCAGCGCAGGATTTCTACGGTGACAGCTGGCTTGAGCAGTTCAATATCGCCCGTACCGGCGCGTTCCGTGCGCTGACTCGTCTGCGTGACGAAGGCGTTATCAAAGCCTGGGGCCTTGGTGTAAACCGCGTTGAGCCTTGCGAACTCACCCTGGCGCTTGATGAACCAAAACCGGATGCTTTCCTGCTGGCGGGACGTTATTCCCTGCTGGACCACAAACGCGCCCTGCAGCGTCTGATGCCGGAAGCGTTGGAACAGAACGTCGATATCGTGGTGGGTGGCCCCTACAGCTCCGGCGTTCTGGCAGGCGGTGAGCACTTTGAATATCAGAAAGCCTCTCCAGCCATCCTGCAGAAGGTCGCTCAGATCAACGCCATTGCAGCACGCTTCAATGTGGATGTGAAAGCGGCAGCTCTGCAGTTTTCTCTGGCCAACCCGGCGGTAGCCGCAGTGATCCCGGGCTCCAGTCGTCCAGGCCGTATGGCAGAAGATCTGGCAGCTATCAGGGCTCCAATTCCTGCTGAATTTTGGGCAGAAATGCGCAGTCAGAATCTGGTGGCTGAAAATGCCCCACAGCCAACCCTTTAATCAACGTCACGAGATAACTATGAAACTAGATTTGACAGGTAAAGTTGCTGTCATCAGCGGCTCTACATCTGGTATAGGGCAGGGTATCGCCAGCGGGCTTGCCAAAGCGGGCGCCACGGTGGTGGTGGTAGGCCGTAATCAACGTGGTGTCGATGCCACGATGGCTGCCATTACGGCACAAACGCCTGCAGCATCGCTGCGCGGCGTAGTGGCTGACCTTAGTACTGAGCGCGGTGTGGCAGAGTTGATTGAAGCTGTCCCTTGCGCCGACGTATTGGTCAATAACCTCGGTATTTTTAACGATAAAGACTTCTTTAGCGTTCCCGATGACGAGTGGCTGCACTTCTACAACGTCAACGTGCTGTCGGGTGTTCGACTGGCTCGTCACTATGCGCAAACAATGTCGGACAACGGATGGGGGCGAATCATCTTTGTTTCGTCAGAGTCCGGCGTCGCTATCCCGGGTGACATGATCAACTACGGCGTCACCAAAGCGGCAAACCTCGCAGTCTCCCACGGTCTGGCAAAACGCCTGGCAGGTACTGGCGTCACCGTAAACGCCATCTTGCCGGGACCTACCTATACCGAAGGGCTGAAAGCGATGCTGGCAGACGCCGCCGCGCAGTCGGGCCGCACCCTTCGCGAGCAGGCCGATGAGTTTGTCAGAACTGCACGGCCAGGCTCCATTATCCAGCGAGCTGCGGATGTCGAAGAAGTGGCGAACCTGGCGGTTTACCTGGCTTCTTCGCTCTCGTCGGCAACCACTGGGGCAGCCCTGCGCGTCGATGGTGGTGTCATCGACACACTCACAATGTAACCCTCAATATTTAAGAGTAAATTATCATGGCTAATACTACTGTATCGATTGAAATTCCGGCATCTGCCGACAACGTATGGCAACTGATGGGGGGATTCGATACGCTCCCGGACTGGCTGCCGTTCATCCCGAAAAGCATCTCTTCTGAAGGTGGCCGCGTGCGCTCTTTGACCACTTCAGACGGTGGCACAGTAATAGAACGCCTGGAAGCGTTTGATAACCGTCAAAAGAGCTACAGCTACTCCATCATTCAGGCTCCGTTCCCGGTCGTAAATTATCTCTCTACGATTCAGGTGTTCGCAACCGGCAACGATAACGTCTCCCGCGTGGAATGGTCAGGGGAGTTTGTCCCGGTCAATGTTTCTGATGAAGAAGTTGAGGCACTGTTTACGGCTATCTATCATGACGGTCTTACGGCGTTGAAAAACAACTTCGTTGCCTGAAAGCACTCAGTGCGTTGGGGAAACCAATGCACTGATTTGGTGACAGTGTCACATATTCATCGTTAAGACACAAAAAAAGGGGCTATCAGCCCCTTTTTGTATAAATAAACGTATTACTGCTTGTCAGAATCCATCTGCGGGGCGGTGCTGGCGATTTTCGCCACCCGGCCACGCACCCGGAACCAGCCCAGCGTCAGTAATACCGCCAGCACAGGAATAGCGCAAACGGTGTAGGTGCCGTTCGGGTAATCGAATGCCATCAGCACCAGTACAGTAAGCAGGAATAGCAGCGTTAACCATGAGGTAAACGGTGCGCCTGGCAGTTTGAAGCTAATGTCTTCGGCTTTACCTTCTTTAATGGCTTTGCGCAGGCGCAGCTGGCAGATAACGATAATTGACCAGGATGAGAGGATCCCCAGCGATGCCACGTTCAGTACTATCTCAAAGACCCGCGAAGGTACCAGATAGTTCAGCACCACACCGACGACGTAAATCGCAATCGTCACCAGAATACCCGCATAAGGTACCTGCTGGCGGCTCATTTTGGCCATAAATGCCGGAGCTGAGCCTCCCATCGACATCGAGCGCAGAATACGGCCAGTGGAGTACAGGCCAGAGTTCAGGCTCGACAGCGCGGCCGTCAGCACCACGATATTCATAATGCTGCCCATATACGGTACGCCAAGCTTCGAGAAGAAGGTAACGAACGGACTCTGGTTAGGCAGATAGGCATTCCACGGCAGCAATAGAACCAGCAGCAGTACCGAGCCGACGTAAAAGACGCCGATACGCCAGATAACGCTGTTAATCGCTTTCGGCACCATGGTTTTCGGATCCTGGCATTCGCCTGCGGCAATGCCCACCAGTTCTATGGCGGCGAAGGCGAAGACAACCCCCTGAATAAGCACCAGAGCCGGCAAAATTCCGTGTGGGAACAGCCCGCCATTGTCGCTAATCAGGTGCAGCCCGGTGGTATTTCCATCCAGCGGCTTACCGGTACCCAGAAATACAATACCCACTACCAGGAAGATAACGATTGCCAGCACTTTAACTAAAGCAAACCAAAACTCCATTTCGGCAAACCATTTCACGCCGATCAGATTCATGGTACTGACAATAGCCAGCGCGCCGAGCGCAAACATCCACTGCGGAACATCGCCAAAAGCGCCCCAGTAGTGCATATACAGCGCTACCGCGGTGATATCGACAATCCCGGTCATCGCCCAGTTCAGGAAGTACATCCAGCCGGCGACATACGAGGCTTTTTCCCCTAAAAACTCCCTGGCGTATGAAACAAAGCTGCCGCTAGACGGGCGGTGCAATACCAGCTCACCCAGGGCGCGCAGAATGAAAAAGGAGAACAGGCCGCAAACCAGGTAGACCAGTGCCAGCGCCGGGCCTGCGATTTGCAGACGCGCTCCGGCACCTAAAAACAGACCGGTACCAATCGCACCGCCGATGGCAATCATCTGAACCTGGCGATTACTCATCGCCTTGTGGTATCCCTCGTCGTGCGAGTCCAGCCACTCACGGCGGGCCGAATGGAGATCGGTCTCCTGTTTTTTTATTGATTTCATTAATTTTCCTGTAGATTCTCGCCAAGATGCTAAGGCAAAACCACCGTCATACGCTGTGTGGTTGCAGGTCCACATTCAGCCTGAGACAAATGCTCAGACCGTGCGCAATTAATGCGCCAGAAGTACAATAATGGCGGAGAATGCTACCCTCAAACCCGTGATGACGCAAAGCTTACCGCTCTTTACGCTCGCCAGGCGGCGATATTTATAGCGGTGAGAGGGGATAAAACAGAAAGCCACCGCCGGGCGATGGCTTTACGCCTGAATTACAGAATCGTAATTACCTGCTCAGGCTCAAGGCGGGATTTAGGCAGTTTGGCGTTGAAATCGTCCTCGCTGCTCTGGCCGATACAGGCCATCACGACGCTGGTCAGTCCTTTTTCTTTCAGGCCCAGCAGCTCATCCATCTTCGCGTTATCAAAGCCTTCCAGCGGAGTGGCATCCAGGCCAAGCGTGGATACACCCAGCAACAGGAAGCCCAGGGAGATGTATACCTGGCGGGTCATCCATGCGCGCTGTTGCTCTGGCGTTTTGCTGTTCAGGCCGGTAAAGAAGCGACGTACGCCATCTTCACGTGCACGGGCCTCATCATCAGCATAGCGGCCGTCTTCCTGTTCTCTTTCCAGCAATGCCTGATAGTGTGCCTCGGTCAGCTCGGTTGGCATCGCGAAAACAACGGTCATCGACGCATTAGTGACCTTGCTGACATTACCTTCCATAACGGCAGGCATAATACGTGCACGCGCTTCATCGTTTTCGACCACAAAGAAGTGCCATGGCTGGATATTGACCGATGACGGGCTGAAGCGCAGCAGGTCAAGAATGACCCGTTTTTCCTCATCCGTCAGCTTGCGGCTGTTGTCATAAGCTTTAGCCGTAAAACGCTGACGCAGTAACATTTCAAGAATCGCTTCAATTTGCATGATTTTTCTCCGGTATTTCTAACAGTGTGGGGCCGATAATGTGAGCGGCCCTACTAAATTATTCAATTTCATATTGTACGCCACTAACCAGCGGCCAGCGTTTGGCATCTAACGCGCTATTGCCAAAACGTTCAATAAGCGCAGCAAGCGGCGCAAATAAAGGGGCGGGCAGGGCATCAGGGGCAAACCATTGCCAGCCTTCGCATTTATCCGGCTCGCAGCGTTGAGGCTCACCGCTTTGCGACTGAGCGTAAATAAAGAGTGTGGCGTACTGACGCTGGCGCTCGGCAAAATGCGAATGGCACCATGGCCCGGCACGCAGGTCGTCCAGTTTTAGCCCGGTTTCCTCTGCCGCTTCACGGCATGCGCATTGTTCAGGTGTTTCACCATATTCCAGATGTCCGCCAGGGGCGGCCCAGTCTCCGGAACCATGGCTCCCGGCGCGGCGGCCAAGTAATACTTTGCCATGACGGAATATTAATACGCCAACGCCAATATGCAGCGTGCCATGAGAATCAGCCATCGTTATTCCTCGTTAAATGGTTTTCCTAATCGGCAGAAATTTTACGTCAGCGTTATATAGGGTACCAGCAACATGAAATTATTTGATGGCTGATTAAATACCCGTTGAAAACCGGTTCTATTATGGCAACCGGCAGACAACCGCAGCTCAATTGACCTGAAGTTGGCATAGGAAGAGTGAGTATTGGTATTAAAAATGAGCAAACCGAACAAAAATAGCTCAAAATAAAGAGATAACCAAATTTTTGAACTAAGTCCTTTAAATTTATTGAGTGGCAGGTTTGTGAATTTTGGATTAGCTTAATATTGTCTTTACTCAATACGAATGAGCTTATTATGAACGGATTACGTTATTTTGACTTTGGTGGTTCCCGGTCTCTCGTTTTACTGATTGCCCGGATTGCAATTGTGATACTGTTTTTACTTTCCGGCTTTCCGAAGTTGACTAATTTCGATGGCACGGTTCAGTATATGATGTCGCTCCATGCTCCAATGCCAACTATTGCTGCTGCGATTGCAGTCTTAATGGAAGTTGGTGCATCAATCCTTATTATCCTGGGTTTCTTTACTCGCCCAATCGCCATTATTTTCGCACTTTATACTCTGGCTACCGGGTTCATTGGTCATCCATACTGGAGCATGACTGGTGATGCTGTAATGCCAAACCTGATTAACTTCTGGAAGAACGTCAGTATTTTTGCTGGCTTCCTGTTCCTGGCAATTTCCGGCCCGGGCGGTATCTCTGTTGACCGTCGCTAACGGCTAACTGAATAACCAGATAAAAGCGCCTGCACAGGCGCTTTTATTATTTCTGGCCAGGATAAATCAGTATCGGGCTTATCTGGCAGCCATCTTTGCCATAATTCCTTTCCTTATAGAAACCCCACCATTTATAGATCTACTTCTTTTTACTAGCGGCACTTATCACCAACACTGGCGGATTTTCGTCGACTGGCTCGCGAATCAGCCACTAAAATGTTGATAAATTGTATATCAGATGTATTTGTTATGCTTCACATGAATGTTTCATGTAGATAACATGCGACGCACATTACCTGACGTCACAGCCTGTGACAGCTTGTCAGACTCGCCCGCAGGTCATCACTTTGCATCCATAGCGACTTCCTTAAGGAGAGAATTATTATGAAATATTCGCACCCCGGTACGCCTGGCGCACTCATTTCCCTTAAACAACGCTATGGCAACTATATTGGTGGTCAATTTGTCGAACCACGCTCCGGGAAATATTTCACCAATACCACGCCGGTGACCGGTGCTGCGATTGCCGATTTCCCGCGCTCAGATGCGCAGGATGTAGAGGCTGCTCTGGATGCCGCCCATGCCGCAGCGCCGGCGTGGGGGCAAACCAGCGTACAGGAGCGCAGTAATTTGCTGCTGGCCATTGCCGACCGCATTGAACAAAACATTGAAATTCTGGCACTGCACGAAAGCTGGGATAACGGAAAACCGGTGCGCGAAACGCTCAATGCAGATTTGCCGCTGGCCGTTGACCATTTTCGTTATTTTGCCGGTTGCCTGCGGGCCCAGGAAGGCGGTGCCTCTGAAATAGACAGCAACACCATGGCCTATCATATTTATGAGCCGCTGGGCGTGGTGGGGCAAATTATTCCGTGGAACTTCCCGCTGCTGATGGCCGCATGGAAACTGGCGCCGGCGCTGGCTGCCGGTAACTGTGTGGTGCTTAAACCGGCCGAACAGACTCCTTTGAGTATTTGTGTATTCCTGGAACTGGTGGGCGATCTGCTGCCGCCGGGGGTGGTCAACGTTATTCACGGCTACGGACAGGAAGTAGGTGAACCGCTGGCTCGCAGCAAACGTATCGCGAAAATTGCCTTTACCGGCTCCACACCGATTGGTCGCCGTATTCTGGCCTGCGCCGCTGAAAACATTATTCCCAGTACCGTAGAGCTGGGCGGTAAATCGCCCAATATCTATTTTGCCGATGTGATGGACGGTGATCCTGAGTTTATCGATAAAGCCGTAGAAGGGCTGGTATTGGGTTTCTTTAATCAGGGGGAAGTTTGCACCTGTCCGTCGCGGGCATTAATCCAGTCTTCCATCTATCCGCAATTTATCGAAAAAGTTATACAGCGCATATCGACTATCCGCCGTGGCGATCCGTTTGATACTGAAACCATGATTGGCGCTCAGGCCTCTCAGGAGCAGTTCGATAAAATTCTGTCGTATATCGATATTGCCCGCAAAGAAGGCGGAGAGATTCTGACCGGCGGAAATAAAGTTGCCAGCGAAGGGGATCTGACTAACGGGTTTTATATCCAGCCGACCCTGATTAAAGGGCATAACAAAATGCGCAGTTTCCAGGAGGAGATTTTCGGTCCGGTTATCGGTATCGCTACCTTTGAGGATGAAGCGGAAGCTATCGCAATAGCGAACGATACCCAATATGGCCTGGGGGCGGGCGTCTGGACGCTGAATATTAACCGCGCCTGGCGGATGGGTCGTGCAATAAAAGCAGGAAGAGTCTGGACCAACTGTTACCACCTCTACCCGGCACACGCGGCATTTGGGGGCTACAAAGATTCTGGCATTGGCCGCGAAACCCACAAAATTGCGCTGTCGCATTATCAACAGGTTAAAAACCTGCTGGTTAGCTACAGTAGCAAACCGCTGGGGCTGTTCTGATAACCAACTATTTAACTCCCACCAAGAACGGCCCCAGTGACGGGGCCGTTTTTTTATAGGCGGATTCGTGTGCTCACTGCGAATTTCTGGTGTTGAGGGGCCCGTTCAGGTATCCCCAGCGGTCGATAGCAATCATCAATGAGTGACATTGTCACTTTTTTATTGTGTTTTGCATTGGGCCAGTTGCAGGATAGGTAACTAAGGGCCGCAGAATTAGAGTCCTTTATTCTGCCCATATAGCGCGGGTCGTAAATCAAATCTATCTAATCGGTATGATTTTTGTTGGGTAAAAAATCAATGCTGAAATCTGTCGTTAAGAAAGATGAGCAGCCTGTTTCTTTCATGAAGTTTGCGTAACCAAATGTTTAATGTTTTTATGCTACCGTTTTTAAGTTGCTCCTTTTTACCTACGGGTTTACTTAAATGCTTGCACGTCTTCTTTCTATGTTGATTGCGATATCGACCCTGGCAGCCACGGCGCAGGCCAGTGAAATCAATCTTTATTCCGTTAATACCGGCTCCTTTGTCTATCACCTGATTGGCAATCACGGCCTGTACACCGAAAAGTTTGATAATCAGTTTTTCTCTGTTGAGCGGAAATTTTCTCCCGAGTCTAAATACAGCATGCTGGTCGGGACGATGAAAAATAGCTATGGCGATCGCTGCCTGGCTTTAGGAGTTCGCCGAGACTGGGGTCAGGCTAAAGGCCTGGTGTTTAAAGGTGTCTATGGATATACCGGGGAGTTCTTTTTTGATGAATTCAGCCATTGCGGCGATGAAGGGATTTATCACTCGTTTCGCAATGTTACTGGCGTAGGCTTCGCGCCTTATATCTATCATGCTGCCCAGTATAATTTCACCGATTACTTCGGCATTGAAACCGGGATTATTTTGCCGTCGGTATTTGTCATCAGCGTGCAGTGGAGCTTCCGTTAGTCTGACGATTCATGGCCGCTACCATAGATAATTGAGTGCATTGCCGGAAATTCACCGAGTTATCACCGGCCGTTATCGGATGATTCAGCATTTCATCATGCCAGTATTCAACTACGCTAAATGTTGTCGGCAGCTAAACCGGCTGCCTGCGCTGCGGCGGCAACCTGATTTGCCGCAATAGTTGAAACCGTCAAGGAGGGTGAAATGCCATATCAATCGGTTAATCCATTTACCGGTAAACTAACCCAGGAATATGCCAGCCATAACGATGGCGATATCGAACATGCTCTCACTAAGGCCCATGCGCTTTATCAGTCTGAATGGTGTAAAGGGGATATCCAGCAAAGACTCCCGGTGCTGCGCAAACTGGCGGACCTGATTGATAATCAGGTTGATGAACTGGCAAAAATTGCCACGACGGAAATGGGCAAGCCCCTGACTCAGGCTCGCGGAGAAGTTAAGCTCTGTGCTCAGATAGCGCGTTACTATGCCGATAATGCGGCAAAATTTTTGGCTCCGGTCAGCTATCCCACGCCTCAGGGCGAGGCATGGGTAGAGCATCATCCTATCGGCGTGCTGATGGCCGTCGAACCCTGGAACTTTCCTTTCTATCAGTTAATGCGTGTTTTAGCCCCAAACCTTGCTGCCGGTAACCCGGTGCTGGCTAAGCACGCCAGTATCGTTCCCCAGTGCGCCGCGGCGTTTGAAAAGCTGGTGAGGGACGCAGGTGCCCCGGAAGGCGCGTGGACGAATCTCTATATTACCGGCGAGCAGGTTGCCAATATTATTGCCGACGACCGGGTGCAAGGCGTGGCGCTTACGGGGTCGGAAGGGGCCGGTAGCGCCGTTGCGGCCCAGGCAGGGAAGAAGCTCAAGAAATCCACGATGGAGCTGGGTGGTAACGATGTATTTGTGGTGCTGGATGATTGTGACCTCGACAAAGCCGTTAAAATCGGTGCGCAGGCGCGGCTCAATAACGCCGGGCAGGTTTGCACTGCGGCTAAGCGATTTATCGTACAGCGTAAAGCGGCCGATGAATTTCTCTCGAAGCTCACAGATTGCTTCCGCCAGGTCACTCAGGGTGATCCGCTGGAGAAATCCACTACGCTGGGGCCATTATCTTCACGTCAGGCGCGGGATGACCTGACCGTACAGGTTAAAAAAGCTATCCAAAACGGTGCCACTCAGCACTACGCTGGGGAGCCGGTCAGTGGCGAAGGCTTTTTCTATCCGCCAACCATTTTGACCAACATCACTCGCGATAATCCGGCATGGTTTGAGGAGTTCTTCGGCCCGGTAGCCCAGGTGTATGTCGTAGAGAATGATGACGAAGCCGTGAAACTGGCGAATGACTCTCACTATGGGCTGGGCGGTTCTATATTCAGCCAGGATATTGAGCGCGCCAAGCGGCTGGCATCGCGGATTGAAACCGGGATGGTCTTTATCAACTCTCTAACCGGTACTGCGGCGGAGCTACCGTTCGGCGGCGTTAAACGTTCCGGCTATGGCCGTGAGCTATCCGATCTCGGCATCAAAGAATTTGTAAACCAGAAGCTGGTTGTTGTTAGCCAGTAACTTCCTGCCTGAAAGCACTCAGAGGCGCGGTGATACCTGTATTGCCGTGCCTCATTTAGTTAAATCCCAATGCCAGGCTAACCTGTTATAAACAGGTAATATTTAGCGCATCGCTTTGGGCAGACCGCGGCCCTCAATGAGATAAGGAGCTTCCGGGGATGATTAAAACAATACTGGTGACCGCACGCGACAGAACGCGACTGACGGAAATTACCGGTGTGTTAATTCGCTATGGACTACAGGATGTTATTCGCGTTCTGGGGCTGACCGGATTAATCGATAAACTGGGCGGACGCAGCGCAAGCCGGGATCCGCGCCCGTTACCAGAACGGCTTTGCGCCGCGCTTGAGGAATTAGGGCCAGCCTTTATCAAGCTGGGTCAAATCCTCGCAACCCGCACCGATTTACTCGACCCCAGCTGGACCGACGCGTTAAGCCAGCTGCACGCCAGCGCCAGTCCGCTACCCTGGCCTGAACTGGAAGGCCAGGTCGCCGCCACGCTCGGCGCTGCGCCCGATGAGATTTTTGCATGGTTTGATGAAAAACCGCTGGCCAGCGCATCAATAGCCCAAATCCACCGGGCTCGCCTGAAAAATGGCGATGATGTAGTCGTCAAGATCCAGCGGCCTGGAATTGAGGAAACCATCCGCGCCGACCTGCGGCTGCTGCGCTTTCTGGCTGAAACCATCGAGCAGCAGAGCGATACCCTGGCTCGCTTCCATCCGGTACAACTGGTTCTCTACCTGGAGAATGCGTTACGCCAGGAGCTGGACTTCACTTATGAAGCGGCCAGCGGCAGTAAAATTTACCAACAGTTTCTCGGATCGCTGGATGTGGTGATCCCCCGTATCTACTGGCAGTGGACCAGCCCCACGCTCATGGTGCAGGAGTACCTTGCTGGTACGGCTCCGGTGAGTAAACAGCAGCTGGCGGCCGAAGGATACGACGGTGCGCTGCTGGCCCGTAAAGGCTCGGTCGCTTTTATGAAAATGCTCATCGACCACAGGCTGTACCACGCCGACCCGCATCCCGGAAATGTCATGGCGCTGCCGGGGAACCGGGTAGGCTTTATTGATTTTGGCATGGTAGGGCACCTGAGCGAGACCCGTCGCGATGAGCTGCTCTCTCTGCTTTATGCCATTAGCGAGCGCGATGCGAGCGGGATTGTCGATGCGCTCATTGTTTGGTGCGAGCCTGAGGCGCTGGATATCACTGAGCTGGAGCTGGCAGCCAGCTATTTCCTTGAGAAGCAGGGCTGTCTGCCGCTGCAGCTTGGAAAGGCGCTGACCGATATGCTGGCTACCGCCCGGGAGTTTCGCCTGCCGCTGCCGCCGGACCTGGTGCTGCTGTTCAAAGCGTTGATTACCGCCGACGGGGTGTTGCAGCGCCTGGATCCCGAGTTCGACATTGTTGCCGTGCTTAAGCCAATGCTGAAAACCCAGATGGTGAAACGCTATGGACAGATAGCTAACCGCAAGCGGCTACTGAAGCTGAGTAATCAGTTACTGGATAGCGGGGAAGCGCTGCCGCAAACCATTCGTCTGCTGATGCAGCGCCTGCGTCACGGTCGCTTACAGGCTGATATTCATGTCAGCAATGTCAATCAACTGGGGAAATCGCTGGAGCGCGCCGCCTCGACGCTGGCTTTGGCAATTGTTATTGCCGCTATCGTTATTGTGGTGACGCCGTGGCTGTTCCGTCTGCACTGGACGCTGTTTGGCATTCCATTTTTCCAGGTTATCGGTTTGTTCTGTTATGTGGCCGGTTCCTTCTGGTTGTTGTGGCGTCTGTGGCGGCGTTAGCTCAGTCACCCGCATGCATTGCCCAGGGTCTTCTTTCACATAGGAAGTGGTTGGGCGATACTTGCGTCAAAAAAGCTGACAGACTGAAAGTACTCTGATAGATTTATCAAAGTTACTCATTGACATGACGAATAATATGAACCTTCACTCCATGACGCAGACTTTAGCCAATACCGCACGTTCGGTAGCGCCGGGTGCGTCCATATTATTCTCACCACATACTCAAACCTGCCCACCACCCATGCTGAAAACTGTAGTTGTAGTGCCTTTTCTGGCCTAATTTTTCGGTGATATTCGCACTCGTCTGACTTGCCCGGTTCCCGGCGCAGCGACCGGTACGATATCCGTTATTACAGTGTTTAAGCATTGGGGTTTCCTGTGCCAATTAATAAATCTTTTCTGGCGGCAAATGCCGCAACTTCCGTGTTTGTATTGCTATGGGGCAGCGCGGCTATCTTTACCCGTTGGGGGCTGGATAACGCCTCACCAATAGCGCTGTTGGTTTTCCGTTTTACTTTAGCGCTCGGCATTCTGGTGATTATCGGCTGTTTTCGCCGCAGGTTTATTCCGCAGAAGGGCAGCAGTCTATGGGCTGCGATAACCGGGCTGGTACTCATTGGCGGCTATTCGGTTTGTTATTTTAAAGCTATGGGTTATGGCGTCACGCCGGGCCTGATCGCCACCATTATGGGTATCCAGCCAATCCTGACATTAGGGATAGTTGAGCGACGGATGCAGGGCTGGCGGCTGCTGGGATTACTGATTGCGCTTAGCGGGCTGATTCAGCTGGTATGGCGTAGCCTGTCGTCGGCACACTTCTCGCTGCCCGGTATTGTATTTGCCCTGAGCGCGCTATTGCTGATGACCTTTGGCGCCATTATGCAAAAACGCCTGCATCAGCAACCCGCCGATGTGCTGCCACTGCAATATGCCGTTAGCCTGGTATTGTGTCTGATACTGACGCCGTTTGAACATTTTCACTTTACGGTAAATCTGGGGCTTATCATTCCAGTGCTATTTCTTGGCGGACTGATATCGGTAGTCGCTCAGCTCCTGCTTTACCGACTGCTCAATAGCGGCAATATCGTTAACGTCACCAGTTTGTTTTATCTGGTTCCGGTAATTACTGCGGTACTGGACTACCTGCTGCTGGGTAACGCGCTGCCGCTATCCGGACTGTTTGGTATGGTCGCGATTATGCTGGGGATCATGCTGGTCTTTCGGGCTCCAAAGGGGGCTAACCTCTAACTAAAAGGTTCAGCGCATCAACCGGTGCGCTGAACGCTATCCACATGAGTTGCACTGAGCCGACGGTCAGTGCTTTATCTGCTAAATAATCGTCGTGCCATGCCCGCAGCCCCGGCAGGTGCGTTATCCTGCATGTCACAGTCATAAGATTTACGCAGGAATAGCGATGAAAGAGTGCGCTGAATTATTTCGCCGCCGCAAACCAGAACGGCAAAAGCTCCTCAATTACGGCTTCAGCCTGGAAAAGGATAACTACGTGTTCCATACCGGACTGGTCGGGCAGCAGTTTATCCTGACCGTTAGCGTAGCGCCGGATGGCAAGGTGTATACCTCCGTAACGGACTCAGCAACCGGCGAAGATTATGTTCTGCATCGGATAGCCGCCGCCACCGGCGCATTTGTCGGCGCGGTGCGTGATGACTACCTGCAAACCCTGTCGCAAATTGCCGAGACCTGCTTTAGTCGCGAAGTCTTTAAACAACCGGCGACGAAACACGTTATTAGTTTTATCAAACAGAAATATGGCCACGAGCTGGAGTTCTTATGGCCACGATTTCCCGATAACGCCATTTTTCGCCGTCAGGATACCGCCAAATGGTATGGGGCGATTTTAACGGTTAAAGGCAGCAAAATTGGGCTGGAGAATGATTCTCTGGTCGAGATCCTCGATGTTCGGATGGGTCCCGATGATGTGGTGCGGCTGGTGGATGGCAAAAAATATTTCCCGGGCTATCACATGAATAAGAAGCATTGGGTGACGATGCTGCTTGATGGTTCAGTGCCTGAAGATGAAATTTTTATGCGTATCGAAAACAGCTACGCGCTGGCATTAAAGTAGCGTAAGGGAAGGGAAATAAAAGAGTGAAGGCGACGCGCAGCCGCCTTCGGTTAATACTATTTAATTTGCGAGGAGACCCGCCATAAATCGACACCACCTTCGGTGGCATAGCGGTCGATCTCTTTCAGCTCTTCGCTGCTGAATGCCAGATTATCCAGCGCTTTCAGCGTATCGCTTAGTTGCTCAACGGTTCGTGCACCCACCAACGCAGAGGTGACACGCGCATCGCGCAGCGCCCAGGCTACGGCCATTTGCGCCAGCGTCTGGCCGCGTCTGCCGGCAATCTCATTAAGCGCACGGATCTTCGCGAGATTTTCTTCATTGAGCATCGGGCCAATCCGGCTTTCCCGGTTAACCCTGGCATCATCTGGAATACCGTTCAGGTATTTATTGGTCAACAGGCCCTGTGCCATAGGGGAGAAGGCGATACAGCCCGCGCCAATCTCTTGTAACGCATCCAGTAATCCACCCTCGATACTACGGTTAAACATCGAGTAGTTAGGCTGGTGGATAAATAGCGGAACCTTTTCATCTTCCAGAATGGCGGCCGCTTTACGGGTCAGCTCCGGAGAATAAGAAGAGATACCCACGTACAATGCCTTACCCTGGCGATAGATTTGAGCCAGTGCCCCCATGGTTTCTTCCAGCGGAGTGTCAGGATCGACCCGGTGACTGTAAAAGATATCAACGTAATCCAGCCCCATACGGCGCAGGCTTTGATCGCAACTGGCTATGAGATGTTTGCGGGAGCCCGTCGGCCCACCGTAAGGGCCATCCCACATATTCCAGCCGGCTTTTGTAGAGATGATCAGCTCATCGCGATAGCCCTGCATCTCTTTGGCCAGCCAGCGGCCAAAGTTCTCCTCGGCGGAGCCAGCCGGAGGTCCATAGTTATTAGCCAGATCGAAGTGGGTGATCCCATTATCGAAAGCATGCCTTAGCACCGCGCGGCAGTTTTCGAAGACGTTTACGCCGCCAAAATTCTGCCACAGACCGAGGGAGATTAACGGCAGCGCCAGGCCACTGTTCCCGGTCCTGCGGTACTGCATCTGCCCGCTATAGCGGGAGGCGTTCGGGGTATAAGACATCATTTAGCTCCATTTGGTGACAACTTAAGACAACATACTCTTTTACGTCAGGAGAAAGCTTAAAGAAAAACGCTTTTTTACCCAACCTAACCGGTTAAATGCTCCTTATTTCTCACGACCACTATACTGTAATGGCCTGATTATCATAAAGAGATGACCTCGAGGAATTTGACCTATGCATATAACGAGTACGCCACCGCGCAAACTGCAACAATTCACCGCGCTGCTGGTGTTGATTCCCTCTATTGCTGTCACAGTACTGCTTGTATTGCTGATAAGGAGCGTTCCCAGCGACCAGAGCGGGCTGTGGGCCATTTACAGCGTATATCTGGCGGGATATGCGGTGGTTATTTTTCAGTTGCGAACTATCTGGCGCGCGTTAGTCGCGGGGGTGATGTATAAAAGTCGCGAAGCGTATATGAAAGCCGCAATCCGGTGCGCTATCGTTACGCTTATCTTTATGCTGTTTGGCATGATGCACAACTATCTGGCCGGTGATGCCCAGGGCCACGGCCTGTTTAGCGGGCCGAATCTGCCGACCATCCTGCGCACCAGCACGGCAATTTATATGGCAATGATTGGCCTTGGGGTATTTTTGGAAGCAGGGCGCTGCGCTGAAGATTCCTGATATAGGTAACAATGACCGGCGCGGGCGAGGAAAAGCGGCTCGCGCCGGGAATAGAAGGATTAGCAGGTAACTACTGTTGTCTGCTTAGCGACTTCCTCGATACCATTTTTATCAGCAATATCATTGGTAATCAGCGCAGTAATCTCTGACCAGTCGCAAATCTTAAACAGGCTGCTACGCTGAAACTTCGTATAATCCCCAAGAATATATTTCTTTTCTGAGTGGGCGATAATCGTTCGATCGAGAAACGCATCGGATGAAGATGGCGTGGTTGGGCCGGCCAGATTGCTAAAACCATCGGTGCCGATCATGCATAAATCGACATGAATATCGCTAATCATAGAAACCGCCCAGCCGCCAAACACCGAGGAGCTTTTGCGTCTTAACTCACCGCCAAACAGAAAAACCTGATTATCCGATTCGATAAGTACGCTTGCCACCGGCAGTGAGTCGGTAAAAATTTTAAAGCCAGACTTCATGCACAGCAAATTTGCCAGTTCATAGGTCGTGCTGCCGGTACCGATAATCATGGAGCTGTTGGGGGGAATAAACTCCAGTGCTTTGCGAGCAATGGCTTTTTTAAACGAACCATTCTCTTTCTCACGCACCTGGAAAGGGTGCTCAATCGCTCCCTGCTTAAGCGTGGCGCCACCATGACTTTTTATCAGCAAGCCTTTTTGTTCCAGATAGGTTAAATCCTTTCTGATAGTTTCATAAGTCACTTCATACTTGCGGGCCAGGTCGCTGACGTACACGGTTCCCGCCGAAATTATGTCTTCGAGGATCAGTTTTCTCCTCTCATCAACCAGGTACATCCTTCCTCCGGAAAACGGCTCAGCCTAACCTGTAAAGCCAAATCATAGCACAGAAAATACAAACAAAAACAAATCTGTACCGTAATTGCCTTCTTATCCCGGCGTGTCTTTTCAGAACCAGATCTTGGCCTAACTAAATGATTTAAATGATTAATTAACTAATTCCGCCTTAAGAAAATATCCGTGCCGATAGCCCTTTCCACATTACGTGATTTGGTATTGGTTATTTTTTATTTGTTTTTGTTGGTTTTTAATTTATTAAAAATCAATTAGTTATGATATTTGTGATTTTGATCTCAATTGACAGCCAATATTTACCAATCGCATAATTGGTATCAGTTCTCTAATGACAGGCTGAATTAACATGAAAACAAATATTGCAATCGCATGTGATGATGTAGGTTTTGAGCGCAAGGAGGAGATCAAAAAGTATTTATCAGAACATAAAAATGCCCGGATTGTGTATGACCCGGTTCAGACCAGAGAACAAGGGGTTAATAACTTCGCCCGCCTGGCGGATGAAATGGCTGAGGTTATTCAAAGGGATGAGTGCCGTCTGGGAATTTATATCTGCGGCACCGGGATCGGTTTTACCTGCCAGGTTAATAAGCATTGGGGTATCCGGGCTGTCGCGGTCACCAATCCCTATTCCGCTAAGCGGGCAAGGCTCAGCAATAACGCTCAGATTATTGGGCTCGGATGCCGGGTTAACGATCTGGAATACACCAAGATGATCGTCGATGCCTGGTACGATAATCCTTTTGACTTTCCAACCGCTCGCGAAAACTCGAAAAAGAACTTACTGGAAGCAGAGCGTAGCGATAACGCTCTGTTGGTCAAACCGGCATACGTTCGCTGGAATATGGGATTCCGGCCGGACGATGTGCAATCAGAGGGCTAAATCATGGAATTGATTACGCAGTTTATTAACGATCTGGGTAATTTTATCTTTATTCCGGTTATTTTCCTGGTGCTGATGAAGCTACTGGGCAGGCCGCTCTCCGAGTGTATTTCGTCTGCTATCAAGGTTGGCATTGGTTTTATCGCGCTGACTATGACTATCAAGTTGATGCTGGAGAAGATGCAGCCCGCGGTAACCGGGCTGGCTGAAGCCACCGGTTCTTCGCTGAGCGCGATTGATGTTGGTGGCGCTGCAACCGCAGTGATGGGCTTTGGCTCCAGTATGGGGGCTATCATTATTCCACTGTGCGTAGCGGTGAATATTGCAATGCTGGTGGCTCGCCTGACGGATTGCGTCAACGTCGATGTGTTTAACCTGCATCAGAATGCGTCTATGGGGGCGATTGTAGGTGCCTATTCCGGCAGCTTCCTTTATGGAGTACTTACAGCGGCGCTATTTCATGTATGGGCGCTTATCGCCGCCGATTTGGGAGCTAAAAAGAATGAGGAGTTCTTTAATTTACCTAAAGGCGTCGCTATCTCGCACCCGGTGGCTAATACCTATCAGCTGTTTGCCTATCCATTTAACTGGATATACGACCGCATTCCTGGTTTCCGCCATCTCAATGTTACTGCGGAAACCATCCAGAAACGTTTCGGTATCCTCGGTGACCCGACCATGGTCGGCTTTATCATTGGTATTTTGCTGGGTTTCTGCGGTTATGGCTGGGAGTCTCCGTATCACACCATTATTGCCAGCCTGCAATTAGGGATGTATCTCGCGGCAGTCATGCTGCTGCTGCCGCGCATGACCTCCATCATGATGGAAGGGCTGGTGCCCCTGTCTAACGTGGCGCGAAAACGCCTGGTTAAACGATTCCCCGATCGCGAAATCACGGTAGGGATGGATACCGCTCTTATCGTTGGTCACCCATCGGTTATTGCCCCAGCGCTGTTGCTCATCCCTGTTATCGTAATTTTGGCTGTAGTTCTGCCGGGTAACCGAGTTATGCCTCTGGGCGATCTGTCGCAGTTCGTCTTCTTCATTGCCTGCATGGTTCCGGTATTCAACGGCAACATCATTCGCACCTGGGTGACTTCAGTCATTCTGTTTGGCGGCGGGCTATATATCGCTTCATGGATGGCCCCGGCAACGAATGAAGTGTTCCAAAAATTCGGCACTAACCCGGACGCCAGCGTGATGTATTCCTCACTTAATCCTTCAGCTAACCCATTCACCGGATTGTTCGCCACGCTCAGTCATGTAGGGATTGTGGGCTATATCCTGGCGGGAATTTTGCTGCTGTCGGTCGGTTTTTTAATCAAGCAAAAAGCACGTCGTCAGGTGAAAACTCAGACCGCGTAAATTGCGACAATTACTCTCTTATAAGGACTTAAAAATGAAAAAGATTTTAGTGGTGTGTGGTAACGGAATCGCCTCATCCTCAATCATGGTTTCAGTTTTGCAGGACTTTTTGAAAGAGCAGCACATGGAAGCGCAGGTGGATAAGTCATCGCTGATGGCCTGTACCACAGACACCTTCAATAGTTATGACCTCATTGTATCTTCGACCAAACTTGATAACCCGGCGATTAACACACGCGTGATTGTCGGGGCGGGTCTGCTTACCGGGTTGGGTGAGGATGAAATTTTTTCCGCAGTTAAAGAAGAACTTCAAAAATAGACGGGTGAGCATTATGGAATTGAAGATTCTGGTCAATGAAGTCAGTGATGGCAACATGGACTATCGAGCGGCCATCCGCTGTGCCGGAGAGAAGCTGCTGGAAAAGGGGTATATCACTGCGCAATATATTGAAGCCTGTCTGGCTCGAGAGAAGAGTTACCCCACGGGGTTGCTGATGGCGAACGGGCAGGGGATAGCTATCCCGCATGCAGATTACACATTGGTAAAAACCGATAGCATAAGCGTGGTGCGTTTTTCCCATGATGTGACCTTCGGCCAGATGGAAGATGCAGACCTGAGCGTAGACTGCGGCATAGTATTCAACCTGGCCTTTGCCTCCAGCGATCGCCACCTGGCAATACTGCGCCGTCTGTTTACACTATTTCAGGATCTCACCTTTATTGAATCCTGTCGCAGCCTCAAAACGGAAGAGGTTGGCGATTATATTCAAGGCATGCTGCAAGCTCAGGCAGCGTAATGTCAGTTGGGCCGCGGATAATTCCGCGGCACCTGCTCTAAGGTGAAGCCAAACGATGAAAAATTTCACACTAGTTACCGATGAGTTGACGGCGCTCATCGGGCGGATTGATCCATTGGAATTCGATCAGCTTATTTATGCCATTACTCATGCAGGACATATTTACCTGGCAGGCGCGGGGCGTTCGGGACAAATGGTGGGCGCGTTTGCCAACCGGTTGATGCACCTGGGTTTTACCGTAAGCATGGTAGGTGAAATCAGTTCACCGCACTCGCGGCAAAACGACCTGATGATTATTGGTTCCGGTTCGGGCGAAACCCAGCGATTGATTAATCAGGCCGGGATAGCTAAGAAAAATGGGGTTCGAATTGCGCTCATTACTACGGCTGGCGAATCAACGCTGGCTCGTCTGGCCGATTGTAAGCTGATTATACCCGCGACTGACAGCGTACAGCCAATGGGCACACTGTTTGAACAGGCATCATTGCTGGTATATGACAGCATCATCCTGGCGCTGATGGCGCGTCTGAATGAAACGGCCGATAGCATGAAACGCCGCCATGCAGATATTGAATAAGTATGTTTTCTTTAAAAAGCCCGGCAATAGCCGGGCTTATTCTGAGGAAATAACTGGTTAAATGCTCCTTATTTCTCACCACCCATTGGGTTGTTATATTCTATATGCAACTTATTATCAGCGACAGCAAAACTCGTTCCATGAGTCACGGTAAATTATATTTCCTTCTGTATACTTCCATGTAATTGCTTCATAACGTAATTCGAGCGTTTCAAGATGAGTGCTATTCATACCGTTAGGTGACAGGTATGGTGCAACCGTTGTGAACTTAACATTTTCCAGAATGATATTGAAATACTCGGCCTCAATGCCCGACTCAAGAATACGGTACATCTTAATTGTTGCTTTCTTCATAGTGCGGCCCTCACAAATAGCCCGATAAATCAGCGGAGTTGTCTGATCAAATTCTTTAACTATCGAGATAGGGCGATGAATGCGCGTGCCAGTTAATTTTCCATAATTTGGATCTGCTGGAATAGTTATACCATGCGAAAATGACTTTAATTCGATAGAACCCAAACGCTTTGGTATTAAGCAACTACCAACTACAGGCGAGCCGTTCTCATCTTCAAGCCATAAGTGAGCAGGGGTAGACATATAATTTCCTTATAGATAAATTTATGATAACACTTTTATTTGAGTTTTTTAATTTCACATATTGATAAAGCAATCATCACAAAAACAAAAAACAAAGGGATGAGCCAGATTGGGCTGCTCGGAAATAATAAGCCCTGGATCAAAGCAAAAAATATTGTCAGCAATGCCGGTCCATAATACGAAACCAAGGACCTGAATACTCTTCGGAGAAGCCTTTTAATAAGATTTATCATGATTATCGAATCATCCTGGTTATGATATCTGCAATACCATCATCCGATGCCCATTGCGCTTTATGTGCCTCAGCCCTCTCAAACAATGGTTCTATAAGGAAGAACATCATTTCCAGTTCCTGAGCGTATAACGCTGAATAGTAAGCTGGATAAGCAATATGAAGACGATGCGCGCTGTCAGATGCTTTCTGGACTACACCGTACATGCCAATAGTACCTGCAACCCCGCCCACTCTTCGTCCGACCAGTGCACTAAGTTTGAGACTCATATTCATACCTACAGCAACAAAGGATGCTGTGGCTAAAGCAAATCCCGCATTTGTGAGTGAACTTGCAGCAATATGAATATTTACAGCCATAAGCATTTGTTTGATATGCTCAAGCTGTTCTGAAGTTCTATATTTAAATATCCCCTCGAAATATATTTTTAGCATGTCATGCGTAATATTTCCATTTCGCAGAAGGTAAATAACGGCGTTTTTAAATCGAATATCCTCGTTTTTTTGTTTTTTGCATACGTCCTGATACTCATCAGTAAAGCAAGATGTATAATATAGCGCGCGTTTTGCTCCTGCATCTATCATCTCTAACTGATTAACCATGGTTTTACTTACGCTTGTTAGCGCATGTTCGAACTTCAAAGCTAAAATTTCATTAGTCTGCAAATAACTAATAATTTCATTATTGTAATACATAGCATCCCTTGCTTATCCCTATAAATACTCACTCTAATTTTATTCCAGAGAAATGCTTCTGGTAAACCAGAAGTCATAATAAATGCAAAAGATCGCCCCTTGAACATATTTTTCAATTTTTTTGCTGGCGTCATAGTACTAAGCATCTTTGGGTAAGCCCAAATTATTCACCCAAAGATGTTTAACCACAGAATTATAAGGCCAGTTGCTGATTGAAATTAAGTAACGGAGCTTTGAAGCAAAACCCCATTACCAGACAAAAAAGTTCCACCAGCATTCACGTTAGCGCCGGAAGCCCCTTAAGCAATTTATCCAGCGTAATAGGATAGTCCCGCACCCGCACCCCGGTAGCATTGTAGATGGCATTGGCAATTGCGGCGCTCACGCCACATAGCCCCAGTTCACCGACGCCTTTAGCTTTCATTGGCGATGATATTGAATCGGTATCCTCAAGGAAAATAACCTCCTGCCTGGGCACATCTGCATGCACCGGTACCTCATAACCTGCCATATCGTGATTCACGAAATAGCCCAGCCGGGTATCGACCGCCAGCTCCTCCATCAGAGCTCCGCCCAGGCCCATCGTCATGGCGCCAATAACCTGACTACGCGCAGTTTTGGGGTTGAGAATACGGCCTGCGGCGCAGACGGCCAGCATCCGGCGCACCCGCACTTCACCGGTAGCCATATCCACACCCACTTCCACAAAATGCCCGGCAAACGTCGACTGCTGATACTCTTTATCCAGGTTGCCAAACTCGATGGTATCTTCAGCACTGAGAGGCTCACGGGCCACCGCGCTGATAAGCGGTTTTTCCTGCTGCCCGGCGCGCACTTTGCCATCAATAAACTCCGCTTTAGCCGGGTCGATACTCAATTTATGGCAGATTGACTCACGCAATTTAACGCAGGCGGCATACACTCCGGCAGTAGAGCAGTTGGCTCCCCACTGGCCGCCGGAGCCTGCGGAAACGGGAAACCCGGAGTCACCTAATCTCACCGTGACTTTGTCCAGCGGCAGGCCCAGCATCTCAGCGGCGGTCTGGGCAATAATGGTATAGCTACCGGTGCCGATATCCGTCATATCAGTTTCTACGGTCAGAACGCCGCCAGTATCAAGCTGAACTCTGGCGGCAGAGGCGGTCAGCAGGTTATTACGAAAGCCCGCAGCAACACCCATTCCTACCATCCAGCGCCCATCTTTATTACTGGCAGGTTTAGAACTGCGTTTGCTCCAGCCGAAACGCTCGGCTCCAGTGCGCAGGCACTCTACCAGCTGGCGGCGTGAGAAAGGGCGCTGCGGTTTGGTCGGATCAACCTGGGTATCATTAAGGATCCTCAACTCAACCGGGTCGATTCCTAGTTTTTCTGCCAGTTCGTCCATGGCAATTTCCAGCACCATCAGCCCTGGAGCCTCACCGGGCGCGCGCATAGCATTGCCTTCCGGCAGATCAAGCCGGGCCAGCCGCAGTCCGGTATAGCGGCTGGTTCCCGCATACATCAGTCCGGTCTGCTGGGTGGCGATTTCCGGGGAGCCTCCCGGCAGATTACCCGACCAGCTCTGATGAGAAATAGCGCTAATATGTCCGTTTTTATCTGCTCCCAGGCGAATGCGTTGAATAGTTGCCGGGCGATGAGTCGTATTGTTGGCAATAACAGGTCGCGTCAGCATTACTTTTACCGGTTTACCAGCTGCCCGCGCTCCCAGCGCAGCCAGCACGGCGTCACTGCGTAGAAACAGTTTGCCGCCAAAGCCGCCGCCGATATAAGGAGAGCGGATATGCACATTATCGGCGCTGATTCGTAAGGTTTTGGCCAGTTCGTTACGACACCAGTCAATCATCTGATTCGATGTCCACAGGGTCAGCTTATCGCCTTGCCATTTTGCCATTGAGGCGTGTGGCTCCATGGCCATATGGCTCTGATCGGGCGTGGTATAGCTGGCCTCAAATTGAACCTCTGCCTGATGATATGCTGCCTCCACGTCGCCGTATGTCAGGTCAGGGTTATCTTCCACCGGTGTTGCCTGAGCTTTTGCTTCACTGAGAGAATAGCTGCCGCGCTGCCGTTGGTAATCAACATTGACCAATTGCGCCGCTGCTCTGGCCTGCTCAAATGTAGTGGCGACGACCAGCGCAATGGCCTGGTGATAGTGATCGATGTGCGGGCCGCCCAGCAGTTTGGCGGCATTCATATCACCTTTACCCAGTTTGCCTGCATTCTCCGCCGTAACAACCGCCAGCACGCCGGGGGCGGCCTGCGCCGCGCGAATATCCAGCGACCGGATCCGGCCTTTGGCAATCGAGGAACCCACCACATAGCCATAAGCAATATCGTCCGCTTCTTCATGCCATTCATAAGCATAGTGCGCGGTTCCGGTCGTTTTTAACCGGCCCTCAACGCGATCGTGGGGCAGGCCGACAACTTTTTGGCGATCGATGGGGTTAGGGCCTGCGGGTTTATCAAATTTCATCGTCAGGCCCTCGCTTCAGATAACGCCGAGGCCAGCGTTCGCTGTGCCAGTGTGAGCTTAAATTGGTTTTGCTCCGTGGGGTGAGCATCAGTAAACAGCCGCTGATACACCGCCGATATCCCCTGGGGAAGCAACCGTTCGGCCTCCTCAATCCGCCAGGGTTTGTGGGCCACGCCGCCCATAGCTATCTGGCCACTGCCATCTGGCTGCAAGATGATCGCCACCGAGACCAGGGCAAAAGCGTAAGAAGCGCGATCCCGCACTTTACGGTATATCTGGGTACCGCCTGCCGGCTTAGGAAGGGTAACGGCAGTTATCAGCTCACCCGGTTTAAGCGCTGTTTCCCGATGCGGCGTGTTCCCCGGAGCCAAATACAAATCGGCGATCGGGATGGTTCGTTGGTTGCCATCCGGGCTAACGGTTTCAACGACCGCATCCAGAACCCGCATCGCTACCGCCATATCGCTGGGATGAGTGGCGATACATGTGTTGCTTGCCCCAACCACCGCATGCTGGCGGCTAAAACCTTCCAGGGCGGCACAGCCGCTACCGGGTAGCCTTTTATTACATGGCTGATTAGTGTCGTAAAAATAAGGGCAGCGGGTACGCTGCAACAGATTCCCGGCAGTGGTTGCCTGGTTACGTAACTGACCCGAAGCACCGGCCAGCAATGCTCGAGAAAGTACGCCATAGTCGCGCCGTATCTGAGAGTGGGCGGCAAGATCGGTATTTCGTACCAGAGCGCCTATGCGCAGCCCGCCGACCTCCGTAGGGGATATTTTATCCAGACCCAGTCCGTTAATATCTATCAGATGCTGAGGGGTTTCGATTTCCAGCTTCATCAGGTCAAGCAGGTTAGTTCCCCCGGCGATAAACTTTGCTCCGGGAGTCTGTCTGGCGCTCTGCGCGGCCTGTGCGGGGGTAGTTACGCGCTCATATGTAAAGGCTTTCATGATTTATCCTCCCCGGCGACTTCCTCAATCGCGTCCAGAATATTGGCGTAAGCGCCACAGCGGCAGATATTTCCGCTCATTCGTTCGCGGATTTCATCTGCGCTTGCCTGAGGGGTGGCCGTTAAATCTCCGGTAACATGGCTTGGGATCCCATCTTCAATCTCTTTAAGCATCGCAACCGACGAACAAATCTGACCGGGTGTGCAATAGCCGCATTGATAACCATCATGGCGAATAAACGCCGCCTGCATGGGATGCAGATTATCCGGCTGGCCTAAGCCTTCAATGGTGGTGATATCTGCGTCTTGCTGCATAACGGCCAGAGTCAGGCAGGAGTTAATCCGGCGGCCATTTGCAATAACGGTGCAGGCTCCACACTGGCCGTGATCACAGCCTTTTTTAGTACCGGTAAGATGCAAATGCTCACGCAATGCGTCCAGCAAAGTGGTACGGCTGTCGACAGTTAACTGTTGAGATGCACCATTAATTTGCAGCGTAATATGGTGCATTTCAGGGGCAGGTGTTGTTCCTGGCTGACTGTTCGCCAGGGCGGAACCTGAAGATACCGCCGCACAGGCAACGGTGGCAGCACTCACTTTTAACAAACTTCTGCGGGTAAGGTTAAAACCTGATTGTCCTAAATAATGTGCTTCGTCTGGCGGCAAATTACCGATTCTCACTATATGCCGAAATCGATGATTATCAGCGTTTTCGCTCTGGTCGCTCATATTCGGCCTCCCACTCAAATTGTGGATTGTTCGCTTTTTAAACATTAAGCATAGTCGTCATCACTCGATGGATTGTTCCTAAATCCTGTTTATAGGTAAAAGGAGGGCACAGTATTGGTGACAACGTCACTTATTATTAAGTGATAACAGCCAGATTGACGGAAGAAGATGAAAGCGGGAGCTATCAAAAGAAATGGCAGAAGCATTAATCACACCTGGCCGTAAGCCATCGTACAGCCAGGCAGCGAAATTGAGAAAAGGGCATTAGTTAAATTGCCGGTGACCAAAGATCATAATTTATACCATATGCATTTCCGTCACGGCTTATTTTGGCGGTAGTTGGCAAATTAAAATGCATACCACTCACGGTTAAATTATCGGTAGCGACTCTGTCTAATAGCGTATGGCGGACCGAGGCCGCCTGAGCCGGATCGCTGTCAAAAGCGATAGTGACCTCCGGCTGGGCAACCTGAATATAGGGGAAATGAACAATATCGCCCCAGATCAGTAGCGATTCTTTCCCATCACCCAGTAGATAGCCGCTATGCCCCGGCGTATGCCCAAAGAGTGGCACACCCTGAACGCCAGGCAGGATATCTTCACCTTTAAAAGGTACCAATCGGCCATCGTAAGCATCGAAAACATTCTGCGCGAGGGTAAAGAAGGGTTTTGACCTATCCGGTGCGCTGGCCGCAATGGTTTCATCTTTCCAAAAAGCGAGCTCTTGCTCATGCAGGAACAGCTGTTGGACATTACGAAATAGCGGAGTTGCTAATGGCCCGGCAAGTCCACCAATATGGTCTGGATGCGCATGGGTCACCAAAATAGTATCGATATCCAGAGGGTCAATTCCCGCCGCAGCTAAAGCCACCTGCAGCCGACCACCCCAACCATTAATATTGCCCGCGCCGCTATCAATCAAAATAGTATGTTGTGGAGTCTGGACTACATACACATTAATGTTGATGCGAGGTAGTGGAGCCACGCCACTTTTTTCAAGCAACGCCTCGGCTTTCATTGCTGCTATACCGTTTAACAATTCAAAAGTTATATCCAGATAGCCATCACTCAGCATGGTGACGATGATGTCGCCAAGTTTTTTGCGATTGATTGCCGGAGCCTGCCAAATCGGTTGAGAAATCATAACCACGCTCGCTTGTTGAGGATTACGTCGATGGATCGGGCAGCGAGCCCGAACGATGGAACCATTTACAGCATAATCGCAATCCAGCAAGGTGCTAATACCGCCAGCACAATAATGAGCAGAGTAGGGAAATGATGGCATAAATACAGGGAATATAAAAAGTTATTACGTTAAATTTTAATGGGAGAATCAATTAACCTCACAAGAAATTTGAATATGTAACACTAGCCAGAAATCACGCCAATCACTTAATTAACTTAAAAAAATAAAACCAGATAAGGATAAATCCTGGAGTAATATTTTTGTGTTGACGTTTAGCACCCTGGTGAACCAGATGTTACGAGAGATCTCTACATGACAATGGTTTTATCATTATGTTTTTTAAGGAATTTATATTAATAAATTAGCGCGGCCGGGCTGATGCCGGGATTATGATTATATATTCTAAAGTGGTATTTCTTTGTTTTTTTAAATACCCATCCTGACATCAGATATTATCGATTAAAACTGAATGCCGGGGTGTCGCCATATTTATGGTCTACACTTATAAATCACCATAAATAAGTTTAATGAGAGGTAACTCAATGGCTGATATCAAAAATGGAAAAAATGTTAGTGATAAAGCGAAGATTAAAGACTTTCCAATCCCGCCTTTTCCTCAACAAAAACAGCCATTTCCTGGGCTGGCCGGAAAAATGCAACCGAGGCCAGACCATGGTGAACAAAGTTACCAGGGAAATGGCCGTCTACGGGGCAAAAAGGCGCTAATCACCGGCGGTGATTCAGGTATCGGCCGGGCGGTTGCCATTGCTTTCGCCCGTGAAGGCGCTGATGTGGCTATAAATTATCTGCCTGAAGAGGCCGATGATGCTAAAGAAGTCATTGAAATTATTAAGAAGGAAGGGCGTAACATTGCGGCTATTCCTGGTGATATTCGCGATGAAACATTTTGCCAGCAACTAGTTGATCAGGCGGCTGAGCTTTTAGGCGGGCTGGATATTCTGGTTAACAATGCCGGTCGCCAGCAGTTTTGTGAATCAATAGAAGAGCTTACAACCGAAGATTTTGATGCGACCTTTAAAACTAACGTCTACGCCATGTTCTGGATAACCAAAGCGGCAATACGTTACTTACCGCAAGGTGGCTCTATCATTAATACCTCGTCGGTTCAGGCGTATCAGCCAAGTGAGATTTTACTCGATTATGCCCAGACCAAGGCGGCGATAGTGGCGTTTACTAAGTCACTGGCCAAACAGCTGGCACCAAAAGGTATCCGGGTTAATGCCGTAGCGCCGGGGCCATACTGGACAGTCCTGCAATGTTGCGGTGGACAGCCGCAGGAAAAAGTTGAGCACTTTGGTGCCAACGCGCCGTTAGGTCGTCCTGGGCAGCCGGTTGAGATAGCACCGTTATACGTGACGCTGGCGGCAGAAGAAAATAGCTATACCTCAGGCCAAGTCTGGTGCTCGGACGGCGGTACGGGAACGCTTTAAATTTTCCGGTTGATTAAAACCAGCAAGGATGGAGATTATCAGGACGCCGGAATTGTTCCGGCGTTCTTGTTTTTACAAGGACACCGGTGCGTCGATATTTCTATTGATAAGATGGTGACAGAGTTCAGCAGCCAGGTTGTGGCTGAGACATTTGTGGGCAGCATTACAATTCCGGCATCGCCAACGAGAGCTTTGTTCCGATAAAGGTCTATGAGTAACAGCAGTATCTAACTCTTGCGGATTTAGGTTGGCCGAATCACGGGATAGCAGAGCTTAGGATCTGCTTAGAGCAACATGGCTAAAAAACACTCATTAATGAGCAACGTCATCGTAGCCCAAAAACCCTGGATTCCTCCTGCCTCTTCATTGGTACGCATAATGTATATTATGTTAAATTTATGGCGAAGGTATCTAGCGCTATATACCTCACCCACACTGCTATTAAGTTAATACGCCAAAACTCCAAATTTAATGCTTATCTCTTCGACCTGGCTTAAACCGTGCGCTTCTATGTTTACCATGCAGCTAACGCCTTGCGCTCGCTGGCCCATTAACCTGAACTACATTGTCTTTGATAACAGGAAATCCGATTTATCATTGTTGCGTACCTCCTCAGATTGTTGCGTACCTCTTCAGATATCACACTGGCCTTCACGATTCACGATTTCCGGACATGCTAATTCGCCACAGGCCGTAAACTCTGTTTCAATCTGAGGATTGGATTCTGCAAGCGCTCACAAGCTCCAGTCCCACGGTCTTTCAAGACGGCCAGGCCTTACTACAAAAATCCACGCTAATACGGTTTGCTACGAATTGGTTTTTTCGTCGCAGCCTAAATCCTTATCACAGGAACATCATTTCAGTCCGCATGAAGACTTTTTTGTTATTGATCTATATGAGTTATCTCCTTACGCATGCGCCCTTCCCCGCAGCTTTGATGAACTTTGATCGCTAACGAAATACTGAAGGCATTGCAGGAAAACAGGTTTATGAATTTCATTCATAGCACCTATCCCAGTGGCGTAATTATCTTTAACCGCAACTCAGTTAATCTGGGAATAAAAGCACCGTTAAATAAAGTGTTGAGCTGGCACCCCTGCGGTTAAGCCGGGGTGTTATTGGAGATTGTCTAAATATTCTTATCGAAGAAGACGTCTAGCTTTTGCATAGCCTTGTCAACGTATTTAGGAACCCAGTAAGTCTCAATATGGGTAGCTCCGTCGATCAGGAAGAGCTCTTTGTTGGTGGTTCCTGTAGCTTTTTTAAACGCATCTTCTGTCATGTAGAGCGTATCTGCTTTAGTACCGGCAATCATCAACAGAGGTTTATTGATGAGATTGATATGGTCTGTCACATCAAAGCTCATCAAATCTAACAGGCTACTTCGGGTGTATTTAAACGTTGAGTTCGGATGTGCGTGAGTTTTCCAGTAGTACTCGTAGCCCTGGCGGTACAAGGCAAAAGGTAATTTTGCTATCTGTTCATCCGTCAGGTTTGCATCACCTGAGTACAGGACTTCACCGCCGGCAGCTTCCTGTGCGCGAGCCTCGGAAGCCTGCTGGAGCCGCTGCTGGACAGTATCTAACTGTGAATTTTGAAAACCATTACGGCGCACAAGGCCTGAATTAAACATGCTGATTGTTGCTATAGATTTGAAACGCTTATCCGTTTCGGCAGCAACAAGTGAATACCCTCCGCCACCGCAGATACCCAACAGGCCAAGGCGAGCGGTATCGACTCCGGGATACTGGCTGATGTAGTCAGCCATGCCGTGGATATCTTCAATGCGATTAGCGGGTTTGTCCACGCTGCGGGGGGTTCCGCCGCTGGCACCTTGATAAGCCGCATCAGCGGTAATCGTGATGTAACCCTGCTCCGCGAGTCGCTGGGCATACAAACCCGCAACCTGCTCTTTTACGCCGCCGTTAGGATGTGCAACCACCACGGCAGGATATTTCTTGGCGGGATCGTAGTTAGCTGGCGTATAGACATTCGCAGCAATCTGGATGCCATGGAGATCGTATTGCACCGGATGAATATTGACCTTGCCTTTAACGTTCTCAGTGATAGCTCCGTCATAGGCCAGTGTAAAAGGATTTTTTTTGTAATCAGCCGCATGGACTGAGGTAACTCCAGCCATTGCCGTGAGCAGTATTGCACTCAAAAGATTGAATTTCATTGTTTCTCCCATGTATGTCAGCGCTGCAACTCAGGCCCGCGTAGTTCAATTTGCGGCATCAGCTTAGGGCGAAATGGCTGTCAACAGCGTGACAAGAAAATAACATTCTTGTCAGCTACCTGACTGGGATGATCAAGTTTTCTGACAAAGTTGTCAGTGAGCCGTCAGCTTTATGTCGGTAATCACAAGGGAAAATGGTCTCTGTTAACGGAGTTCCATATTCAGTTTTCTGATGCGCTACAGATTTATTTAAATGTGAAGCATCGTTGAAAGTTAAAAAGGAAACCGCGTTATGCGCCTCTTGTTAGTCGAAGATGAAGAAAAAACGTCGACCTATCTTAATCGCGCGTTGAGTGAGTCCGGATTTACGGTAGATGTCTCTGCTGATGGAACGGAAGGTCTTCATTACGCGCTGGAGTTCGACTACGACGCGATAATACTGGATGTGATGTTGCCGGGGATGGATGGCTACCGGGTACTTGAGGGTGTTCGCGCAGCCAAACAAACGCCGGTGCTGATGCTTTCTGCCAGGGGATCGGTCGAGGAGCGCGTTAAAGGGTTGCGTCTTGGCGCAGATGATTATCTGCCTAAGCCCTTTTCGCTTATTGAACTGGTGGCTCGTATTCAGGCACTGGTGCGTCGCCGCGCTACGGACGGCGCAGACATCACCCAACTGCAAATTCACGATCTGCATCTCGACCTGCTGGCTCGCCGCGTATTTCGCGCCGGAACCAGACTAGAGCTGACCGCGAAAGAGTTTTCACTACTGAGCCTTCTGGCCCGACATCAGGGAGAGATCTTGTCAAAGATGATGATTGCTGAGCAGATATGGGACATGAATTTTGATAGCGATGCCAATGTGGTAGAAGTCGCTATTAAACGACTTAGGGCCAAAGTGGATACTCCGTTCGATATCAAACTGTTACATACCGTTCGTGGCATGGGTTATGTCCTCGAAATTCGGCCCGAATAAATGAAGAGGATAAGCATGCTCAAGCGTTCTATCTCAGTTCATCTGGCACTGATGTTTGCCTTATCCGCTCTGCTGATTGTGTCCGTTATCGGTATTCTGCTCAGAAGCTCCTTGCATGACTCTTTGCAAAAACAGATGCATAACGAGCTGTTGTTTCGGGAGTCATTGATGAGTCCGTGGATAACCACACGAACCTCGGCTAATGGATGGTCAACGCTGGCCAATAAATTCACCGCTTTAACTAATTCCGAAGGTGAGCGCGTTCGCTACTGGATAGTGAGCGAGAATCCGCGCTTCAGCATGGGGGGAATGCCGCCCGTAGGCGTCCAGTGGTCTTCTTTGCAGGAAGGCTTTAACAAAGTGCCCGGCGTATCGGAAGGTGCGTGCTCATTATTTCTGTTAGTAAAAACCATCCCTGCTAACGGTGAAAGGCCAGAGCTTCGCTATGTGGTTGCCATCGACTCCACGCCATACATGGGGACACTCAAAGCCTTCACGCACACATTGCTTATCATTACTGCATTGGGCGTAATGATTGTCGCCCTGCTGGGATACATCGTATCAAGGATCGGTCTTCGTCCCGTTGGGGCGCTTAGTAAACAAGCCAGGCAGCTCGCCCCAGGAGACCATGGCCAGCGTCTGAACAGCCGCGCTTTGCCCGAAGAGCTGCAGCAACTGGCATCATCATTTAATGGCGTGTTAGCGCGTCAGGAAATCGCCTGGCGGCAGCTCGAAAGCTTTAATGCCGATGTTGCACATGAACTGCGGACACCACTGACAAATCTGATAGGACAGACTCAGCTGGGGCTAGCTCGCCGGCGCTCGCCTGATGAACTGGAAGAGTTACTGGGTTCCAATCTGGAGGAGCTAGAGCGTATGACATCAATCGTTAACGATATGCTGTTCCTGTCTCATGCCCATGCAGGTGAACATGCGTCACAGCTTACCGAAGTGTCCTTGCGGGAAGAAACCCTAAAGACAGCGGAATATGTTGAGCCCTCTTTTGCCGAAAAACAACTTTCTCTGGAGGTCGAGGGAGATGTCACCGCATACATCGACCGGCGACTATTCCACCGCTCAATGGCTAATTTACTGGAAAATAGCGCAAGACATTCACCCTCTAATAGCTCAGTTACGGTGCGGTTAAGCGAAACCGGTCATCAAGCCTGTGTGGAAGTTTCAAACCTGGGCGATCCGGTAGCTCCAGAGCACTTACACCGGCTGTTCGAGCGGTTCTATCGCATCGACACATCCCGAGCCAGGAGTGATACCCATCATGGGCTGGGCCTGTCGATCGTGCGTGCCGTCGCTATTATGCATCGGGGAGATGTCTTTGCCCGTAGTGAAGGCGGCATCAATACATTTGGTCTCACCTTTGCGATACAAGCGGATAAAGCCGCCGGCAATGCTCACTCCGGTACTGAGTCTGGGCCAAAGTTAACTGACAGAATTGTCAGAGAGACGTCAGCCTGACGTCATAACCCTATCGATAAAATCATCGCAGGCAATCCCCTCTTCTTTGATAAGGACGCTTTGCATGATCGGACATATACGTCACCTCGGGCTTTTACTGCCCCTCATTACCTTTTCATCCTGGGCTGCGGGGCAAAATATCGCTCCCGCAGGAAGCCAGAGCGCAGTTTACGGTGCCGCGGATAATTTTACCGGTCGCGTCAGGGTCGATCCTCTTTTCAAGCCTGATAACGACATCAATGTTTCCGGGGCTTATGTCAGCTTTGATCCCGGCGCTCGCTCTGCCTGGCATACGCATCCGGCAGGCCAGCGGCTGATTGTGACCTCGGGAGTTGGGCTCACTCAACAAGAAGGCCAGCCGGTGCAGGTTATCCGCGCCGGTGACGTTGTCTCTTGCCCAGCGGGCATCAAACACTGGCACGGAGCGGCACCCGGCAGCGCGATGACGCATCTGGCGATAACCGGGATTGTGGATGGTAAAAGCGTTAACTGGATGGAGAAAGTGACAGATGAACAATACCACGCCCATTAAAGCATTAGCGGCAGCTGTACTGCTGACCTTTGGTTTTGGTCTTACAGCCAATGCTGCGCCCGTTAATAAGGAGGCTTCAGAGATGAACCACGAACAAACGGCTTCAGATACGCTCTCAGCCCGCCAGCAGGCCATCCCGCTGATTGCGGCATCGATGGCCAGCAGCCAGATGGATAAGCTGAATGCCGCTCTTAATCAGGGGCTGGACGCTGGGCTCACGATAAACGAAACCAAAGAGATTCTCGTCCAGCTTTATGCCTATACAGGCTTTCCTCGCAGCCTGAATGCGCTTAGTGAACTGATGAAGGTCGTCGAAGCGCGTAAACAACGTGGAATCAAGGATGTAGAAGGTAAAGAGCCGGTTGCCCCGCTCCCTGTTGGGGATGAGCTTCGCCGCGTCGGTACCGCAAACCAGACAAAAATTTCAGGCGCTCCCGTCCAGGGGCCGCTGTTTGATTTTGCCCCGGTCATTAACCAATTTCTGCAAGCGCATCTTTTCGGCGATATTTTCGCCCGCGATAACCTCGACTGGCAAAGCCGCGAGCTGGCAACGGTTGGCGCATTAGCGGCCACACCAGGCGTTGAAGCACAACTGCTATCGCATACACGAGCAAGTATGAGGGTCGGCCTGACGGCAGCGCAGCTGCGCCAGCTGGCGCAGGTTCTGCGTGAACATAGCGAAAATGACGCGGCTACGCGGGCTGAAAAGGCACTGCAACAGGCGCTCGCAAACAATTAGGAGTGGATTATGGAGCATGATCCCAACCGCAGAATGTTAATCACCGCACTTGCCGGTCTCACGCTGACGAACGGCTCCCTGGCATCGGCAGCCACCGTAACCGCAAACGTGCAGGGTAAAAGCCGTGTTCTGGTGGCGTACTTTTCCCGCAGCGGAAATACACGAGTCATTGCGGGCGTCATTCACCGCAGCCTGAATACCGATCTGTTTGAAATCGAACCGGCTACGCCTTATCCAGAAGACTATTTTCAGACCGTTGAACAGGCGAAAAAAGAGCGTGAACGCGGGGCCAGGCCAGCATTAAAAGAGAGCATTGCCGATATCTTTCGCTATGAGACCGTCTATTTAGGCTTTCCTATCTGGGGAACCAGCGTGCCACCCGTAGTGCAAACATTTCTTAGCAGTCATGATTTTGCGGGCAAATTACTCATCCCCTTCATTACTCACGGTGGCTACGGTAAAGGAGACAGCGACGATATTCTTACCACGCTGGCCCCTGCCGCCCGTCGGGAAAAGCCGCTGATTATTGAATGTGATCAGGAGCGAAGAACCACCGAAACAGTAACCCGTTGGTTAGAGACGATACGCAGTTAATTTTCGCGTTGCGGATCTGCTAAATGCGGCAATCAAGGCTGACAAATAATTAACGCTGAAAACGCAGATACTCTTTAACAGCAAACATAATGGAGGATGTAATCTTGAAGATGGTCTTAAAAACACTGGGCATCTGTGTGATGGCGGGTGGCATGGTGGCTCAATCGGTTTATGCCGAACCGCTGGTTATTCAGGAACAAGGGAGCTTTTCTGCAGGGGGAACTATCATCACCGCACCGGGAACATTTGATGCGAAAAACCCACTAAATTCTGCTGGCCAAACTTATCATGGCGATCATGCGTCTGTATTTTACCAAATCCCGGAAAATCCCCATAAATACCCTATTGTCATGCTACACGGCGCAGGTCAGTTCTCCCGCACCTGGGAAAGCACCCCGGATGGTCGCGAAGGGTTCCAGAACATATTTCTGCGTCGCGGGTTCTCAACTTATCTTGTCGATCAGCCACGCCGGGGCAGCGCCGGGCGCACGACCGTGGAAGGTACTGTTACGCCTAAACCGGATGAACAGATGTGGTTCAACCAGTTCCGCGTTGGCGTGTGGCCAGAGTATTTTAAAGGTGTTCAGTTCTCTCACGACAAAGAAGCGTTGAACCAGTATTTCCGTCAGATGACCCCGAACACCGGGCCGTTTGATATCAATGTCATCTCTGAAGCGATGTCCGCCGTCGTGGATAAATCCGGCCCCGCTATCCTCTTCACCCACTCGCAGGGTGGCGGGCCTGGTTGGTACACGGCGATGAAAAATGACAAGGTCAAAGCCATTGTCGCCTTCGAGCCAGGCAGCAGCTTTGTCTTCCCGGAAAAAGAACTCCCTGCCCCTATGCCAAGCGCGTTTGACACGCTGAAGGGTGAGCCTGTGCCAATGGAGCAGTTTATGGCACTGACCAAAATCCCGATTCTGATTATTTACGGCGATAACATTCCGGATAAACCTGTCGCTATGCCCGCACAGGACAGCTGGCGCGTACGTCTGGCGATGGCGCGTGAGTGGCGTGACGTGGTGAACAAGCATGGCGGGGATGTCACTGTGACGCATCTGCCTGAAGTGGGAATCAAAGGGAATACCCACTTCCCGTTTTCTGATTTAAATAATGTGCAAATTGCTGATTTGGTGAGTAAATTCTTGATGGAACAAAATCTGCAGTAGCAGTTTTAGAAGATCGCCTTAATCGTTAAAAAAAGCGCCCCTCTGCGGGCGCTCATCGTATTTGTAACTTATTCAAGCACCGGCAAAATATAACCCTTACGCGCGCTTTGCCACGCAAGGAAAGCGAGGCCAAGTGCAATAAATGACAGAATAGCGCCCGCCCAGTTCGGTGACGCCAGGCCAAAACCAGCAGCAATGGTTACCCCACCCGCCCATGCCCCCAGCGCGTTACCCAAATTAAACATGCCAATATTGACTGACGCGGCCATCGTAGGGGCACCCGCATAGCTGGCACGCTCCATCACCAGCTTCTGAATCGGCGAAACCGTGGCAAAGCCGAATGCCGCCATCATGAACACCGAGATACCGGCAACCCACTGACTTTCGACTCCGATCCAGAATACAAGTAGCACAATCCCCTGAGCCGCGAGAGTGACAAAAAGCGTGCCAAACAGAGAGCGATCGGCAAAGCGTCCGCCAATCCAGTTACCGACGGCAAGTCCAAGACCAAATAGCACCATTAGTCCAGCCACGCCGCCTGCGGAGAAACCGGCTTCCTGCACCATCATCGGGGCAATGTAGGTAATTGAGGTGAAAAAGGCAGCCGGACCGAAAATCGTGATTCCCATGACCAACAGCACCTGCGGGTCAACAAAGGCTCTCAGTTCGTTACGTAAAGCAATTGCTTTGCCTTTCGCAATATGCGGAACCAGTACGGCGACGCTGACCATCGTCAGCAACCCGATACCTGCAATGACCCAGAATACCAGTCGCCAGCTAAAGGTTTGCGCCAGCCAGGTACCCGCCGGTACGCCAAACAGATTGGCTAATGTCAACCCAGAAAACATAAAGGCAATGGCGCTTGCCTGACGTCCGGGCGCCACCAGCGATGCCGCTATAATCGAGCCGATACCAAAAAAGGCCCCATGATTAAAGGATGTGATAATACGGCCTAAAATCGCTATCTCCATTGTCGGCGCAGCTGCCGTAATGATATTACCGACTGTAAAGATACTCGCCAGCGCGATCAGCATGGCCTTACGAGGGATCCTCGCGCCGAGAATCGTTAACAACGGTGCACCAATAAATACGCCCAAGGCGTATGACGTCGCCATCATTCCCGCTTTCGGGATACTGACGCTAAATTCGGCTGCGATTTGAGGGAGGATCCCGGCGATGACAAATTCAGTCAGGCCGATACCAAATGCGCCCACGGCGAGGGCGAAAAGTGCGATAGGCATTGCAACTCCATTATTCGTTTTGTGGCTTAATAATATTAGGTAGAATTAAGTATATTCATATTTTTATTCAGATTGAGAAGCCCTATGAGCGCATTTGATAAAGAAAAAGATGGTATTCGGCAGACAAGGCATAAACCGGCAGAACTGGATAGCATTGACCGAAAAATATTAGGTGCCTTAGCGGAAGACGCAGGCCGTAGTTACACAGAATTGAGCGAGATTGTGAACTTATCAGCCCCAGCGGTTCACGATCGCGTAAAAAGGCTCAAGCGCGACGGGGTGATTAAGGGTACCGTGGCAGTACTCGATGGCTGCAAGCTAGGGCGGACGCTGTTAACTTTTTTGATTATAGATACCAGTAGCTATCAAGCCACACGCGCCCTATTGCAGTTCACCAGCCGCAAGGAAGTGGAGGAATTGCACACCGTTGCCGGCGACGGTTGCGTCTTTATCAAAGTACGCGCCGCCGATACCGAATCACTGGAAAATTTCCTGATGGAGATTCAGAGCCTTGAGGGTGTTCGCTCCGTACGCAGCTATATTGCACTTTCAACTTTTCTTGAGCGTGGCCCATCACCTGATTCAGCTTGATGAATGCATTATTGCCAATGATAACTCTGCTCTCTTAAAAAAGGTCCGCAGTGAGCGAGGAGCGGACCTTCTCGCCCTGTACGAATAGAAAGCTACAAGTTGTAGCTCCATCTTCCAGATAGTTACAGGTAAAACGGTATATTCCAGGATTACCTGTACTGAAGTCCGGTTACACAGCTCTTTTTATGTCGGGAACCATCCGGGAGTCTTCTGAATCGCATGCCATAGTTTTTCAGGGATCGCCAATTCATCTGAGCGTTGAGACAGGATAAGTTTGTTTTTTACCTTATCCTCATGGCCTGCCTGCACCAGTTCCATCCAGTTGGGATTCATGACAATCGTCCGACCTAAGGCAACCAGTGACAACCCGGCCTTCAGAGACCGTTGAGCCGCTTGTGACGAAGTAATTTTTCCCGCTGCCAGCAAAGGCAAACGCCCATTAAACTGCTCTACAAACCGCGCCAGGATCGTATCCTTACCCTCACTGCCCTGCGGCCGATCGGTCAGTACGTCGTGGAGTGAGATATGGAGATAGTCAATGAGAGTCTCTTTCTCTAACTGACCAGCCAGAGCCTGGGAGTCATTAATCCGTAATCCTCCGTCTCCTGACTCTTCCGGCGATAACCGGTAACCCAATAAAAAGGGTTTCCCGGCATGAGTTTCAATAACCCGCCGGACTTCCCTAACGACCTCCAGCGGAAAACGCATCCGGTTTGCTAATGAACCACCCCATTCGTCAGTACGCTGGTTAAACCAGGGGGAGAAGAAATTCTGGATAAGAAAACCATGCGCACCGTGCAATTCAACACCATCAAAACCGGCCTCAATTGCGCGGCGAGTGGCTTCGCCGAAGTCATGAATGACACCAGAAATTTCGTCATGACCCAAAGCCCGGCTGGCTTGTTCGCCACGATTAAAAGGGCCAGCCGGAGCGGCCAGGGCGCTGGCGCTGACGATCTCTCCACCAGGGATGAGTTCGGGAACCGCTTTATTACCGGCATGAAACAGTTGCAGGATTGCCAGCGCCCCCCCGCTTTTTGCTGCATCAGCCAGTTTCCTCAGACTCGGGATAAAACGATCATCGTAGGCTGCGAATTCATTGGTGAAACCCACACCGTTTCTCTGAACATGAGCGCATCCCGTTATCACTAATCCCACACCGGTAGCGCGCGCCCGATAATAGTTTACTTCTTCATCTGAAATCGTTTCATCGTCATTAGCGGACCATGTGGTCATCGGTGCCATAACGACGCGGTTACGCATCCTGAGGCCATTTTTAAACGTGAAGGCCTGGGTTAATAAGTCAGTCATTGTACTCTCGATATTTAAAGCATCGGGTGCTTACACCCATTAATCAAAATCAGTGGTATTACTCAGCACCGCAAATTCGCGTATCTCTTTAATACGGGCTTCCAGCGAAGGCATTACAAAACTGATAGCGTCATTTCCTATTAGCAGCTGTCGAGGTGGGTTCTCCATTTCAACCACCTGACAAACCACCTGTGCGAGTTTGGCCGGGTCCCCTTGCTGTTGACCATCTGCGGATGCCAGCAGCTCACGCGCATCGCCATAATCGGCATAGTCCCCAATCTTTTTTTCGCCATAGTGGGCCGAACTATTACTGAGAAACTCGGTGCGGAAAAAACCGGGCTCAATTGCGGTGACATGAATACCAAGCGGCGCAACTTCATCGGCAAGTGCCAGGGTCATACCTTCAACGGCAAATTTCGAAGCTGAGTAAAATGTGGCGTTTGCGACCGCTTTGACACCCGCGATCGAGGACGTATTAATAATGCGTCCGCTACGCTGCTGGCGCATGACTGGTAACACAGCGCGTAGCACATTGGCCGTGCCGAACACGTTGGTGGCAAACTGCAGCTCAATTTGTTCAGCGGTTGCCTCTTCAAAGCGACCCAGCAGGCAGAATCCTGCGTTGTTAACCAGAACATCAATACGCCCGAAACGGCGAATAGCGGCATCAACGCCAACCTTAGCCTGGTGCTCATCGCGAACATCAAGCTCCAGCAGCGCAATATTCTCCGCCGCTACCGTGCTGAATATTTGGCGTAATTTGTCCATATTACGTCCCGTTGCCACCACACGATCTCCCTGCTGCAAAGCGGCATTCACTATACTGGCCCCCATACCGCGGGCAGCCCCGGTTACAAACCAAATACGATTCATCTCAGCTCACCTTGATAAGTTTAAGAACCCGTACTGCAATTCAGGCTGTACGGGTAAAAGGGCATAATTGATTTACATAAAGTACGGCTTGTCGCCATCGGTCCCGGGCTGGTTAACACCGATATTTTCACCAATATGTTGTTCAGGTTTATCAATCATATCGCTGATTAATGAGGCAACGCTTTTGCGGGATACCACCGTGCCTTTGAACGGCTCATTGCGGGTAGTGAGCTCATAATCAACCGTATCTTCATCCGTCAGCCAGGCCGGACGCAGGATGGTGTAATCCAGCCCGGAGGCTTCAATCGCGTCAGCCGCACGGCGGAATGGCCTGAGCGGTTCGCCGATAGTGGCGTTATTCCACTCGCCGAATTTCCCCGGGACTTCATCATAAATACCGAGAGAAAGGACGAAAATCAGGCGTCTTACGCCAGCGGCTTTCATCGCCGCAATCACCGCCTTCGCCTGAAGGTCCAAATCTTCCCCGGTCAGGTTGGCGTACACCACATCCTGACCCACCATGGCCTGTTCCAGCGCCGCAGGGTTTAACACATCGCCCATGATAATCCGGCTATTGAGCGGGTGTGGTGTGTGGATTTTGACCGGATGACGGGCAAATAATGTCTGTGTGACGCCCGGTTTATCCGCTAATTGGTCGATAACATGGCGGGCAATCTGCCCGCTGGCGCCAAGTACCAGGACTTTTTGAATGATGTTTTTCACGGGGCATTACTCCAGGTGTGCGGCAAAGAACGGAAGCACTTTTGACATCGCTTCACGAACCGCTTCCGGTTTGTCATACAGTTCGTAATGCGAAAAATCGGCTAATGAGACTAACTGGCGGTCACGGGAAACGGCAGCCCGTCCATAGATTTCCAGACCATCACGGTAAGCCCCGAAAGCGCCCACTTTTTCACCGACCACCACCATCACGGGTTGAGTCAGCAACACTTCCGCAAAAGCGAAGGCATCCCAGGCCAGCGTTTTCTGCGCATGTGAGAACACCATTCGCGTTGCCCCACCTGGCTGCTGGCCGCGCGGCGTTTTGTAGTAGTCTGTTGCCTCAAACACGTCACGCTCAGTCAGTCCACTGGCCATTGCTATTTCCGGGCTGGCGGGGAGCAGTTCATTAACCTGAATTTCCCCTCCTCGGGCTTCATTTGTACGCTGTGCCGCCATCGCATTCAGCGCGCCAATAGGGTCGTAATTGCTGAAACCTTCGCGAAAAAGACGGCCGATGTTTACGCCGGTGATGCTCACCACGGCTTTAATACGCTTCTCCGTCAGTGTGGCATTAATGGCATAGCCACCGCCGCCGCAAATGCCCAGCACGCCAATCCGTTCAGCATCGACGTAAGGCAGCGTTACGGCGTAATCAATAACGCGACTGATATCTTCCACGCGCTGATTCGGATCCTCCACCCAGCGTGGAGAGCCGCCGGATCCCCCCTGGAAACTGGCGTCATAGGCGATCGCGACATAGCCTGCTTCAGCCAGCACTTTTCCGTAGACATTGCCGGACGTCTGTTCCTTACAGCTGCCAAAAGGGTGGACGCTGATAATTGTTGGATACTGTTTTGACTCATCGAACGCCGGTGGAAAATGAATGCTGGCCGCAATGTGCCAGGCCATATCGGCGTTCTGGATTTGAACATCTTTCATTACAGCGTCTCCTCAAAGAAAGGGGCTAATACGGAAACGGCTTCCGCAACGTAGGCTTTACCGTCATACAAGTCCATGTGGTTGGCGCCTTCGACAATGTGGTACCGCTTGTCCTGGCCTGAGGCGCGATCGTACAGGTCGTCACTCATCCATTTACTTCCCGCTACGCTACCCGCCACAATTTGCAGCGGCTGGGTCAGGTAAATCTCCGCCATATGGTACGCGTCGTAGGTAATGATCTGGTTGAGGCTGCGCAGCGTGGCGTATCCAGGGGCCGTCGGGTACTGTGCCCGTGGCGTGTGGTAGTACTCCCAGGCCTGGCGCAATTCTTCATTTGGTGCATCAGACTCTTTCATGGGCGCCAGCGGCATGGTGGCATACTCACCGCTGCTAATATCGGTACTACGGGCATTTGAACCCGCTTCAACGTACGGCAGCGCATCAATGGATTTCACATTGTTTTCCCAGCCGTTGCGGAACATCGAGCCGATATTGACGGCGCTGACGGTTCCGATGGCCTTGATACGGCGATCCTGAATCGCGGCATTGGCGGTGTAGCCCGCACCGGCGCATATTCCCATCGCGCCAATTCGCGCGGTGTCGACATAAGGAAGCGTGGTCAGGTAATCAATCACTGCGCTGACATCTTCGGTACGGATATATGGGTTTTCCAGCTGGCGCGGTTCGCCGCCGCTTTCGCCCTGATAAGACGCATCGTAAGCCACGGTCACAAACCCTTGTTCTGCCAGCTTTTCGGCATAGGTACCGGCGGTTTGTTCCTTAACGCCGCCCCCCGGATGAGAAACCACAATGGCCGGGTACTTGCGGCTTTCATCAAATGCGGGTGGAAAATAAAGTACAGCGGACAAAGAAATTGTCGGGATATTGCTGTTGGTGAAGCTGATTTTTTGGTTCATCATCCGGTTCCTCATTGGGCTGTCGGCTATCTGTCATGTTTGATGGGATAACTATAGTCATTGATCATTAAGATGATTAGACCCAAAATAATGATTGGACTTATCATTTAAATGATTAATTGCCGGATGAAAACACAGAGATGAAACGCGATGAGATAGCCGATCTGATGGCATTTGTGGCCGTCGCCGAAGAGCGTAGTTTCACCCGGGCTGCCGCCCGTCTGGGCATGGCCCAGTCAGCGCTAAGCCAGATAGTGCGTCGCACGGAAGAGCGATTAGGGTTACGGCTTTTAACGCGAACCACACGCAGCGTTGTTCCCACAGAGGCGGGTGAACACCTCTTGTCTGTTCTTGGCCCAATGCTGAACGACCTGAATTCCGCTTTGACTTCCCTGGGAGACCTGCGCGATCGCCCGTCCGGAACCATACGCATTACCACAGTGGAACATGCCGCAAAGACCATATTGTTGCCCGCCATGCGCACGCTGTTGAAATCTCACCCTGACATTAATGTGCAGCTCCTTATCGATTACGGCCTGACTGATGTCGTCTCTGAGCGCTTTGATGCCGGAGTTCGCCTGGGGGGAGAGATGGATAAGGATATGATTGCTGTTCGAATCGGGCCCGATATTCCGATGGCAATTGTTGGCGCGCCGGATTATCTCTCGCGAAGAGGTACTCCAGTGTCTGTGGCGCACCTGGTCGATCATCAGGCTATTAATCTGTACCTCCCCTCATCGGGCACCGCGAATCGCTGGAGATTAGTGCGTGGAGGGCGCGAAGTCAGGGTTCGCATGGAAGGACAACTGCTATTGAATACGATAGACCTGATCCTCGATGCAGCGATTGACGGGCACGGCCTCGCGTATCTGCCTTATGACCAGGTTCAGCAGGCTATTGAAGAAAAAAAACTGACCCGCGTTCTGGAGAAATTTACACCCGACTTACCAGGGTATCATCTGTACTACCCACACCGCCGCCATGCGGGTTCGGCATTTTCTCTGTTAATTGATGTGCTTAAGTATAATGGATCTGTTTAGATATCTTTTCGATGATGAGTTCAGGCATTCAGGGGAAACTCGCGTGTTCTGTACAACGTCCGCTTTTGGCGCAAAACCGACTATCAACCCCTCTACATTAATGAACACATCTAATAAACCCTAGCTAATTACCCCATCTAATCGAATAAATCAGTTTGCGTTATGCTTTTCCAACACAACAGCTGAAGGATAAGGTCATGCAAACGGTAAAACTGAACAACGGTATCAAAATGCCCTTGCTGGGCTTTGGTGTGTTTCAGATGTCTGATGCCGCCGAATGTGAACGTGCCGTTATTGATGCCATCGATACGGGATACCGTCTGATTGATACTGCGGCGTCTTACCAAAATGAAACCCAGGTTGGGAACGCCCTAAAACAGACTGGTATTGCCCGTGATGAACTTTTTATAACAACCAAGCTTTGGCTCAAGGATACTAACTACGAAGGCGCTAAAGCGCAGTTCGAACGCTCCCTGAACCGACTGCAACTTGATTACGTTGACCTGTACCTGATTCACCAGCCTTACGGCGATGTCCATGGGGCCTGGCGCGCGATGGAAGAACTGCAACAGGCAGGCAAAATTCGCGCCATTGGCGTCAGCAACTTTCAGCCTGACAGACTGGCCGATCTTATCGCCTTTAATAAAGTTGTCCCTGCGGTAAATCAGATTGAAGTTAATCCCTTCAACCAGCAGCTGCATGCGGTTCCATGGAATCAAAGCCGTGGCATTCAGCCCGAAGCCTGGGCACCGTTTGCTGAGGGTAAAAATGGCCTGTTCCAGCATCCCGTGTTAACGGCCATTGGTCAGAAATATGGCAAAAGCGTGGGCCAGGTGGTACTGCGCTGGATCTTCCAACGCGGCATCGTTTCACTCGCTAAATCTGTACGAAAAGAACGTATGGAAGAGAACATTAATATTCTCGATTTTGAACTCAGTTCTGAAGATATGTTGCAGATTGCGGCCATCGACACCGCCACCAGCGCCTTCTTCTCCCACCGTGATCCTGCGATCGTGGAATGGCTCACTGCCCGTAAGCTCGATGTTTAAGTCGCTATAAAAGAGGTATTCATTCAATGCAAAAACGTTATCTCGGTAAATCCGGACTCGAAGTCTCCGCGCTTGGGCTAGGCTGCATGGGCTTGAGCCACGGCTACGGCCCGGCGACCGATACTCGTCAGGCTATCGAACTTATTCGTGCGGCGGTTGAACGTGGCGTCACCTTTTTCGATACCGCCGAAGTGTATGGCCCCTTTATTAATGAAGAAGTTGTAGGCGAAGCCCTAAAACCGTTTCGTGACCGTGTGGTTATCGCCACCAAGTTTGGTTTTACCTTCGGAACGGACAACAAACAGCAGATTTTAAACAGCCGTCCGGAGCATATTCGTGAAGCTGTTGAGGGATCACTACGCCGTCTTAAGACTGATGTTATCGATCTTTTGTACCAACACCGTGTTGACCCAGATGTCCCCATTGAAGATGTTGCGGGTACAGTGAAAGACCTGATAGCGGAAGGCAAAGTAAAACATTTCGGTCTGTCTGAAGCGGGTGCGCAAACCATTCGTCGTGCGCACGCCGTACAACCTGTTACTGCCCTGCAAAGCGAATACTCCATGTGGTGGCGCGAGCCTGAGCAGGAGATCCTGCCGTTGCTGGAGGAGCTGGGTATTGGTTTCGTTCCCTTCAGCCCATTGGGTAAAGGCTTCCTAACGGGTTCCATTAAGCCTGGGACGATTTTTGGAAAAGATGATTACAGAAGCCAAGTGCCGCGTTTCGCCGAACAGGCGATTGAAGCCAATGAAAAGCTGGTTTCGTTGTTGGGTGAACTGGCTGCAGAAAAAGGCGTGACGTCTGCACAAATTGCCCTGGCATGGCTGCTGGCGCAAAAACCGTGGATTGCTCCAATCCCGGGCACCACTAAACTGCACCGTCTGGAAGAAAACCTGGCCGCAGCCGATATTATTCTCTCGCAGCAAGATACGCGACAGATAACCCAGGCCCTTGAAACGATTAAAATCGTCGGCGCACGTTACTCACCAGAGCATCAGGCTCGCGTAGGTCGTTAATACCCGAGCGGGTCCGTAGTAAATGGCGGACCCGTTATTCCTGGTAGCGAAGTGCATCAATCATCAGCGCAAAAGCGGGCGGATGCTGTTTACGGCTCGGGTAGTAAAGATAATATCCGGGGAAAGACGGGCACCAGTCCTGCAGAACCTGAATAAGCTCTCCTGACTTTATATAATCCTGCACCCTATCTTCAGGTATACAGGCGATACCAAAACCGGATAACGCCGCATCAATCCTTTCAGCCTGCAAATTAAACGTAACCTGTCCTTCAACTCTCACCCGTAACGGCTTCCCATCTTTCTCAAACTCCCAGTGATAAAGCCCACCGGCAGTCGGAAGACGCATATTAATGCACCGATGATTTTGTAGTTGGTGCGGCGTCTCAGGTGCCGGATGGGCGGCAAAATATGAAGGTGCCCCCACGATGGCCATCCGCATATCCTGCCCAATTTTCACTGCCACCATATCCTTGTCCACGCTTTCGCCCAGACGTACTCCGGCATCGAACCGCCCTTCCACAATATCGACAAAGCCGTTATCAACCACCAACTCAACATTGATTTCCGGATACTCTCTAAGGAAGGGTTTTAGCTTTGGCCATACCACGCTGCGCGCTGCATGCTCCCCGGCAGATATACGGATATTACCGGAGGCTGTGCCATTCAGTTGAACTAGCGATTCCAGCTCCTGCTCCAGATCGGCAATGCGGGGTTCAAGGCAGGCGATAATTCTCTCCCCTGCTTCTGTCGGGGCTACGCTTCGGGTTGTCCGGGTCAAAAGACGGAGGTTGAGCCTTTCCTCCAGCGCCTTCATCGCATGGCTGAGAGAAGACTGAGAAACGCCGAGTTTGCCGGCTGCTTTGGTAAAACTTCGCTCCCTGGCTACCACAAGAAAGATCTGGAGTTCGTTGAAGTTTTCTTTAAGCATGAGGGGTTCCCTTAGACAAGTATCCCCTCCTAAGCGCACTCATGAAGGGTATTCATAGACACAATCATTTTAGCCCTATTACTGACAATAATGATAATTGATATTCTGACCGTATAGAAAATAAGTCTGAATTATCAGTAGGTTTATCATGAAAATACTCGTTGCAGGCGCGACAGGAAGTATTGGTCTTCATGCCGTGAATATCGCTTTAGCGATGGGCCATCAGCCCGTGGCGCTGGTCAGAAATAAACGCAAAGTGAAATGGCTTCCTCGCGGCACTGAGGTTTTTTACGGCGATGTTTCATTGCCTGAAACACTCACCGATTTGCCGAAAGATATTGATGCCATAATCTTCACGCTCGGTTCCGATGGGCAGGGGCGTATTGGTGCCAGGGCAATAGATTACGGCGGAGTACGCAATATTTTACGAATATTCAAGGATGTATCTGTTCATATCAGCCTGATGACCACCATTGGCGTGACTGAACGGCTCAGCACCTGGAATCAACGCACTGAGGTTCATGACTGGAAAAGACGTGCCGAGCGTCTGGTTAGGGCAAGTGGTCATCCCTATACCATCGTCAGGCCCGGCTGGTTTGATTACAACAATGATGATGAGCACAGAATCGTTATGCTTCAGGGAGACAGGCGTCATGCGGGAACACCGGAAGATGGTGTGATATCCCGAGAGCAAATCGCCCAGGTTCTGGTCAGTGCCCTAACCAACGACAAGGCAAAAAATAAAACGTTCGAACTACTCGCTATACAAGGAGAAGCGCAGCAGGAGCTCACCTCTTTATTTTCACAACTTCAAATGGATAACCCACAAAAAAACGATGGAATTTTAGATGTAGATAATATGCCTCTTAATGAAGAGCCTGAATGCATTATTAACGAGCTAAAACGGCTATCAAGAACTTAATTAATCTGAGTCCCTGACAAATTTGTCATATCGAGGTCAGTTTCATGACAGCTTGGCTCTGTATATTTATATATCTCGCCGGAGGTTTTTTTAGTTCATAAATAGCATTTGAAGGAGATATGAGTTATGAAAAAACGACTTATCGCTACATTAGTCATGGGCTTCATTTCTATGGGCCCGGCATCCGCAGCTCAGGAAATTAGCCATCCCGAAGGGAAGCAAAAGATCGGCGTAGTTTCAGCTAACAATGCCTATTCGCTTGATGAGTTATCAAATGCACTGGCTCGTAAGGCTGAGGCGCAAGGGGCGACATCATTCAAAATCCTGTCAGCGACAGGTAATAATAAACTGCATGGCGTCGCTGAGATATATAAATAATTCATGATCGCCTGGAACATCAGGTTCTTATTATGTGGAGTGTGAAAAGATTAGCCTGATACAAACTGAGGGTGACGACTAAAATTCACCCTCTCTGTTTTATTATTCGAGATAAAAAATGATTTCAGGATACATTTTTACTATTAATAACTGACCGGAGGACTTCTCATCACTAAGATGTACTGGCTTTCTGGCGTGAGGTTGTAATCGTCAATACTACGGCAATAAGAAGCAACAGGCCGCTCATAGCAAACGCGCTGTGCCAGCCTAAATGGTCAAACACGATACCCCCTGCCGTTGAGCCAAGTGCAATCGACAGCTGAATCACCGCAACCATCAGCCCACCTCCAGCTTCGGCGTTATCGGGAAGCGTACGCGCAATCCATGTCCACCATCCGGTTGGTGCGGCCGTCGCCAACATACCCCACAGCCCTAACAACAGAGAAACAACCCAAACATAGTGCCCGGTAAAAATCAGCGTAATGGCAATAACGGCCATCAGCCCGGGAATAACAGTAAGCGTTAGGTAAAATTTTGCATTCAGAAATGTCGAGACAATCAGCGTGCCAATAAAACCCGCGATGCCGATAAGCAGCAAGATCAGGGATAATCCAGAGGAGTCGACCCGTGTCACCGTTTCAAGAAACGGCCGTACATAGGTAAATAACGCAAACTGCCCCATAAAGAACAGGCCACAGGCCAGCATGCCAATGGAAACAGCTGAACGCATGAACAGGCGAAATACGGATACCTGTGTCGCACTGTTTTTATTTCCATTCATCGAAGGCAGACTAAAACACTGCCAAATAAAGGCTATGGCCGCGACGGGGACCAGACTCAGAAAAGCGCCTCGCCATCCGATGGTAGCGCCCAGATAACTGCCCAGCGGCGCAGCTACTACGGTGGCCAGCGCATTACCACCATTAAAAATAGCCAGGGCACGAGTTACTTGATGCTTTGGGACCAGACGAATAGCCGTAGCAGCCGACATTGACCAAAACCCTCCGATAGCTATGCCAATCATCGCACGGCCTGCCATATAAACCAGATAGCTGCTCGCCAGAGCGATAATAAGACCCGATATGGCAATCAGAACCGTCATTGCTAACAGCAGGTACTTGCGATCCACCCTTCCGGCAAGCCGCGAAATGGTAAGGCTGGTTAAAACCGCCAGCGCCCCAGAGATGGCAATCCCCTGCCCGGCCAGCCCTTCGGTGACATTCAAATCAGTTGCAATAGGTGATAACAGACTCACCGGCATAAATTCAGAGGCTATCAGTACAAAAACGCACATAGTCATGGCAAAAACACCACTCCAGTAAGCGCGCTGATTATTCTGTAATTGGGTTTGGTTTGGTGTTGGCATATTCAGATTTCACGAAAGTCAGAGACAAAGCCACCGGTCTTCACCAGTGGCTTTTCATCAATTCACTTGCAGGGTTTATTTCAGGTTGGTTTTGAAAAATTGTTCAAACGTTGCGAAAGGTATTTTGCCGGCCACATTGTCGTACAGGTCAACGTGGTTTGCGCCAGGTACAACCACCAGCTCTTTATCTTTACTGCCGACGGCCTTAAAAGCATCTTCAGCAAAGTAGCGTGAATGTGCTTTCTCACCAGTCACAATAAGCGTCGGAATGGTGATTTCACTTGCGTAGCTCAGCAATGGCATATTCATAAACGACAGCGGCATTGTTGCCGTCCACGCTCCGGTCGAATTAACCGAACGCTCATGAAAACCGCGCGGCATACGGTAATAATCAAAGAACTCTTTCAATACCGGATTAGGATTTGCCGGGAGCGTTTCTGGCAGAATGCGATCCCCTGCGCTGGCCTTACCGTTATTATCGACATTGATATCATGGCCAGCGTGGGCGAACGTTCCACTTTCTGCATCTTTCCAGCGTTGTTCATTTAAATAGCGCAGTACGGCGCGGCGGTCGGTTGTTGAATAACGATCTTTACCATCACCCACGCCATGCCCCATCGCCCGGCTCATGTCGTACATCACGCTGGTCGCCACCGCTTTAACGCGCGTATCCATCGCGGCGTCATTTAACGCCATGCCGCCCCAGCCGCAAATACCCAGCAGCCCGATACGATTGCGATCCACCTCTTTTTGAAGGCCTAAGAAATCTACCGCCGCGCTAAAGTCTTCTGTATTGATATCCGGAGAAGCAACATTACGCGGATACCCCCCACTTTCTCCCGTATAAGAAGGGTCGAATGCCAGGGTAACAAACCCTTGTTCCGCCAGGGTTTGCGCATACAGGCCGCTGGATTGTTCTTTGACCGCGCCAAAAGGCCCGCTTACGGCAATCGCCGCCAGCTTGCCATCGCCACGATCTTTAGGAAGGTAAAGATCGCCTACTAACGTAATCCCATATCGATTTTGAAACGATACCTTACGATGATCGACTTTCTGGCTTTCGGCGAAGGTCTTGTCCCATTTATTGGTCATGGAAATGGGCGCATTAGGATTGGTTGAATCAGCATAACTCATTGTTGAAACTCCACTTAATGATGCAAGCAGCATCATGGCAGGCATAGCGGTTTTAAGTGTTTGGGCAAAAGCTTTCATAAAAAATCCCCATGAAAAACACCAGAGAGGTGCAGGTCTCCTGTGGACAACGCTGCTGTGCTTGGTTTCGATGGGCTCATTATAGTTAGCAGAATAAGTGCTGATTAGAGGGTAATAACTGCTAAGATTCATACCATATTGGTATTAATTAAAATTTAGATGCGTGGCGTTCGGGGGAAAACAATGGCGAAGAGGGAGAACTACAACGAGCTCTACCTGTTTATGCAGGTAGTGAGAGAAGGCAGTTTTACCGCTGCGGCTCAGCGGCTGGGGCTTGCTCAGTCGGGGATTAGCCGCTCTGTTCGTGAGCTTGAAGAAAGGTTAGGTGTTCAGCTGCTGGTTCGTACTACGCGCAAGCTGTCGCTAACGCAAGCCGGAGAGCAACTCTTCCAGAAAACGGAGTCTGGGTTTGATACCTTAGATCTCGGGCTCGCCACGCTGGCACATTATCGCGAAACCCCCTCCGGTACCGTCCGCATCAATGCCAGCCAGCACGCTATTGATAAATGCCTGCTGCCAAAGCTTGCGGTATTCAAACAGCGCTATCCCGATATCAGGCTAGAACTCATGAATGAGAGCCGGTTCGTCGATATTATCGAGGAGAGATTTGATGCCGGTGTCCGTCTGGGGCCCGAAGTTGGCCACGGTATGGTTGCAGTACGCATTACTCCCGATATGGAGATGGCTATTGTGGGCACCCCTGAGCATTTTCGGCGCTATGGTTTTCCGCAAGCACCTAGCGATCTAAAAACGCATCCCTGTATCGCCTATCAGTTTGGCGATGGAAGCCTGTATCAATGGGAGCTCGTTGAAGATGATAAGAAAATCACTCATAAACCTGAAGGGCAATGGGTATTATCTGACAGCTATATGGAAGCAGAGGCCGCCAGGCTGAGCCTGGGGTTAGCTTATGTTCCCGTCGAGCTGGTAGCCGATGATTTAGAACGAGGCAATCTTATCCGGGTCATGCAGCGCTATAGCCTGCGAATGGATGGTTTATTTCTTTATTACCCACATCGCAACGTGTCACCGGCTCTGCGAATGGTTATTGAGACGCTGAGAATCGGCTAACACTATTCACTATTCACTATTTTATCTGTTACTCACCTCTTATCATGGCAACCCGCCGATCGCTTTGCAGACCCTGAAGCCGTTCGGCCTGTAGTTTTGACTGGAGCCATGCTGGACAGCACTCTTGCGTTAATACCTTGAAACCAAGCTTACAATAGAACGGTGCATTAAAAGGAACGAGACGATCCGTGGTGAGTGCCACGCCGCAAAGACGCTGTTCCGTGGCAATATCGACTGCTGCTTGCAGTAACTTACGCCCTACGCCCTGACGCTGCCAGTGAGGATGTACATCCAGCTCAGCAATATAAAGCCAGCTTTCGATTACCATCCCGGCAATAAATCCCACCGGAGTACCGGCCTGCTCATATGCTGCCAGCAACAGCCCATCCCGAAAGTATTGCTCAAGCTGTGTAATATCGCTGGCCTGTGCCGGGCCGCTAACGGCTCCGGCGGCGCGCAGCGTTTCAAATGCCGCCAGTTCTATATCACGCAGAGCACCCAGTTGCTGCTGACGTGGTCTGGCAATTCCAAATTCCATAGCTGACCCGCAGATTATATAGGTTCGTAAAAATGCTGTTGCAGACAAAAATCACCGCTGAGACTGCCCGAAGTCAATCGTCCACATCGCTCGATAATAACTCTTTATCGCCGATGCCATCTCCATCGCCCGCCTGCTGATTGCCGTGGCATTCACGGTACTCTTTTGGCGTCATACCATCTGTTTTCTTAAATACCGAATAAAAATATTGCAGCGATGGATATCCGCACATGGCCGATATCTCACTAATGACCAGCGTACTTTCGGCCAGCAGCGTGCGTGCCCGGCCAATCTTTTCATGGTGGATAGCATGATGGATTGAGTTGCCGGTGGCGTCTTTAAAGCGCTTCTCCAGATTGGAGCGCGACAGGCCCACCGCATCTAATACCTGTTCGACCTTAATCCCCTTACAGGCGTGATGGCGGATAAAGTGCATCGCCTGAATCACCGACGGATCGCGCAGCGAACGATAATCAGTAGACAGTCTGGCCTCCACGCCCACCGGCTGGACCAAAATGCGGGCCGGGGCGGCGCTTTTTTTACCATCGAGCCGCTGATGAAGTAGCTTGGCTGCCTGATAACCCATCTGCCGAGTTCCCTGCACCACTGATGACAGCGCTACCCGGCTGAGGTATCGCGTCATCTCTTCATTATCAATGCCAATAACACTCAGGCTCTCCGGCACGGCGATATTGAGGTGCTCGCAGGCCTGCAGCAAATGACGTGCCCGGGCGTCGGTAGCGGCAATGATGCCGGTATGCGGTGGCAGCGACTGAAGCCAGTCGGCCAGCCGGTTCTGGGCATACTGCCAGTTTGTCGATAGGGTTTCTTCCCCCTGATAAACCAGGCCTGGATACTTCTCCTGATTAACCTGGCAGCGAAAGGCATGCTCGCGCTCACGCGCCCAGGCGTGAGGGCTGCTGGCGGGCAGCCCATAAAATGCAAAACGATTAATGCCTTTGCTCTTTAGGTGTGCCAGCGCCTCTCCTACCAGCGCCTGGTTATCGGTAGCGATATAGTCCAGCGGCGGGTAATCCTCGGGGCGATGATAGGAGCCGCCAACGGCAATTACCGGCACCGACGCGCTCCGGAGTTGACGAACGATCTCCGGGTCATCGAAATCGGCTATCACCCCGTCGCCCAGCGCATTATGCAGATTCTCCAGCCGAATGCGGAAATCCTCTTCGATATAAATATCCCAATCACACTGTGAAGCCTGAAGGTATTCCCCCACTCCCGCCACTACCTGGCGGTCGTAAGCCTTATTAGCGTTAAAAAGCAGCGTGATGCGGTAGCGCTTGCCGAACATATTCATCTCCCTATTCCGACGGCCTTTTGATATATCATCCCACAATGCAAAAAAGGGTCACAGCCGTTAAAGCTGTGACCCGTCGCACGTCAGGAGATTAAGACTGCGCTGTCTGGGCGGTTTTTTGACCGGCACCTTGTGGCTTGTGCCACAAAGACTCCAGTTCCTCCAGCGATTTGCCTTTGGTTTCTGGAACAAACTTCCACATAAACAGCGCCGCCAGTATGCCCATAGTCCCGTAGATCCAGTAGGAGAAACCATTGTGGAAATGCGCGGTCAGCCAGCTGTTCTTATCCATCATCGGGAAAGTCCAGGAGACGAAATAGTTAGCCAGCCACTGGGCTGCAACTGCGATTGCCAGCGCCTTAGAGCGAATAGCATTCGGGAAGATCTCCGCCAGCAGTACCCAGCACACCGGGCCCCACGACATCGCGAACGCCGCCACATAAAACAGCATCGCCAGCAGCGCCATCATGGCCGGCCAGCGGCCGTAGAAGGCAAACCCGAGGCAGAACATCCCTACCGCCATACCCAGAGCACCAATAATTTGCAGCGGTTTGCGGCCAAACTTATCGACGGTAAGGATCGCCAGCACGGTGAAGCTGAGGTTAATCAGGCCGACAATGATTGTCTGCAACAGGGCGCTATCGGTACTGGCCCCCAGGTTTTTAAAGACTTCTGGCGCGTAATACAGCACCACGTTAATACCGACGAACTGCTGGAATACCGACAGCATAATCCCAATGACAATGACGCCCATACCAAACATCAACAGCCGCCCACCGACCTGACGCCCGGCCTCCAGCGAGCTGGCTATCTCCCGGCACGCTTTCTGAGCCTGAGTTTGTCCCATCAGGCGAGTCAGCACCGCCTGTGCCGCTTCGTCACGCCCTTTAGCCATCAGCCAGCGCGGGCTTTCAGGTACGGTATACAGCAGGCCGAAAAACAGCAGCGCGGGTATTGCTTCGGAAGCAAACATATAGCGCCAGCCGGTGGCATGCAGCCAGGTCTGGTCGCCGGAGCGGGAGATAAAATAGTTCACGCAATAAACCAGCAACTGGCCGAAAATAATGGCGAACTGGTTAAAAGAAACCAACCGCCCGCGAATCGCGGCAGGTGCAATTTCTGCGATATACATTGGTGAGAGCATTGATGCCAGCCCGACGCCAATACCACCGATTATGCGATAAATAACAAACTCTGGTACATAACCAGCCAGATAATAGGGAATTCCTCCATCAGGATTTATTGCCGTAATACCTAATTCCGGCCAGGCGGAACCGATAGCGGAAATTAAAAACAGCAGCGCTGAGAGTTTCAGCGCGCCACGGCGGCCAAAACGATTACTTAAATAACCACCGGCGGCCCCGCCGATAATACAGCCGATAAGCGCACTGGCCACACAAAAACCCAGCAAAGAGTTAGCGGCGGCCTCGCTAAGCTGTTGTGGCTCTATAAATATCGTATTAAGTGATTCAACGGTGCCCGAAATCACGGCGGTATCGTAGCCAAACAGCAGCCCGCCGAGCGTAGCAACCATCGTGATATTCATCACGTAGGATGAGTTGTAAGGATTATTCATGGTTTCTGGCCCTGCCCTAATTGGTGACCTGCCATCCAGGATAAATCCAGCTCATACCCGATATTCAGCGTGAGTGGATTTTTAAATGACATACGGAAAACTCAGAAATGACAGACTTATCCTCGGCGGGTGTCGGTAAACGGGCAATTATCAAATTTCACATCCTAATTATGAATTATGCCTTTTATGACACTCTTCAAATATCAGTATGTTGACTGGTGTAAAACGTGAAATTGGGATCCCGAGCGCAATAACCATTTTTCTGAACGGCGGTGTTAAATAACGCAATTGCCGACATGGGCACCCGAATCTCACTATTTATGGCGACGCATTTACTTTTAAAGGACGCCATTATGCAAAACTATTTCGACCGCATCGACCGTATCCGTTTTGAAGGCCCGGAAAGCGCTAATCCACTGGCGTTTCATCATTACAATCCCGATGAACTGGTACTCGGCAAACGCATGGAAGATCACCTGCGCTTCGCCGCCTGTTACTGGCATACCTTCTGCTGGAACGGTGCCGATATGTTTGGGATCGGCGCGTTCGATCGTCCATGGCAGCAGCCGGGAGACGCGCTGGCACAGGCTAAACTCAAGGCTGACGTGGCGTTTGAGTTCTTCCACAAACTGAATGTTCCTTACTACTGCTTCCACGACGTAGACGTATCACCGGAAGGCGCATCTCTGAAAGAGTACGCCGATAACTTTGCCCGCATGACCGACGTGCTGGCTGCGAAACAGGAAGAAAGTGGCGTCCGGCTGCTGTGGGGTACCGCGAACTGCTTCACCAACCCGCGCTACGGCGCAGGTGCCGCCACCAGTCCAAATCCAGAAGTCTTTGCCTGGGCGGCCAATCAGGTCTGCCACGCCATGCAGGCTACCCATAAACTGGGCGGTGAAAACTACGTGCTGTGGGGCGGTCGCGAAGGTTATGAAACACTGCTCAATACCGACCTGCGTCAGGAGCGTAAACAGCTGGGCCGCTTTATGCAGATGGTGGTTGAGCATAAACACAAGCTCGGCTTCCAGGGCACGCTGCTGATTGAGCCAAAACCGCAGGAGCCAACTAAGCACCAGTATGATTATGACGTGGCGACCGTTTATGGCTTCCTGAAACAGTTTGGCCTCGAGAATGAAATTAAGGTCAACATTGAAGCGAACCACGCCACCCTCGCCGGCCACTCGTTCCATCACGAAATTGCTTCGGCAATCGCTCTGGGTATTTTTGGCTCGGTCGATGCCAACCGCGGCGACCCCCAGCTGGGCTGGGATACCGATCAGTTCCCAAATAGCGTTGAGGAAAACGCGCTGGTGATGTATGAAATCCTCAAAGCAGGCGGTTTCACTACCGGCGGGCTGAACTACGATGCCAAAGTACGTCGCCAGAGCACCGATAAATACGATCTGTTCTACGGCCATATTGGCGCGATGGATACTATGGCTATCTCACTGAAAATTGCCGCCAAAATGATTGAAGATGGCGCACTGGCACAGCGCGTAGCCCAGCGTTATGAAGGCTGGAACAACGAAGTCGGCCAGCAGATTCTCAAAGGTGAGATGTCACTCTCACAGGTGGCAGAATGGGCCAACCAGCGCCAGCTGGCCCCGCAGCACAGCAGCGGCCACCAGGAACTGCTGGAAAATATGGTCAACCGCTACATCTATGGCTAAGGATCGCGCCCGCTTCGGCGGGCGTTTTACAAAAAGGACCGTACCATGTATCTCGGTATCGATTTAGGCACCTCCGGCGTTAAGGCGCTGGTACTGGACGAAGATGGCGCGGTGGTGGCTACACACAGCGCTCCGCTGAGCGTCAATCGCCCCCATCCATTATGGTCGGAACAAGATCCCGAGGCCTGGTGGCAAGCCACCGAGCGGGCGATCGCCGGGCTGCGCGCCAACTGCTCGCTGGCCGGGGTTAAAGCGATTGGCTTAAGCGGGCAGATGCACGGAGCCACGCTGTTAGATGACAGACAGCAGGTGTTGCGCCCGGCTATTTTGTGGAACGATGGCCGCAGCGCCGCCCAGTGCATCGAGCTGGAGCGGCGGGTTCCTGACAGCCGCCAGATAACCGGCAACCTGATGATGCCTGGCTTTACCGCCCCTAAATTGCTGTGGCTGGCGGAAAATGAGCCGGAAGTTTTCTCCCGTATTTCCACCGTGCTGTTACCGAAGGATTACCTGCGCCTGCGGTTGTGCGGTGAGTGCGTGAGCGATATGTCCGACGCCGCCGGTACGCTGTGGCTGGACGTCGGCCAGCGTCGCTGGAGCGAGGCGTTGCTGGATGCTACGGGCTTAACCGAGCGACAGATGCCTGCGCTGTGCGAAGGTAATGCCATTACCGGGCAGCTACGGCCTGAGCTGGCGGCCGCCTGGGGCATGGATACCGTGCCTGTGGTCGGCGGCGGCGGTGATAACGCAGCCGGAGCGATTGGCGTCGGACTGTGGCGCACCGGCCAGGCGATGCTCTCACTGGGCACCTCAGGCGTCTACTTTGCTGTAAGCGATGGTTTTCGCAGCAACACGCAGCACGCGGTACACAGCTTCTGCCATGCGCTGCCGGATACCTGGCACCTGATGTCGGTAATGCTAAGCGCGGCATCGTGTCTGGACTGGGTGGCACAACTGACCGGAGCCGCCAGCGTGGCGCAGCTGCTTGATGAGGCGGAGCGCGAGACGCCAGCCAGGACACCAGTCGTATTCCTGCCCTATCTCAGCGGTGAACGCACGCCGCACAATGACGCCAATGCTTGTGGGATGTTCTGGGGGCTCCATCACGATCACCGGCGTAGCGATTTAGCCCGCGCCGTGCTGGAAGGCGTCGGCTTTGGTCTGGCAGACGGAATGGATGCTCTGCATGCTACCGGTCTGCGGCCTGATAGCGTGACGCTAATTGGCGGCGGTGCCCGCAGTGCTTACTGGCGTCAAATGCTGGCCGATATCACCGGCATGCCTTTGGATTACCGTCAGGGTGGCGAGGTAGGTCCGGCTTTAGGCGCGGCTCGACTGGCCAGACTGGCAATGCATCCTGGCGCTGATTTTGAAGCTTTGCTGCCGATGCCGGAGCGCGAACAACTGCACCCATGCGATCGGGCTCGCCACGAAGCTTATCAGGAACGCCGCGACGCATTCCGTTCGCTCTACCAGCGGGTTAATTCGCTGCATCCTGTAGGCTAAAACCATCATCAAACCGGCGACGCTTACGGGTGACGCCGGTTCTTTTCACTCCCCCTTTTCCCTGTACACATTCCGCGCTCCCTTATGTGATACCGCACTATTACTGACGGCAGAATATCGTGCGCGAATGGAAAATAAGATGAATAAAAAGAAATAGCGGGCAAGCATTTTCGCAGCGAGTGGCGACAGATCGATAATTCAGACGGGAAACGGACGGCAAGCAATGACTGCGGCCCCGGTAGTAGAGTGGGACCGCAGTCAGGCTCAATTAATCTATCAATCGGGTATTTTTAACCTCGCTGATGGTTCGCGTCCCGGCCAGTTGCATGGTAATCAGCAACTCTTTATTTAGGTGCTCAATAACCGAAGTGACACCCTGTGCGCCACCGAGATTTAACCCGTAGACAATAGGTCGTCCGAGAGCCACGGCATCAGCGCCGCAGGCCAGCGCTTTAAAGACATGTTCACCGCGACGCACGCCAGAATCAAAAAAGAGAGGGACTCGTTTGGCTACCGCTACGGCAATATCAGATAGCACCTCAAATGAACCTGGCGCACCGTCCAATTGTCGGCCTCCATGGTTAGAGACCCAGATACCGTCCGCTCCGGCAGAAATCGCGGTAGCAGCGTCCTCAGCACACTGTACCCCTTTCACAATCACCGGCAGATGGGTGTAGGCTTTTATCCAGGCAATATCCGCTGGTTCCAGCGCCTGTTTTGCAGCGGCGTAAATTTCGGCAATCCCCTTGCCGGCACCATCACCGCTGGCGGTTTTGCTGCTATAGGCTGCCAGGTTTTGCATCGGTAGCGGAAACTGGAAGTTATTCACCACGTCTTCTTCCCGATAACCGCCCTGGGTAGAGTCAGCGGTTAAAATGATGGCTTTAACTCCAGCTTTAACCGCTTCATCAAGAATGAATTTATTAAATCCCTCATCCTTGCTCATATACAGCTGGAAAAACATCGGCACATTGGGCGCTGCCGCCCGGGTGTCGGCAATGGTGGTACTGGCATAAGTACTGACAGCAGCGATAGAACCCGCGGCATACATCCCTTGCGCAGAAGCCATCTCTCCACGAGTATGGGCCAGCCCCTGTGCGGCTACCGGCGCCTGGATAATCGGGGTCGAAAGTTTAATACCCAGCACTTCGGTTGCCAGCGACGGCTGGGAAATGCCCTGTAGCACTCGGGGTACGATTTTTTTGCGATTAAATGACAGCGTATTTTGTTTTAACGTGAATTCATCTTCTGAACCGCCGCGAATGTAGCCAAACGCCCCTTTCTCCATCCGCGGTCTGACCGCCTGTTCCAGCGAAGCAAGGTTAACGATATCAATAGCTTTTTCTTCATTACTTGCGATGTAATTCATAACGTCTCCGGTCTCTGTATCGAATACTCCGAGTATTCATCCGTTATTTTCAGAACCCACAAATATTTGTCATACAAATTGTTATAAGACCGTAAGGCGTTTCATTACCGGGGTAAATGACAGCTGCCGGTTCTCATCACTTTGTTGAATGGTTATTGAGGTTTGCTGCAAGGCTGGCACTGAAATATGCGGGCTGCCGAATTGCAGGCACCACGAAAGATATGAGAGGCAATTCTGCGCTAAAAATATTGCCACTATCTGATAATCTCTCAGTTAAACAAGGATTTTTGTATTCCCAGGGCATATGCATTCATCATCGTCATTTGCAGAAGATAAGCCGCCGGATGCGGTCTCTGTCCGATTGAGTAAGGGCGTGGAACATGTCACCTGAGTTAATTCTGTGTCTGTTAACTGGAGCCGCCGCTGGCGGTTTTATTAACGGATTGGCTGGATTTGGAACTGCGCTCCTGGCGCTCGGGATCTGGCTACAAGTCATGCCGCCCTGGCAGGCCGTAGCGATTATAGCCGCTATGTCAGTGGCCAGTGGCCTGCAATGCCTGTGGCTGATCCGCCGCGATCTGTCCCACGGCGTTCACCACCTGCCGCGCTTCCTGATTCCGGCACTGATTGGGCTGCCGCTGGGTACAGCTCTGCTGAGTTATATAAGCGCCAGTAGCCTGAAGCTATTAGTTGCGGCGTTTATGCTGTTGTATGGCGCTTTCTTTGCGTTCCGCCGCTCTTTGCCGCGGTTGAACCGATCGCTGCCGCTGGGCAATGTTATCGTAGGATTTACCGCCGGAGTTCTCGGTGGGGCTGCGTCGCTGTCTGGAGTTCTGCCAACGATGTGGTGCGCTATGCTTCCATGGTCAAAAAATGAGACCAGCGCCGTATTGCGGTCTTTTAACGTAGTGATTCTGACGATTGCCGTCGCGCTATTTGCCGCTCGCGGCTACTACACTCGGGAAACCTTGATCCTTGCGGCCTGCGCCCTGCCGGTGACCCTGATTTTCTCGCAAATTGGAATTGCGGTATTCCAACGTTTGGATAATAGCCAATTTCGCCGACTGTTGATCTGGTTGCTATTCGCCTGCGGAGCCGTGCTAATGGCGCGCGAACTACTGTAACAGGCTTCAACCCAGGACTGGCAATGGCTAAATTAAAGAGTGATGGCGCGTAAAGCCCGCAAATAATGAGTCCGCCGCCGCACCATGTCTCGTGAATAGTGCCTATAGCGAAACGATATAATTTGTTTAACCCGCGCCAGCCTATTTTAAGTCACAAAGTTATTAGTTACTCTGGCGCGCATTCAAGACTGGAAACCGATTTTATGACCGCACACAATTCGAAAGATCCCCTGCACGGCGTCACGCTGGAGATGCAAGTCAACGCTCTGGTGGCGCGCTACGGCTGGGCTAAGCTGGGTCAGCTTGTCAATATCAACTGCTTTAAAAACGACCCGAGCGTGAAATCCAGCCTGAAGTTTTTACGCCGCACCCCGTGGGCGCGGGCCGAAGTGGAAGCTTTATACCTGGACTCACTGGAAGACCAGGGTAACGACAGCAGCGATGAACCGGATTTTAATCCCTGGGGCCGCGGCCGTTCAGATAACGAGTAATGTTTGCCGCACTATCGGCCTGAGTTGCTCTGTCGTTCAATAGATTGCGCTACGTTAATAATATCTGGCACTCCCGCCAGACTTTAAGTAGCGCATCGCCGCAAATATCCTTCAGCCCGCGGGGGCATCAATAAGCTCAGCCGCATCAGATACCCATAAACTTTCATCGCAACGATACTGGCTCAGAGCCTCACGCCTTGCGTCCGTCCAGCCGTGCTGATGAGCCAGCGCCTGCAACAACCCCAGCCCCATACGCCGCAGCCCGCTAGTTTGTGACTCTCGTAATTTGGCCTCAAGGTTATCAAACTCCTGCGCCTGACGACCCGCCACCACCTTCTCCCAAATGGTAAGCGCTATATCAACCCCCCCCGGATGTAATACCTCTGCGTGCTGCATGTGCAGAATGAATGCCAGCATACGGGCCGGGGTTTGTGTCACAATCGTCAGACGCAGCGCCTCGGGAAGTTGCCATTTTCTGACCAGCAACGCTTCGGCCAGGCCGTGAGCAAGTGGCAGCACGGCGGCGCTATCAAACAGGATATGCTGCTGGCAGGCATCGACAATTTCCACCAGCGATTTGGCGCGGCTGGTTTGTGCAAACGTTAGCGCCAGTTTGACGTTATCAATACCGGCATAGCCATTGAGCAGCGCTTCAGCCGCCAGCCGCGCAATACCTGGCTCTCCTGAGTCCAGCAAGTCGCTCAATGCGGTAAACAGCGGTGCTGTTCCCGGCCCGATAGGCTGTGACACCAGGCGTTCCAGAGTTTCGCGCCGCACCTGCGCATCCGGATGCTGGAGTAATGTCGCCATGAGCTGGCACAACTGCTGACGCCGGGGTTCTGCGAGTCCATCCGCCGGGAGGCGAATCACGGCGCAAGCCAGCGCCATCCGCTCATCGCGCGCCGCTGCATTAAACAGCTCCCAGGCCTGCGGGCGATCGCGATGGCACCACATCGCCCTCAGCAAGGCGATACGAGCATCCGGATGAAGCTGCGTATCCGTAGCAAAAGTTTGCAGTGTGGACCAGGCGCTATCGCCGCTAAGTTCACCGGTGATACGAATTATCTCTTTCACTACCGTGACTTTATCGCGCGGTACCTGGGCTAACAGTGCCAATGCGGCTTCAGATGGCATTTCCAACAGAGCACGACGCAAAGCATATATCGCTATCGTCACCCGCTCATCCGTTAACGCTCCGGTAAGGACAGAGACTCCACGCCCGGCGTCGGCCACACCCAGCGCCACTAGCGCTTTATCCCGCAGCCCGGTATCTTTGGCATCCGGCTGCAGCCGCGCCAGATCTGCCAGCAGATCCACGCCTGCCGAGGGAAATGCGCTCAGGCGGTTAATTATTCGCGACTGTTCCCAGGCGCTGCGAGCGTCGGCAGTAAGCTGTTGATGCAAAGCGCTGGCGTAAATCTCTTGCTGCCGTGCGGTCCAGCGCCAGAATTGGCCATCGAATTGTGCCAGCTGCGGCCTGTCGTTCGCGAAACGGCCCGCATAAGTAGCTGGATGCAAAAAGGCGGTTAACAGGCTCTGCCGCTGGCGGTGCAGATGTTGTGCCACCGCATCAACCATGATCCAGCTGGGATCTTGCTTTAAAAGCCGGGGAATTAGCGCAGCGGCCTCGGCATAAAACCCGGTACGCAGCAGCCCTTCCAGTCCGGAACGCGCCACCTGGCCGCGCGAGTCTGCCGTCAGCTCTATCATCAGGCTGGCAAACTCCGGGACGGCCTTTGCGCGTTTGCCAAAGCAAAAAATCAATCCAAGAGCAGCAGATGGATAATCGCGGGCAACCCAGGTTTTCAGTAGCGGTAATAGGCGCGGTGCCAGACGTATCATCTGGGCCTCGGTTATTTGTATACCCTGATGCCAGGCATTAAGCCGCCCCATTCGCTCAACCAGCGGCGGCAGTTCGCTAATCACGAAATCGGGTTGCGTGGCCATCATGCCAAGAACCAGGCGTGCCGCCGCATCCATCGTTGGAAACGAGACGTCACGAGCGTTAAGCGCAGCGCCAACAATAGACCTGATTTTGACAAAATGTTCAGGTCTCCTGCGGGCCGCAGGCAGGCTGGCCAGCGCTTCGATCATCGCCAGCCTCACCGGATCCTGTTCATGCTCGCGCTTAACGCATAAATCCAGCGCCGCGTCTGGCCCGTTCATATCATAACGAGCACTTTGTATAAGGGCCCGCAGAGCGGCAGCCCTGAGTTCGCTTTCCGGCTGATTCAGATATGGCGCGGCAAGCTCAAGGCCCTCACTGAATGGCAGCGCGGCCAGATACGGGAGTCTGGCTACGGGTTGTGATTGCAGCAGCGGTGCGCTAAAGGCATGTCGAGCCTCAGCTACTCTTTCCTTTTTGGCAAGCGCAGTAACATAGCGCAGCGGCAGTACCCCCGCCTCGGTACGCAGAGCCAGCGCCCGATGCCGGTATATCGCGCTACGCTGGGCTGGCCGCAGTTTTGGGAACAGATTTATCAGGTGGGGCAGCGCGTTTTTCTCTACCAGCGCACACAGGGTTGGCTCACTTAGCCGTTTAAGTGCGCTAACCGGCCAGGCGATGGATAACGGCGTGATATGGGCTGCAATGATTTCCCCTATTGTCTCCGGAAACATGCGGGCGTAAGGCTCAGGCTGAAGCCATTGGGCCGGGAGTTTAGCGATTGCCTGCCTCAGAAGCTGTAAACCGAGAGCTGGCGCCGCTCGATGCAAACGGTTTAAAACGGTTTTCACCGCCCGCTGAGTCTCCCGTCCTGGCTGTCCTGGGTTCTCCAGAGCCGTTTGCATCACTGCCTGTACTCTGGACGGAAAGCGTAAAGCCAGCCGCCCCCAATGCACATCGCTCAGCCTGGTCTCCTGCAGATTATCAAGCTGTTCGATAACCAATGTTTCAGAGGCAAAGCAGAGCACATCCAGCCGTTCCTGCCCTTCAGCCTGGCGGTATAGCTGGTCCACGATGTCACTTCGTCGGGCATTCAGCAGTAGCTGAAGCATGTGCAAACGCCGTGGTCGGGAAAGCGTGGGATACCGGGCAACCAGCAAATCCCCCGGCAAAAGTCTGACCGCCAGTTTTAAAACGCAGGTTGCAAAGAAACGGGAAGGATCGGCCAGCAGCCGGTCAATCAGTACCCTGTCGTGCGAACCATACAGTGACATAGCCGCCAGGGTGCGTTGGTAATGAACCGGCGATAAGGACAGCCCGTTAAGTATTTGCGCTAATCCGTCATTGGCCAGCGACATTCGCCCCAGCTCCACCATAAATTGCCAGCGCAGGTCATGATCCATTGTTTCGGCTTTATCCAGCAGCTGAGTCAGGGTTTTCGGTGGGGTGAGATTACGCAGTGGCATGCACAGATTCCGGCAAGAGAGTGATTAGTGACTATTTTTCCAAATCCGGGGCGGGATGAATAGCGTGGAGGGGATTTATCTGGCAATGAGCCCGGCGTTTGCCGGTTAAAGCATCGAATTGCGCCGATGCCGGGCAAAGGCCCGGCATAGAGTGGTAGCCGTTATTTCTCAGACTGACGGATCCAGTCAATTAATCCCTGACGCATGGCCATCGCTACCGGGCCGGGTTTGCCTTCGCCAATGGTCACACCGTCCAGCTCCACAATGGGCATAATCAGCGCGGTGGTGGAGCTGATAAACAACTCCCGGGCCTGTTGCGCCTCTTGCGGGCTGAATACCCGTTCTTCCAGTTTTAGCCCCTGCTTATCAATAATACTAAGCAGCAGGCGGCGGGTGGTGCCAGGCAGAATACCACTCCCCAGCGGGCGGGTTATCACGGTATTGTCAGCGGTCACCATAAAGACATTGGACGACGTCCCTTCGGTTATCATCCCGTCTTCAACCAGCAGCGCATCATCGGCACCGTGCTGCCGGGCCCAGGTATATGCCATGCTGGCCGCCAGTAGCGACACGGTTTTCAGGTCGCGCCGCTGCCAGCGTACATCGGGCTGGGTCACCGCTTTAATTCCGGTGCTGGCCTTCGGCACATCAACCAGCGTTTTTTGCTGAGTAAACAGGATAAGCGTTGGAGGATTACTGATGTCGGCATATGAAAAATCGCGGTCGCCGGTATTACCCCGGGATAGCTGTAAATAAATCACGCCTTCATGCAGGCTATTTTTAGCCACCAGAGTCTGATGGATTTCTCGCAGCTGCTCCTCGCTCCATGGACACTCGATGCCAAGCCCGGCGGCAGAACGATGCAGACGACGGAGATGATCGTCCAGATCCCAAAGTTTTCCATCCACTACCGCGGTCACTTCATATACCGCATCGCCAAACAGAAAGCCCCGGTCGAAAATCGATACCGACGCCTGCTGCTCATCAAGATATTGCCCGTTTACGTAGACTGTTCGCGCCATAACGCGCCTCTCTTTTATTTGTCATTCAATAACACGGTGTCAGAACTATAACGAAGCTTTTGAGTGTCATCCAGAATCTCAGGGGTATAGCGCACAAAGCCATTAAAAATGGCGATCACAGATTTTATCTCCCAAACGGCAGATGCACGTTTTGTCCTGTTTTATGTCTGCTCTGTCCGTTGACTGAAAAACACATCCAGCATTTGATAGGCATCAACCAGCGCGTAAATAAATAGTGAGTCTAACCAACGACTTCGAGGCACACGCTGGAACCGATCACGGCCTGCCAAACCGCAACTGCCCAGGAGGATGTGAACCAGATGACTCACCAAATTACCCTACGCTTTGAAGATGGTGCGACGCGCTTTATCGATTGTCTTGACGGCGAATCAGTCGCCGATGCCGCGCTGCGCGCCAAAATAAACATACCCCTCGACTGCCGCGACGGCGTGTGTGGCACCTGTAAAGCTACCTGTGAATCGGGCCAGTATCGGCTTGGCGACTATGTTGACGATGCGCTTTCCCGGCAGGAAGCCGCCGCCGGCCGTGTTCTTACCTGTCAGATGCATCCCTCCAGCGACTGCGTGGTAAAACTGGCTACGACCGCAGAGGCCTCACAGGTAAACAGCTCGGTTTATCCGGGGAAAATCACCGCCTGCCGGATGCTCTCCGCAACCACAATCAGCTTCTCAGTTGCGCTGGATAATCCCGACCCGCTCCGTTTTCTCCCCGGCCAGTATGTGAATGTGCAGGTTCCCGGCACCAGTGAGAGCCGCTCCTACTCTTTCAGTTCCGGGCCGGATAACAGCGAGCTGTCCTTTTTGATCCGCAATGTGCCGCAAGGTTTGATGTCGGGCTGGCTGCGCGAGACGGCCAGGCCCGGCGACGGCATAGAGCTGTGCGGGCCGATGGGCAGCTTTTATCTGCGACCGATTGAACGCCCGCTACTGTTTTTGGCCGGAGGGACCGGTCTTGCCCCGTTCCTGTCGATGCTGGATAAAATGGCGGCAGACAGTGCCACGGAGCAGCCGGTACACCTGATTTTTGGCGTCACAAATGATGAGGATTTAGTCGCACTCGACCAGCTTGAGAAGTACGCCCGCCTGCTGCCCAATTTCAGCTATCTGTGTACCGTCGCGGCTCCCGACAGTACCTGGCCCTATAAAGGCTACGTAACTCACCATATCCAAACGGATATGCTTAACGGCGGCGATGCCGATATCTACCTGTGCGGGCCGCCGCCGATGGTTGAAGCAGTGCGGAGCTGGCTAACGGAACAAGGGCTAATGGCGCATAACTTCTATTACGAAAAGTTTGCCGGCAGCGGACTGGTGATACAGACCGGCGAAGAGCACATCGACCCGGCTAACGTTGATGATGCCTTTGATCTGCGTATGGCGCTGGAACTTGGTGCGGTACAGCTGACAATGGGGCGACTGTCCGCTGCACAGCTTATTACCATGCGCCAGCTGGCGGAGGCCACCGGCAGGTTTGTAGAGGGTAATCGTTTTACCGATGTGGCGCGCTATGTCGAAGCCAATCACGCCTTCCATCTGTTTCTGATAGAAGCTTCCCGCAATGCGCCGCTGATTGCCATGTATAAACAGCTGGCGGTACAGGATTATATTGGCCGAGCGCTGGCAACCAGCGTAGAAATTGTGGGTGATATTGTCCAGCAGCACCGGGCGCTGGTCAGCGCGTTTGAATATGGCGACTTGAATGCGGCGCGGGAAGCGCTGGCGCTCCATAACCTTCATTCGCGAGCGACCATGAGCCGGGCGCTGGACAAACAGCCCCCTGCTACCGCTCCTTCTGCTTCCCTTGCTGCCGATGTCCCGGAACCAGAACCGGCCCGATGTCCCTTCGCAGCCCCGGAGCTGCCCCCTTATTCTCATGAGCTGAACTGGCCGGAGGAACTCGAGCCTTTTAAAGTGGTTGATGATGGGCAACAGGGCGATCCTTACGAACATTACCGCTGGATGCGCGAACATGCGCCGGTGCTGCGCTGCCAGTCTGCAACCTCCGATGTCTGGTTTATTTCGCGTTACGACGATGTTTATCAGGCTATCCGCAACCCGAAACTGTTCTCATCCGAAGTCGTCAGCCCGCCGCCGTTAACGTTTCTGACCCTGTTTGACGCGCCGGACCATACCCGGCTGCGTAAAGTGGCTCAGCCGTCGTTTATGCCGCTGGCTCTCGATCCTTTTATCGGCCAGATTGAAAAACGGGCCGGTGAGTTAATTGATGCGATGATAGCCAACGGCGGTGGCGACGTGGTGGAAGACTTCGCTATTCCGCTGAGTATCTCCACCATATCCACCATGATTGACGTCCCCAATGAGGACGAAGAAAAGATGAAGTTCTGGTCGGACGAAACCTTCAGCTACTTTGGCCGCCTGGCGCGCAATGCCCCAGGAACCGGCACTGACGAGCAAAGTGCGATGGCCTTCTTTGCCTATCTCAAAGATGCTATGGAGCGGCTATATATCACTAACAGTCAGTCAATTGGTGGCCATATCTCCCGTATGTGGAAGGACGGTTTGCTGTCGGAGAAGGAAGCTAAAGAACTGTGCGCGTTTGTATTTATCGCCGGACACGACACCACTACCATTCTGGTCGCCAATGCCTTCCGGATGTATGCCGAACAGCCTCAACTTCTACAGCGCATCCGGGAAAATCCTGACGATGCGGAACGCTTTGTTGAGGAGGTGGCGCGCTATCGCGGTACGGTTCAACGGGTAAGCCGGATGACGACCGAAGCGACTACGGTGGCGGGCGTCGAGTTGCCCAAAGGCGCCGTGGTTCGGCTTCTGCTCTCTTCAGCTAATCGCGATAGCCGTAAGTTTGCTGATGGGGAAACTTTTAATATTGACCGCGACACCAGCGGCCACCTCGGGTTCGGTAACGGGATCCATAAATGCCTCGGCCAGCCGCTGGCTAAGCTGGAAACCCTGATTGCCAGCCGGTTGCTGGCCAGTAAAGCAGGCAGTATTACCCTCGACCCGCAGAGACCAATTGAGTACGTGCGCGGCAATAATCTGACTAACTCTGGCCCCGAACATCTGTATGTTCAAATCACTCCTTTTACCGGCTGATAAGCGCTGACCGTCTCTTCCGGCTGCTAATAACAGCAGCCGGTTCTTTAAACCAACAGCCTGTGGTTTCTCCGGTTACGACCCGCCATCAAAATGCGCAAGCCTGCCCTGCTCCAGAAGGCGATATTCGGTTGGCCGCAGCCCGGTTTGCTTGCGGAAAAAACGGCCAAAATAGGCCTCATCACGAAAGCCTAGCTCACCGGCAATCTGTTTAATGCTGAACGCCGAATAGCCCAGCAATCTTTTAGCTTCGTGAATAGCGCGTCTGTCGATAGCTTCAATGGCCGAAATACCGAAGGCTTCACGACAAATTCGGGTTAGCTGGCCGCTGGAAATCCCCATTGCCTCAGCATAACTGGCCACCGGCTGGCGTGTGCGGCAGCGCTCATCAAGTAGCGCACGGAAGCGCTCGATCCTTGCGGCAATTGCGGCCCGCGCCGGGTTTCCCGCCAGGCGTGCCTGCTCGCTAAGCCGCGCAATCTGGACAAACAGAGCAATAGTCAGCGCCAGACCGGCGGTAAATTGCCAGCGCTCCGGCTGCTCGGCTTCGCGCCCGATAGCCTCAAATAGCGTTTCTAACGGTGCGCCGCGACGGCTTGAGGGATCCACCGCCAGCACGGCGGGCATTCTGGCAAAAGCCAACAGCTCTGGTGCAGCGGTATGGGCAACTGACTCCAGCGCCGACTGAGCCGCGGTAATCACATGGCCATCCACATTTTCCCGAAAGCGAAAACCATGTACCGAATGGGCAGGCACCACGATAAGGCATGGCGCTTTGAACGCCCATACTTTGCCATCAATAGTCGCCTCACCGCCGCCGCGGGTGACATAGAGCGTCTGGATTAGCGCGTCGTGAAAATGTGGCTCAATGTCGAAACCAAAACGGCTGGCCCGGTCGGGGATTCGTTCGTGATGAACAATATCTACCGTGCTGTTCACGCTGTGCGCCCCGTACAGCGCATAGTTCGGCAGCTTGCGGGCACGAGGCCCCAGTCTTGCTGTGGTGGTATTGGCGGCCATGGAAACGCTCCTGCACAATGGAAGGAATATTCGGCTATAAAAACGCCGTTAACGCAAGTTGGTCATCATTATCTTGTGAGGCGTAGCGTCAGCTCTGAATCTGACTAAAGGTAAAATGACAGAGAGCGTGAAGAATAAAGCCTGGGTGGG